>NZ_JBEPPW010000079.1:0-1027 GCF_040547525.1 Roseovarius sp. MBR-6 | reverse complement strand
CCTGCCACGCTCGCCGCCATGCCGGAGCGATTGAGGCATATTTTCCGGCCCATTTCTCTTCAAATGCATCCAGTTCCGCGGCCGCCAGATCGGCTGTGGCGGCCCCGTAAATCAGGCGAAGATCGGCGGCCACTGCCTTGCGATCTTTCCAGGCGCAGAAGTTCAGAGAATGGCGTACCAGATGCACGATGCAGGTCTGGACCGCGGCATCGGGAAAGGCCGCCGTGATGGCGTCAGGGAAGCCCTTGAGCCCATCCACGACGGCGATGAGGATGTCCTGAACCCCGCGGTTCTTGAGTTCGTTCATCACCGACAGCCAGAATTTGGCACCCTCGTTGTCAGCAATCCAGAGGCCGAGAACCTCGCGAACGCCGTCCCTGCTAACGCCGAGGGCTACGTAAACGGCCTTGTTCTTGACCATGCGGCTGTCGGCGTCTCTGATCTTGACCCGGAGCGCGTCGAAAATGACGATGGGATACATCCGCTCCAGAGCCCGGGATTGCCATTCGCGAACTTCGTCCAGCACAGCATCGGTAACCCGGCTGATCAGGTCCGGCGAAACCTGTAGGCCGTAGACTTCCTCAAGGTGGGCGCGGATGTCTCGGACCGTCAAACCAGCGGCATAAAGACCGATGATCTTGTCATCCATCCCGTCGATCCGGGTCTGGCCCTTCTTGACCAGCTCGGGCTCAAAACTGCCGTCACGGTCACGAGGAACAGAGATCGGCACCTCGCCATCCTGACCTTTCAGGCGCTTGCTGGCTGTGCCGTTGCGCCGGTTGAGCTGACCAGGGGGAGCATCCTTGCCATCTTCATAGCCAAGATGCGCGGTCAGCTCGCCGCCGAGCATCCGCTCCATCAGCCTGATCTTGAGCTCTTTCATTAGCCCGGCGTCGCCAAGCAGATCTTCAGGCCGCTCGCAGCCCTTCAGCAGTTCGTCCAGTAATTCCTTGGATATCGTCATCGTCCTCACTCCTCTCAAGAAGCATGGACCAAAGCGCAGTTACACAGAAGATCGGACACTCTC
>NZ_JBEPPW010000078.1:0-1058 GCF_040547525.1 Roseovarius sp. MBR-6 | reverse complement strand
CATGTCCGCGCCTCCGTCCAAATGTCTCTCAGGACCGATCTTGCCATGAAGAGGGCGGATCGCCGAGGAGAAACGTGATCATCCGGGATGGAGCAGCTAGGTCGCTCGCTGTGTTGCCCGCGTCTAACGCCTCCACGAACCACTGCGGTTTGCGCCCTCGACCGGACCAAGTGAGCGCCGGGTTCTCAGGGTGCCGGTACTTCGCTGCTGCGTGAGGCGCCAGAGGTAGAGAGGAGCAGGGGGGATGTGGAGTTTGTCCGGGGGAGAGAGATCGCCCGGCCCGGCTCCGATCCCTTCCCCTTACCGGAGACACCCGATGACCCTGACAGAACCCACCCTCACGCCCCCGATGGCGCCCTCAACCGTCGACATGGCGCAGATCTTCGCGGCGCATGGCGAGCGCGCCGCCCGGATCGACGCACTGCGCCCCGGCAACAAGGACCGCCTTTTCGACGGCCTCACTGCCGCCGGCATCACCCATGTCACCGTGACTTTTGACGGTGCCGGGGACAGCGGCCAAATCGAAAGCATCGGGGCATGGTCCGGCGAGACCACTGTCGATTTCCCCGCCACCGAGATCGAATACGCCGCGCTGACCTGGGACGATCCTGAGGTCGAGATGCGCAGCCTGTCGCTGGAGGATGTCGCAGAACAACTCGCCTTCGACTTCCTCTCCGACACCCATGGCGGTTGGGAAAACAACGACGGCGCCTACGGCGAGTTCTGCTTCGACGCCGCGGCTCGCTGCATCCATCTTGAGTTCAACGAGCGCTTCACCTCGTCTGAACTCTTCACCCATGATTTCTGAGGGGGCGGCGATGGCACATCCCTATCACCACGCCCTGTCCTCGGTGAAGAAATGGGGCGGTACGGTCGACTGCTACATGGCCGTGCATACTTGGTTCGACCAGAGCAAGGAGATTACTGCGGACTTTCGGCACCGGGCGCTGCGCCACCATGCCGAGGTGAGAACGGCGGTGCGAAAGTCGGCCACGGTAGCGGCGGGATGAGCCTGCTGCGGGCGGCGTAAAAGTCGGCCACCTTTACCCTTTCTGGTG
>NZ_JBEPPW010000077.1:0-1125 GCF_040547525.1 Roseovarius sp. MBR-6 | reverse complement strand
CGCAACACTTGAGGCCTGACACAAGACCGCACTCGATCACGCGCAACATGGGACTGAAACTTCTTGCATCACGGGCGGCAACCACACAAGAGCTTTCAGCCCGAGGCCGATGCGGCCCCGCCTGACGATAAAGGGCCGGGCGATCCGCCCGCCTCCGATACCACACCTGACACCGCAGCTTCCGAGACCCCAGCCGAGACCGACCCGATGCCCCGCAACAGCCGCCGCCATCGCAATGCCGAGGTCGATTTCAAGGGCGAAAAGCGCTCCAATGCCACCCATGCGTCCACGACTGATCCTGATGCGCGGCTTTACAAGAAGTCCCCCGGCACCGGGGCGATGCTGTGTTTCATGGGGCATGCGCTGATGGAAAACCGCAACGGTCTCATCGTGCAGGGCGACCTGACAAAGGCCGACGGTCGTGCCGAACGCAAGGCCGCGCTGGACATGGTCCACCGCCATTCACCCTGATCGACCCGGCGGCTGACTCTGGGTGCGGACAAGGGCTATGACGCGGGAGAGTTCGTGCGCGACCTGCGACAGGCCTGTGTTACCCCGCATGTCGCACAGAAATCGCGATATTCAGCAATCGATGGCCGAACCACCCGGCATGAGGGATATGCCCTGTCCCAAAAGCACCGGAAGAAGATCGAAGAGGCATTTGGCTGGGCGAAAACCGTCGGCGGCATGGCCCAGACCATGTATCGCGGTGTCGAGCGCGTCCGGTCGCGGTTCATCCTGACAATGGCGCCAATAACCTCGCCAGATTGCCCCGGTTGCTGGCCGCATGAAGCGGTAGAACGCCATCAGATCCATGCGTCGAACCCGCCGAAAGGCATCCCGATCAATTCACCCCGCCCTGATAGAGGGATAGCGTTCCGGCTCAGGGACTATTTCAGCAACCTGTTAATCGGTTAAACGGCCCTCCACCAATTCAAAATTCCCAATCGCAGAGCGCAGGTTCTCCATAATCTCGGCCGCCAGAATTTCAGGTTCAGGTAGGTCTTCGAGGTTCGTCATGGACGCATCACGTGTCTGACGTCAGCACCCATGGGACAGTTTAGGCATATTGCGGAACGGAGGGTTTCCGGCTCATCGTAGCCTTCATGGAGCGAAGATGAGCAA
>NZ_JBEPPW010000076.1:0-1133 GCF_040547525.1 Roseovarius sp. MBR-6 | reverse complement strand
TCGCGATCATACCGATCGGATCCAGTGCTGGCATCAGCCCCATCGCCCCCTTCATCAGCATCAAAAGCGAAAGGGCAACGGTTGCCGCAAGTCCGGCGAGCATTCCCTTTGCAATATTGGTCATGGTAATGGCCCTTCCTGATTGCGCCGAACTGGCTTTGCGAAAGAAAAACCTCGGCCAGCGTTTTGTTCCGCTTCTTTCGTCCTGAATGCCTGCACGACTTCGTGATCTTGCACCTGCCTGAACGGGCGCCGCCGCGTCATTGCCCCAGCATCAACACATAATTGATAAAGATCACTGTCACGTTTCGCACGGGGGCGTCCTGATCTGCGTCAGCCTGCAACGACCGGCTGACGGGCAGCCTGAGCATAAACCCGTTACGGTCCCTGCTGATCACCTCCACCTCGGGATAGTTCTTCAGCCACTCGGTGCAAGTGACCACATCACGATCCCCGAGGACACCGAGAACGGTCCGGGGCTCCAGATCGACGATGACTGTCCCGTGCGCCAGGGATTTTCGCCAAATCGAGTCATTGATGCCGATAACACGTGCGCCAGGCATTGGAGGCGGGACTGGATATTTGATTGCGAAGTTTACGGGACCGCGCTTGTTAGTTAGGTGCCTCGCCGAGTAATATTCTATCTCCTCATACATAACATCCCGTGTAGGACAAAACCGGACGGCAGATCGCTCGGAAACCAGAGATTTTTCCACACGTCCCACATCAGGAAACTGATGTCGACGTCTCGCAACGAAGGTTCCGTGCCGATCCACTCCTGCCCCCAATTCGGCCAACGTGCTGTCCGAGCACCTCAATTGCCCGTGCGGAGACGAATTCGATGTCGTTTGATACCACCCGATCGGATGCTGCAAAGAGGGCCCGCGTCAGAGCAGTTCGAGCAATCTGCGCGCGGCCTCTTCGGACGAGGCCGGGTTCTGACCTGTGATCAGCTTGCCGTCGATCACCACGAAAGACGCCCAGTCATCGCCTTTTTGATAGGTGCCGCCGTTGGCTTTCAGCATATCCTCGACAAGGAATGGGACCACCGCGGTCAGGCCAGCAGCCTCCTCTTCGGTGTTGGTGAACCCGGTCAATGTCTTGCCTGCGACCAGGGGTTTGCCGTCCACGCC
>NZ_JBEPPW010000075.1:0-1141 GCF_040547525.1 Roseovarius sp. MBR-6 | reverse complement strand
TATACCCCTAACCTTCCAAAACACGAAAATCCTGGTGGGTTATGACGCGGAAATTGTCTGACACCTGTTCGCGGAATGTTTTCCATTCCCCTGAGATGGTCTCGCGGAAGAACGCGAGGATGGCGTCCGCGAATTGTTTCCGGGTGGGGTAATGCCGATTATGCGTCACGTGCTGGTGCATGACCGCCCATGATCGCTCTGTCGGGTTCAGATGCGGGCAATAGGGCGGGAGCTGGATCAGGTGGATGCGACACTCGGGGCGCGCCAGGAACGCCCGGACATCCGGCCCTTTGTGGTAGGCCGCGTTGTCCCAGATGACGTGGATCACGCGCTTGTCGGGGTTGCGGGCCTCGATCTTGGCGAGAAGCTGTGTGGCGCTGGCCCCGTCGACGGTGTCCGGCTCGACAAAGGGCGCGTCGAAGGTCTCGAGGTTGAGCGCGCCATGGATGTTCACCCGTCCGCGGCCCGCCGTGGTCCTGACCGCAGGGTTTGAGCCGGTCTTCACCCAGCCGAAGGCGGGCTTGGTCTGGTATTCCGGATGCACGGCATCGGCGAAATACACCGCCTCGTCATCACTCAGTTCGCGCATCAGGCGCTCGTAAAGCGCGATGAACTCGGCCTGTTTTTCGGCCGATGCGACCCGTGGCAGGGGCTTTGGCTTGCGATACTCGAACCCCAGCCGGGCCAGAAGCTTGATGCAGCCCGAATGTGAGTACTGCAGATCGAACTCGACGGCGATATGCGCCCTGACCGGCGCGGTGGAGCGGCAAAACCGCCCCTCCAGCCACGCGCAGAGCTCGGCTTCCTGTGCGGCGGTCATGCGCGACCGGCCACCTTGCCAGTCATCACGCGCCAAGGCGTCCCAGCCATCACGTTGGTAGACCGTGTACCAGCCCCGGATCGTATCGTCGTCCAGATATAGAAATTCTGCGATCTCCTGACAGGATTTGCCGTCATCCAGCAGAAGAAGCGCATTCGCCCGCCGCGCAATGCCGTGATCCTCGCGCTGACGACGCACACAAGCCTCCAGCGTGCGACGATCTGCTTGGGCAAGGAAACCGGACCGTATCATGGCCCCTTTTGAATCGCTTGGCTTTCCAGCGTCAACTCGAAACCCGGTTTCCCGATGACTCGTGGTATA
>NZ_JBEPPW010000074.1:0-1174 GCF_040547525.1 Roseovarius sp. MBR-6 | reverse complement strand
CGTGCAGGACACGGCCAAAAAGCGGGTGCCACGGATACTCGATCCGCAGTTCTCGATTTTTGTATGCGGAATGATTGCCGATTTGGCGATCTGGTCAAGATTTTATGGCACGATGGGGTGGGCATGTCGCTCTATCTGAAACGCCTTGAAGCGGGAAAGTTCATCTGGCCGGCAAGCGGCTCCGGGGAGGCTGTGCAGATATCAGCGGCCCAGCTTGGATATCTTCTGGAGGGGATAGACTGGCGCAATCCGCGCTGGACGCAACGCCCTGCAAAGGTTGGATAAATTGGTGTCATAGCCCTTGTTTTGCTGGGCTTTTTCCCTCTGTCATGGTAGAGGTCTGCCATGTCAGACGCTCGCTCCGAACTTGCAGAATTGCGCGCCGCGCTTGCGGCCTCGGAGCAACGCGCCGCGGCGGCCGAAGCCGAACTGGCCCGCTCGAACGCCGTGGTGTCGGCATCAGAGGCGCTGATCGCAGGCCTGAAGCTGGAAATTGCGATCCTCAAGCGCGACAAGTATGGTCGCCGCGCCGAACGCACCGCCCGACTGATCGACCAGCTCGAGTTGCAGCTCGAGGAGATGGAAACCACCGCGGCCGAAGATGCCATCCGCGCCGAACAGGCGACGGAGAAGACGACGAAGGTTGCAGGCTTCGAGCGGCGCAAGCCGGTGAAGAAACCGTTCCCCGAGCATCTGCCGCGCGAACGGGTCGTGGTTGAGGCCCCCTCGGCCTGTGCGTGCTGCGGGTCCGAGCGGATCGTGAAGATGGGCGAGGATGTCACCGAAACGCTGGAGGTGGTGCCGCGCCAGTGGAAGGTGATCCAGACCGTCCGCGAGAAGTTCACGTGTCGCGATTGCGAGAAGATCAGCCAGCCCCCGGCACCGTTCCACCCGATCCCGCGCGGCTGGGCCGGGCCGAGCCTGCTTGCCATGATCATGTTCGAGAAGTTCGGCCAGCACCAGCCTCTGAACCGCCAGGCCGACCGCTATGCCCGTGAGGGCGTGGACCTCAGCCTGTCCACGCTCGCCGACCAGGTGGGCGCGGTGACCGAGTTGCTGAAACCGCTGCAGGCGCTGATTGTCAACGGCGGAGACAAAACCGGCCACGTGGCGGTGCAAAAGTAGGCCAGTGGCGGGGCACTAAGCGCCATGGCGCGTGCGCTGCCCAAATAGC
>NZ_JBEPPW010000073.1:0-1193 GCF_040547525.1 Roseovarius sp. MBR-6 | reverse complement strand
GATCAGACATGGGGTAATCGCGGGTCCTCGGCCTCCTAAGCCCCACCAAGACTAGCAGGGTGGCTGCTCCCCGATATGATGAAGACACAGGCTCACGACTGGACGGCGAGCCCAAACATCTGATGGAGAAAAGTCATGAAAGATTATATCGGTCTGGACGTTTCTATGAAAGAAACCGCTGTGTCGATCCGGCGCAATGGGGAGCGTGTTTGGCGCGGAAAATGTGTCTCCGACCCCGCGGTCATAGCGCAGCTGGTACGCAAGCGGGCACAAGCTGTTGATCGGATCGTGTTCGAGACCGGCCCCTTGTCGGTCTGGTTCTATCATGCTCTCCGGGCCGAAGGTTTGCCCGCCATCTGCATTGACGCCCGGCACGCCAAGTCAGCCCTCGACATGGCACCGAACAAGACCGACGCGAATGATGCCGACGGTTTGGCGCATCTGGCCGAGATCGGCTTTTTCCGGGAGGTGCGAGTTAAAGGCTTTGAAAGCATGCTGGTGCGGACCTTGATCGCGGCCAGAAACCGGCTGGTCAGGATCACAGTCGATCTTTCCAATCATATCAGAGGGTTCATGAAAACTTTTGGGCTGCTTATCCCGGCCGGCAAAGGCAGCACATTCGAAGGACACGTACGCCGCCTGCTTTCCGATCAACCAAAGCTGTCAGAAATCCTGCTGCCGATGCTCGACGCTTGGTGCGCTATCCGTCTGCAGGCCGCCCGACTTGCACGCCAGATTGCCGCAGAAGCCCGACAGAACGATGGCTGCCGGATCCTGATGTCGATCCCGGGAGTGGGCGCTATTACAGCGACATCGTTTGTCTCAGCGATTGAAAGTCCAGACAACTTCCGGAAATCCAGATCCGTTGGTGCCTGGGTCGGACTAACAACCCGCCGGTATCAGTCCGGCGAAGTCGATTATAAGGGCCACATATCCCGACGGGGTGATCATCACCTCCGAGGTCTCCTATACGAGGCGGCATCCGTTATTCTGACCCGCAGTTCAGCTGAAAGTGACCTGCGGGCTTGGGGGCTGAAACTGAGGGAGCGCGTCGGCTTTAAGCGGGCGGCCGTTGCACTGGCAAGGAAGCTGGCGGTGACGATGCATGCGATGCTTCGGGACGGCACGCTTTTTGAACGAGCTATGAGGCCAACTGCTTGAGAACAACAGAATAGCGCTCATACCTAGAGCGC
>NZ_JBEPPW010000072.1:0-1234 GCF_040547525.1 Roseovarius sp. MBR-6 | reverse complement strand
GGGGTCTGATGCCGGAGAGTGCAGAATAGTACGCTAAGGACTGGGATCATTGTTTTGGCCATCTGTACTCGCCGGTGAGAAGGATATGGGCCCATCCGAGCGGTGAGATGTGTGCCAGAAGGTTTGGCGAGCAGTCCAGACCGGCGCGACGGCGGCTGTTGCCTGCATGCCCGAGATGCTTGGTGTTCCAGTAGATAATAATCGCAGCGAGCAGGTTCAGGCCGGCCATGCGGAAGTGCTGACCTTCGGCGGTTCGGTCGCGGATTTCCCCTTGGCGACCGATGCGCAGGGCATTTTTCAGGGCGTGGTGTGCCTCACCCTTGTTCAGACCGATCTGTGCGCGGCGCTGCATGTCCGCATCGAGCAGCCATTCCACAATGAACAGAGTCCGTTCCACCCGTCCGATTTCGCGCAAGGCCACCGCCAGTTCATGCTGTCGGGGGTAGGCTGCGAACTTCCGCAATAACTGGCTCGGGGGCATGACCCCTGTCGCCATGGTGGCCGCGCTGCGCAGGATGTCGGGCCAGTTTGCCGCGATGAGCGGCTCCTTGATCTTGCCGCCGATCAGCCCCTTCAGTTCCTTGGGGCAGCCCGCCGGATCGAAGAGGTAAAGGCGCTTCGATGGCAGGTCGCGAATACGCGGAATGAACTGGAAGCCCAGCAGGGCGGTGACCGCGAAGACATGATCTGTGAATCCGCCGGTGTCGGCGTATTGCTCGCGGATCTTTTGGCCGGCATCGGTCATCAGCAGACCGTCGAGGATGTAGGGCGCCTCATTCACCGTGGCCGGGATGGTCTGGGTGGCGAAGGGCCCGAACTGGTCGGAGACATGGGTGTAGGCTTTCAGCCCTGGTTCCTGGCCGTACTTGGCGTTGATCAGGTTCATCGCCTCGCCGTGGCGAGTGGTGGGAAAGAACTGCCCATCACTGGATGCGGTTTGTCCGGCACCCCAGAAGCGGGCCATCGGCAAGGAGGACTGCGCCTCGATCACCTTTGCCAGCGCTCGGGACATGGCCTCGCCGTCAACATGCCATCGCGACAGGCGGGAGAGCTGGAAGTAATCGTGGGTGTTGGTGGCCCCGGCCATTTTGCTGAGGCCGAGGTTCAGCCCTTCGGCAAGCAGCACGTTCAGAAGGCCGATCCTGTCCTTGCACGGCACGCCTGTGTTCAGATGTGTGAAGGTTTCGGTGAATCCGACCTCGTCATCCACCTCCAGCAAAAGATCCGTGACCCT
>NZ_JBEPPW010000071.1:0-1237 GCF_040547525.1 Roseovarius sp. MBR-6 | reverse complement strand
GGCAGCAGGTCGCCCTTGCAGGCGATGAAGGACTGGCACAAACTCAAGCCGCAGTTGTTCAGGAAGAAGCCATACTACCTTCCGGGATGTGACACATACGCTCTTGCGGTTGTCCGCAAATGCTCCGTGTGTTCGTAGATTTCTCCTAAATCAGCTATTGGAAATTTTTCCTCTTTCTTCCCATCGAACAAACCAACATACTTTTGTTTTGAATTGAAGTGTAGCCGAGCCAACGGCTTTCTATTGTTGTCATCAATAAGGATTGCACAATAAGATTTTGCATCTCTCAATGTTACACGACGCCCATCAATCGTGTCCCGAACGATAGCACGAATAATAAGCATTGCTTCGATTTCTTCGTCCGTAGTGACTATATCCGATGACTCTTCATCAGATGTTTCGGTGTCAGCGTCTGATTCGGAGCTTGTCTTCAGCGCAGTTGCAAGGCGGGCTTGAACAGCATCCCGGATTACTTCTTTGAAGGCCGTTTTGATCGCACTACCAATCGTTGTCCGCACTTGAGATGTAATTCTCCCATCGTGGATTTCAGCGGCAAGTGCCCTAACAAATTTTTCCGATGGCTCCTCCAACTCACTTGTAAGGTAGTTTTTTACGGCAGATATGAATTTCAGTCTTTCAGCATTTGCAAGTATTCCCTAAATATCAAACGAAGATTTCTCAAATTTCTTTAGTTCGGCGAGATCAAACTGAGAGTAGTTCAGAAGATCGAAGGTAAAGAACGGCTTTTTATCAAGTTTGTTAGGTTCGTCAATATCAGAGTAAAATCTGTAATGGCGACCATTTGTTAAAATGCCAAACTTTGCATTCGTAACCGTGAAGTATCTAAACAATTGTGACAGGTGCTTCGATTCAAGCTGTGTTGGCAAGCTTTTGCATTCGACTAAGATTTTAATTTCCCCGTCAATACAGACGGCATAATCAACCTTTTCGCCTTTCTTGCCAACTGCGTCGGCAGTAAACTCTGGAATGACCTCTGCCGGATTGAACACGTCAAAGCCGAGAGCCTGCAAGAACGGGAGAATTATCGACGTTTTGACCGCTTCTTCGGTGGTTATGGATGCGCCATGTTTTTCAGCACGCTCTGCCAAAAGTTTCAGAGCGGATTCAAGATCAGACATTAACTGTCACATCCCGGAAGGTAGTATGGCTTCTTCCTGAACAACTGCGGCTTGAGTTTGTGCCAGTCCTTCATCGCCTGCAAGGGCGACCTGCTGCC
>NZ_JBEPPW010000070.1:0-1281 GCF_040547525.1 Roseovarius sp. MBR-6 | reverse complement strand
AATGGGACCACCGCGGTCAGGCCAGCAGCCTCCTCTTCGGTGTTGGTGAACCCGGTCAATGTCTTGCCTGCGACCAGGGGTTTGCCGTCCACGCCGAGCTATGCCCGAAAGTTGGTGACGGCGTGATCAGGCGGCGCTTTGAAGTTGCTTGATCCCGTCCTTGAAGTAAGCACCCGCCGAGGGCCGCGGTCAGGCTGCCTTGACCTGGGGTGTTTCGGGGTTCCATTCCCACGGCAGCAGTTCGTGCAGGCGTGAGACGGACATTTCGGAGATGCGGGCGATGACGTCGGCGAGCCAGGCCTGCGGATCGATGCCGTTCAGCTTGGCGGTGCCGATCAAGGAATACATGGCGGCGGCGCGCTGCCCGCCACGCTCGGAGCCTGCAAACAGCCAGGACTTCCGGCCGAGGGCCACGCCGCGCAGGGATCGCTCGGCGGCGTTGTTGCAGAGACAGATGCGGCCATCCTTGAGGAACCGGGTGAAGTTCGGCCAATGGGTTGGCGACAGCAAATAGTCGATCGCCTTGGCGACCTTGGCGTGCTTCGAGAGCAGCGCCCGTTCGCTGCGCAGCCAGCGTTCCAGATCGACGACCAGCGGCGCGGACAAGCGTTGCCGCGCCTCGAGGCGGGAGGCGGGGGATTTGCCGTTGATGTCCCGCTCGATCTCGAACAGGACATCGATGCGCTTTACGGCCTCAACGGCGATCGGCGAGATCTCCTTGGCGTTCTTGCCCTTGCGGATGTTGCTCTCGACATCGGCGAGTTCGAAGAACTTGCGGCGTGCATGGGCCCAACACAGGGCTGACGCAACAGGCCCCGGCATTCGCTTTGGGTCGTAAAGCTGATTGTATCCGGCATAGGCGTCGGCCTGAAGGATGCCCTGCCAGCCCTTCAGATGTTCGGTTGGATGTTCCCCGCCCCGGTCGCGGGAGAAGCGGAAGACCACCGCGGGCGGGGCGGTGCCGCCGAAGGGGCGGTCGTCGCGCACATAGGTCCAGAGCCGCGCGGTTTTCGTGCCACCCTGGGCCAGCAGCGGCACGGTGGTATCGTCGCCATGCAGCCGGGCGGCGGCGAAGACATGCGCCTCGATCAGCGCTGAGAACGGCGGTGCGAAAGTCGGCCACGGTAGCGGCGGGATAAGCCTGCTGCGGGCGGCGTAAAAGTCGTCCACCTTTATCCTTTCTGGCGACAGGGAGGGCGGGAGGATTTTCACTGTGGATTTGTATCGGAAGGTTCGGCTGGCGTGTGCTGAGGGCATGAGCCAGCGAGAGGCGGCGCGGCA
>NZ_JBEPPW010000069.1:0-1284 GCF_040547525.1 Roseovarius sp. MBR-6 | reverse complement strand
ATGATTTCTATCTCAGACATAAGCACGTGCTCAGGCATATACCTAAGCCTCCATGGTTATGCCCAAGTGTCCGGTCGAAAAAGGGGCCAGTTCACACTGCCGCTATGCGCCTTGGTCACGGGTGCCACGGCTCAAGAGATCGACGCCAAGGCCGACGAAGTTCTGCGCGCCATGTCGGACTATCTCGCGGGGTTGAGCACGTTCAGCGTGACCGCCGATGCCTCGACCGATATCCTGCTGCGCAATGGCGCAAAGATACAGGTTACAGCGACTGGCGATCTCGTGCTTGATCGGGAAAGAGGCTTCCGGGTTGTCCGCACCGGACCTGCCGGAGAGAACACGATTGTCTTTGACGGATCGGCTGTGTCAATCGCAAGCGAGGCCCTGGGCGTGCATTTCTCGCTTCCCGCCGAAGGCTCGATCGACACCGCGATCGACGAGGTCCGCTCGGTGCTGGGGACCGAGGTGACGGGCGGGGCAGACCTGCTCTACGCGAATCCGTATGAGGGCCTGATGTTCGATGTCGAAAGTGGCCAATATATCGGTGAGGTCACTTTGGGCGGGGTCAGCGCGCATCACCTGTTCTACCGTGCCAAGGATATCGACTGGCAACTCTGGGTCAGGTCAGACGGCGATCCGATCCCGGTGAAATATGTCATCACCAGCAAATGGATGACAGCTGCCCCCGCGTTCTCGGTGCAGCTCTGGAATTTCGAGCCGGGCGTGGCAACGGACGACAGCTCGTTCAGTTTTACGCCGCCCGAGGGATCCAAGGAAATTGATCCCACAACGACGGACGGTCAAGCAATTCTCGGAGAGGGGTGAGGACCATGACAAAGATGGCTTTCAAACGCCGGATGGTCGGCTTGGCCGTATTGGCCTTTGCGGTTGCGGCGGAACCGGACCCTGCACTCTGGCTGGCGGGGAACGGCTTTGGCAAGCCCGTCGAGGCGCGCGTCGGGCGACCGGCAACGCCCGTCAGTGCGGCAGGCGTGGCGCGTCGGACGACCCGGCGGGTCGTGCGCCGCACGACGGTTTACATATCGACCCTGCCTGCGGGCTGCGCATCCGTGTCCATCAACGGGGCGGGCTACTATCAGTGCGGGTCGACCTATTACCAGTACACTGGCACGCAATATGTGGTCGTCATCATTGAGTGATATGACAGGACGCTCAGACAGCCGTTCAAGGGGTCTGGTGCCGGAGAGTGCAAAATAGTACGCTAAGCCGACAGAACACGCTTTCCGTGATCGCGAAGGTTTCCGTTGGCATCGACGTAGCGAT
>NZ_JBEPPW010000068.1:0-1310 GCF_040547525.1 Roseovarius sp. MBR-6 | reverse complement strand
TGCGTATTCCGGGATGATGCGCCCACCGATTCCGATTTGATGCGCCCACCCGTTCCGATTTGATGCGCCCACCGATTCCGGGGGATCCGCCCACCCCTTTGACGTGCTGCTGCGAGGCAATCTGTAACCGGCTACCTTCCGCCCTTTTGGCACGAAGGAAGCCCGATGAAGAGATTGCCGATGCGGAAGATACGAGATGTTTTGCGGCTGTCAGCCGAGGGGCTGTCGACGCGCCAGATTGCGGCGAGCCTGGCGATTGGGCGGACAACCCTTCGGGGTTACCTTGATCGCGCTACTGAGTTGGGTCTGGGCTGGCCGCTGCCACCAGAGATGTCCGATACAGACCTTGAGCGCCTGATTTATCCCCGGACGGCGCGTGATGTTTCAAACCGAGCGACCCAGCCTGACTGGGCGCACGTCCACCGCGAGCTGCGCCGCAAGGGCGTGACGTTGTCGCTGCTGTGGGAGGAATATCGCGCCGATCACATCGAAGGCTACGGCTATTCCCGGTTCTGCGAGCTTTACACGCGGTGGGAAGGCAAGCTGTCGCCGGTGATGCGGCAGCGTCATCCGGCGGGCGAACGGTTGTTCGTCGATTACGCAGGGCACACGGTCGACGTGATTGACCCTACGACTGGCGAGGTGCGCCCGGCACAGCTGTTCGTCGCGACCCTCGGGGCCTCAAACTATACCTTTGCGGAGGCGACGTGGACGCAATCGCTGCCGGACTGGATCGCGAGCCATGTGCGCGCCTTTGACTTTTTCGGGGGCGTAACGGCGCAGATCGTGTCCGACAACCTGAAGGCCGGGGTCACGAAGGCTTGCTTTTATGATCCCGCGCTCAACCGGACCTACGCGGATATGGCTAGGCATTACGACACGGCCGTTGTGCCCGCGCGGCCGCACAAGCCGAAGGACAAGGCAAAGGTCGAGGGGGCGGTTTTGCTGGTTGAGCGGTGGATCCTGGCGCGATTGCGCAATCGCCAATTCTTCAGCCTCACAGAGGTGAACGCGGCCATCCGCCCGCTGCTCGACCGGCTCAACGACAAGACCTCGCGCCATCTCGGCGCCAGTCGCAAGCAGTTGTTCGAACAGTTGGACAAGCCGACCCTGAAGCCGCTGCCGATGGCTCCTTACGTTTATGCGGAATGGAAGAAGTGCCGCGCCGGGCTCGATTACCACATCGCCATCGACAGGCATTATTACTCGGTGCCCTATCAGTTGCTGAAGAAAGAGCTGTGGGCGCGCATCACCACGCGCACGGTCGAAGTTTTCCATGCCGGACAGCGTGTTGCATCGCATGTGCGCAC
>NZ_JBEPPW010000067.1:0-1493 GCF_040547525.1 Roseovarius sp. MBR-6 | reverse complement strand
GGTGGGCGGATCCCCCGGAATCGGTGGGCGGATAAAATCGGAACGCGTGGGCGCATCAAATCGGAATCGGTGGGCGCATCACCCCGGAATACGCAATTTAACGAGTGGAGTCTTCCGAAGTGTTTTTCCTTCGGGGACATGGATATTTTGGAGGAGCATAATTTGGGTGATATTTCAGACAATTACTTTCGATGCGGCGAGGCGCTGATCGAGCAGATTTACAGCAATAACATCGAGGATTTCGTCGCGCAGTTTCCGATCATCTATTTGTTCCGTCACGCCTTCGAGGTTAAGCTGAAACAGATTATCGAGGCGCAGACAGGCATTAGACCAGAGCGCGGGCACAGCCTGCACGGTCTCATGGACAAGATCGTCGGGCTGGACGAGTGGGCGCGAAAACGATTGCAGGAGCTCAACGAGATCGATCCGGGATCGACTAGGCTCCGCTATGGCGGTGTCGGAACTAAAGCGAGGGATTACTTGGGCACAGAGCTGCGCTTCTTCCATGAGGCGATGTGTGCCCTGCGCGACTACCTTGCCGCCTTCACGGCAGTTCAGCAGCACGGGAGGGTCGCTTCATGACAATTTCGGCCCACAATCTCCACAAAGAGCAGGTGCTTCAGGATCACCTGATCGATTGCCTTGTCAACAGCGAAGGCTATGAACGTCGAGATCCTGTTACGGAATATGACCGCTCGCTGGCGATGGACAAGGCGCTGGTTCTCCGCTTCGTGAAGAGCACCCAACCCGATGAATGGGCGAAGCTTGAAGGGCACTACACAGCTTCAGCCGAGGATACCTTTTTCAACCAGCTTGAGAAGGCTTTGAAGGATCGCGGCTTGCTCGACGTGCTGCGTCAGGGGATCAAGATCGTCCCAGGCATCAAGTTTTCGCTTTGCTACTTTCGCCCTGCCAGCGGCCTGGAGCCTAAGCGCGTCGCCGAATATCAGGCGAACATTTTGTCAGTCATGAAGGAGGTCGAGTACAGCACGAAACACGGCAACCGGCTCGACGTCGTAATATTCTTGAACGGCTTGCCCATCGCGACGATGGAGACCAAGAACCTGCTTACCGGTTCGACCTTCCGTCATGCCGAAAAGCAGTACCGCACGGACCGCTCGCCTGCTGGCGAGCCGCTTTTGACATTCAAGCGGGGTGCGCTCGTCCACTTTGCGCTCGACGAAGACAATGTCTCGATGACGACAAGGCTTCAGAACGGCAAGACGTTTTTCCTGCCGTTCAATCGTGGACGCGACGGTGGGGCCGGAAACCCCGACATCGAGGACGAATTCCGTGTTGCCTACCTTTATCGGTCTGGTGAGTGGGGCGACGCGATCTGTTCGCGAGCAGTTATGCTCGATGTCATCGGCCAGTTCATGCACTTGGAAGTCACCGGTAGGGAGTGTCATGAACTCTGTGTAACTGGTCCGGGCCATGCGGGTTTCAGTTACGGTCACGCGTTGAAGCGTTCGTCGAACATGATAGCGAATTGA
>NZ_JBEPPW010000066.1:0-1515 GCF_040547525.1 Roseovarius sp. MBR-6 | reverse complement strand
GTTTTTTTGAGCGTGACTTGTCCAACGCCTCGCGCAGGATCTCGGCCTCCAGCGTTTTGCGGCCAAGCTGGCGTTCGAGTTCACGGATGCGATCTGAACCGCCCCGGGTTTACCGGAGAGTTTTTGGTTCAATGATTAGGCTGCTTTTTCAGCAGCGTTCAAGCTTGCATAGAAGGCCTCCTCTGCTTCTTGTGGCGTGACGTAGCCAATGGCGCTGTGCAGGCGGGTGTTGTTATACCAGTCGACCCATTTCAGGGTTTCCCATTCGACCTGACCAACGGACTTCCAGGGGCCAAGGAACTTGATGACCTCGGTTTTGAACAGGCCGATGATGCTTTCGGCCAGAGCATTGTCGTAGGAATCCCCGACACTGCCAACCGAGGTGTCGATCCCGGCCTCGGCAAGCCGCTCGGTGTATCGGATCGACAGGTATTGGCTGCCCCGGTCGCTGTGATGGATCAGTTTGTCAGCCTCGGACGGCGCCCTCTGGCAGATGGCCTGGTTCAGTGCATCGAGAACAAAACCGGTCGTCATCGAGGTGGAGACGCGCCAGCCGACGATCTTGCGGGCGAAGACGTCGATGATGAAAGCCACGTAGACCATCCCTTGCCAGCTTGAGACATAGGTGAAGTCGCTGACCCAGAGCTGGTTCGGCATGTCCGCCACGAAGGCTCGGTTCACCTTGTCGTCCGGGCAAGGCTGAGCCGCATCGGGGTTGGTCGTGATGACTTTCTTGCCCCGCACAACACCCTGTAATCCCATGACCTTCATCAACCTCTCCACTGTGCAACGGGCGATGTCATGCCCCTCGCGGCGCAGCTGGTGCCAGACCTTGCGCGCGCCATATCGGCCCCGGCTACCATCGAAGGCCTCCTTGATGGCAGCCTTGTCCAGATGATCCTGCCTGGTCCGGTCCGATGCGAGGTCCGGATCACGCTCCACGGCCTTGAAGCCATAATACGTCGATGGTGCGATCCCCAGAACCCGGCAGATCGGCCCGACACCATGGACAGAACCGTGATCGTCGACGAACGCGATCATTTGCGGAACGGGCGGTCGAGCTCCGCCGCCGCGAAATATGCGCTGGCCTTCTTCAGGATCTCGTTGGCCTGGCGCAGTTCGCGGTTCTCGCGCTCCAGGGCCTTGATCCGTGCCTTCTCTTCGCTCGTCGGCCCGGACAGCTCGCCTGCATCACGCGCCGCGCGCCGGCACCAGTCCCGCAGGCTAAAAGACGAACAGCCCAGCTTCGAGGCAATTGCCCGGTAGGCGGCACTGTCGCTGCTGTAATCAGAACGATGTTCGCGGAAAAGCCGAACGCCGCGCGCGCGGAACTCCGCCGTGTAGCTCGGGGTGTGTTTCTTGTCTGTCATGAGGCTCACCTTTTGAGAGTTTTACTCTCCGGTAAACCCGGGGCGGTTCAATCTTCCATCTGTCGGACGACCTTGTTGCTGGTCACGTCATCATCCTCTGACACGGCGACACTTCCTCCCTCCAGCATAAGCCTGCGCCAACGAT
>NZ_JBEPPW010000065.1:0-1544 GCF_040547525.1 Roseovarius sp. MBR-6 | reverse complement strand
ATGTCCGCGCCTCCGTCCAAATGTCTCTCAGGACCGATCTTGCCATGAAGAGGGCGGATCGCCGAGGAGAAACGTGATCATCCGGGATGGAGCAAATAGGCTTCAAAAAAATACTAGGGTTCATTTCTTGTATCGTAAACAGCGGCACGCAGAAAAATCGGAAAACATCTGCAAGTCTCGAGGTCACTCCTCCGGTTGCAACTCTGGCAGTTCTCGCCTTTGCTGTTGTTCATGCCACGAAATCATCGCCCCTCGCGCAGCTGGCCCAAGTGGTTCCTCATCCCGGCTTCAACCTCATGCTTGGCTTCAATGAGGGGGTCAGCTTCGCGGTGCTTGTCGGGGGGCATGGCGGGTAAGCCATGGGACATGATGGCCCTGATCAGCGCAATTACGTTGGGTCTGGCGGGATTGCGCGCTGTCATAGGCGGGCCCGGTCGAGCAGTTCGTCGACGAGCCGGTCTGGGTAATCTTCCCCGTCTTTCTGGTGGCAAGGGGCGCCAACCTGACCGAAACGTGCTGGATCTTCGGCGCCTCGGGTATTGTCTGGGGCTGATCGTAGCTGTTCACCGGCTGCTTTTCGGACCATTTCGGGTGGTTTTGGCCGAACGTGTTGGGCATGTGCATTTGCGGCGCAGGGGTTCTGATGATCCCTCTCGGCGACGGGGCCGCGTGGTGATCCATTTCGCGGGTATCGCCGGCTCCGGCATGGTGCTTCTCCACCCGAACCACGGGGCCACCGCCGCCGACATTTCCACGCCCGCCTGGCGTGGTTCAGCCATCGGAAGCTACCGATTCTGGGGCGACCTCGGCTATGGCATCGGCGCGCTCGGTATCGGACTGGTGGCGCACCTCACGGGCGTGACCGATGCCGCCTTCTGGTTCGTAAGCTGTCGATGTTTGCCTCCGGCGTGCTGCTGTCTTTCTGGAGTGACGAACCCATCCGCGCCTGAACCCCGCAACCATAGGAAGTCTTGCATGAATTATCTGCTCATTGTGAACGTCTCGCTTTGCGACACCGAGGACAGTTTCAATGGCCTGCGCATTGCCCAGAACGACGCGCAGGCAGAAACCACCGACTTTCTGATTGCTGACATCGTGCTCTGCGGAAAGGCCGGGCAGGCATGATACCTTCTGACCAGATAGCATCGAGGGTGGCGCTTGCATTCCCATTGAACAGCTCCAACGGGAGAACGGTGGCTGGCAGGCCCAGTTCGACGGCGATCGAGTGGCCTTGCGCCGCGCGGATGCGTTGACCATTTTCCGACAGCGTGAACCTACGTTTGTCGTTGTCGGCCACGAGATTGCGCAGTTCGTCTACGCTCAAGTGGTGCCCGGCACGCTTCATACCACGCAACAAATCACCAACCAATACCCAACCGCCAGAATCCATTTTTAGATCAAGGAGTTCCGGCTGGTGACGGAGGACGCAAGGCAAGAATTTGGAAGTGCGTTGTCCGTCGTCGAATGATTTGGAACAGGCGGCGTGATTTTGGTCTGGAGGGCTCCGGCTCTGTTGGTTGATGTTATGCTGCTTGGCGCTGATG
>NZ_JBEPPW010000064.1:0-1557 GCF_040547525.1 Roseovarius sp. MBR-6 | reverse complement strand
ATGTCCGCGCCTCCGTCCAAATGTCTCTCAGGACCGATCTTGCCATGAAGAGGGCGGATCGCCGAGGAGAAACGTGATCATCCGGGATGGAGCAACTAGCCCCACAATGTTGACACACTCCAAGCCCACCGATAGCCTCGAACTATATGGGTTCGTCAGGTACAGGGCATGAGAGTAAACAGACATTTTATTTCCGTATGGGTTGTAGCCTTTTTAGCAGGATGCAATGCATCTACCTTTTCCAAGATTGAGGAAAGTAAGCCTGTTAGCTTATCCCCCGCGCAGGTCGCGCAAATACAAGACACTGTTACCAAAGGATTTTTCGACCCGGAATCAGCGCAATTCAGAGACGTTCGAGCCGTTGAGGTTTCGCTTTCCAACGGTTCACGCGAGGTCAGGGTTTGCGGAGAGGTAAATGGGAAAAACAGGATGGGGGGATACGTTGGCTACGAAATGTTCGGCGGCACGTTGAGCAACGGGCGATTCCAGCGCGTTGATTTTTTTGCCCCCTGTGAAGCGTGGTAACAAAAACGATACTCAGCGCCCGTTGTCGAGAAATTTAGTGCCAGTGAAGCCCAGCCCTTGCACGCACAGTGAAGGTTATACCGCACCGCGCGTCACCCTCCAAGCTTGCCAACGCTGACGCTGCGCCTCTGCGATACGTTCGCGGCCCTCGGGTGTTCGCGGCCCGGTGCTCATTCCGCCGTGAAATTTGCACCGCCGCTTGCCCGGTAATGGCTTGGCCCGGCATGGCGTCCCCTTGCGCGTCTCTGCCCCGCACCTTTTAGGGGGTGCCATAATTCCCGTGCCGCCTAACACCCCACCCCGCGCGCGCATTAGTGGGCGGAAATTCTCCCGTCGGGCAAGGAAACGGGCGGAAGGGTAAATATGCCTCTGCGACAGTTGGCCATAGCCCAGCGCGTTCAATATCCGCTCCGGTGCCCAGCCGCGAAGGTCAACCGTCGGCTTGCCTTCCCAATACTTCACCGAATCGGGGTGCAGCCCGGCCAAAGCAGCAAGCGCCGGGCGCGATAGCCCCTTTCGCCTTCGCAGGGCGCGCAGTTCATCGCCGGTCATGTCGTCGTTACCCATGCACGCCGCTTTCCGCACCAGTGCCGCCCATCCGGCCCATGTCGCTCCCATGCGGTCAGGTCGCGCCATGCGTCGAGCGACACAACGCGGCCCGTCCATGTCAGCGGGTTTCCCGCGACGGATACCCGCGAACTGCCCCAACATGAGATACAGTGGCCAGATCGGCGCTGTTATCAGGATTGCCCACCAAGGCTGTCCGGTGAAAAGCATGACCAGAGCGATGATGATCGCGACAAACGCGTAAATCCAGAGCGCGGCTGGGGCCGTGGCATTGTCCATTGCGCGAGCCTCAGCCTCTTCTTCCGCGCATCTTCATGCGCTCTCTCACACGCATCACCGCCGCGTCCGGTTGATCGTCCTCATCGGGTTCTGAACTGGCCCCTTTTTCGACCGGACACTTGGGCATAACCATGGAGGCTTAGGTATATGCCTGAGCACGTGCTTATGTCTGAGATAGAAATCATA
>NZ_JBEPPW010000063.1:0-1595 GCF_040547525.1 Roseovarius sp. MBR-6 | reverse complement strand
GGCCTCGGCTTTTCGGCACTGGCCCATTCCGAAGTGGTGCGCCTGATCTCGTCACGCTCGCTGGTGGCTGCGGTGACGGTGATGGTGCCGAACTCGCTTGGACCTGGCGAATTGCTGATGCAATTCGGGACCGAAGCGCAGAAGGATCACTGGCTGCCGCGGCTGGCGGACGGAACCGAGCTTCCGGCCTTTGGTCTGACCAGCGAAGAGGCCGGGTCAGACGCCGCGGCGATGGTCGATACCGGCATTGTCTGCGAGGGGGAATGGGAGGGCGAGACGGTGCTCGGCCTGAAGCTCAACTGGGCCAAGCGCTACATCACCCTGTCGCCGGTCTGCACCGTTCTCGGCCTTGCCTTCAAGATGCGCGATCCCGACGGCCTTCTGGGTGAGACCGAGGATATCGGCATCACCTGTGCGCTGGTGCCGACCCATCTGGACGGGGTCGAGATAGGTCGTCGCCATATCCCGGCCGGGCAGATGTTCCAGAACGGCCCGACCAACGGGACCGACGTCTTCATACCGCTGGACAACATCATTGGCGGGCCGGACTATGCCGGCAAGGGGTGGATGATGCTGATGAGCGCACTTGCGGCGGGGCGCGGCATTTCTCTGCCATCACTTTCGGCGGCGGCCAGCGCGCTGGCGGCGCACACCACCGGGGCCTATGCCCGCGTGCGCCAGCAATTCGGCATCCCGGTGTCGAAATTTGGCGGGGTGCAGGAAAGCCTCGCGCGGCTTGCGGCCAATGCCTATGCGCTGGACGCGGCGCGGCAGTTGACCTGCGTGGGCCTCGATGAAGGCCGCGCATTGGCGGTGATTTCCGGTATCATGAAATCGAACGCCACCTACCGGATGCGCGACGCGCTGAACGATGCCATGGACATCCATTCCGGCAAGGCGGTGATCGACGGGCCGAACAATTACCTGTCCGAGATCTACAAGGCGGTGCCGATCGGCATCACCGTGGAAGGGGCCAATATCCTGACACGCAGCCTGATCATCTTTGGTCAGGGCTCGATCCGCGCGCATCCGCATCTTTTGGACGAGATGCAGTCGCTGGAGATCGAGGACCAGGAAAAATCACTCGACGCGTTCGACCAGCATTTCTGGGCCCATGTCGGGCACACGACCAGAACGCTCTTTCGGGCCCTTGGCCGTGCCTGGACGCTCAGCCTGTTTGCGCCCGCGCCCAAGGATGCGGGGCCGCTTCTCCCGATCTACCGGCGCATGTCGCGCTGGTCGGCGGCGTTTGCGCTGATCTCGGATTTCGCCTTCCTAACGCTCGGCGGCGGGCTGAAGCGGCGCGAGATGATCTCGGCCCGGCTGGGCGATGTGCTGTCGGAACTATATTTTTTATCGGCGACGTTGAAACGCTGGGAAAACGAGGGGCGACAGGACGCTGACCTGCCATTGGTGCGTTTCACTGCCGAAACCGCGTTCGACAAGATCAGCAAGAGCCTCGATCTGGTGCTTGCCAATCTTCCGGCGCGGTGGGCCGGCTGGCTGTTGCGCGCCGTGACCTTGCCGAAATCGGCGTCGCGCGGCCCGTCCGACGCGTTGACCGAAGCCTGCGCCGATCTGATTTCCGAACGCAC
>NZ_JBEPPW010000062.1:0-1612 GCF_040547525.1 Roseovarius sp. MBR-6 | reverse complement strand
AGTTCGAACAAGAGCTCGGCGCCGGTCTTGGAGAGCGGCACGAAGCCCAGTTCGTCGATGATGAGCAGCTTAACGCCGGCCAACTGCTTTTGCAGCCGTAGCAGCCGACGTTCGTCGCGGGCCTCCATCAGTTCGTTGACCAGCGCGGCGGCGGTGATGAAGCTGACCGAGAGGCCCTTCTGGCAGGCCGCCAGCCCCAGCCCGAGGGCAACATGGGTCTTGCCGGTTCCACTGGGCCCCAAGGCGATGACATTCTCGCGTCGCTCGATCCAGTTGCATCGCGCGAGTTCCAGCACCTGCATCTTGTTGAGCTTTGGGATCGCTTTGAAGTCGAAGCTGTCCAGACTCTTGGTCGCCGGGAACTTCGCTGCCTTGATACGCCGCTCGATCATCCGCCGCTCGCGGTCGATCAATTCCAGCTCGACCAGACGTGCCAGGAACTGGACATGATCCAGCCCTTCGGCGGCGCATTGGCGGGCGAGCTTCTCGTATTCCCGCAGGAAGGTGGGCAGCTTCAGCGTCTTGAGATGATCCGCGAGCAGGATCTTCGGGGTGTCGGTCATGCCGCATCCTCCGACATCAGGGCCATGTAGCTGGCCGCGGATGTGGTCTCGACGTTCGCCCGCGGCAGGTATGGGTAGACATCGAGGTCCAGCTTTGGCGGCCGTTTCTCGACGTGACACAGGACGAGGTGCTTGACGGCATCGAAGCCGACCGCCCCCAATTGCAGGGCCTTCTTTACGGCGGCATGCAGGTCGTCGATGTCGAAGGTCTCGAGCAGGCGCAGAACCTGAACATACTCGCGGCGTCCTGCCTTGATCATCCGCGCTTCCATCAGGCGGCGCAGGGTCGCGAACTCCGACGGCAGGTCCCATTCCGCCAAAGGAGCCGCCTGGTCCAGGGCATTGATCTTCTGCTCGATCAGCGGAAGGTAATGCACCGCATCGAAGACCATGTCCTCGCGGTCGTAGCAGCGGGGATGACGGGCGATCACCTCGCCACCGCAGCCGATCACGACCACGTCGACATAGCCCCTGATCCAGACGTCACGGTGGCCGTAGGCGACGGGGACCGAGTAATCGTTGGTTTTGTAGCGCACCAGTGCCTGGGAGCTGACCCGTCCGGTGACCTGATCGCAGGCATCGAATGGCGCTGTCGGCAGATCAGCCATCGCGGCCAAATCCCGCTCAAGGCGTTCCGCGATCGTCTCGGACTGGCCGCGCAGGACATCCGCCTGACGTTTGAGGCACTGTGCCTCCAGGTAATCGTTGAACGCGCCCCAGGTTGCAAACCGCGGGATCGGCACCATGAAGTTGCGGCGGGAATAACCGACCAGCCCCTCCGCGTTGCCCTTGTCATTGCCCTTGCCGGGCCGCCCGTAGCGGTCACGGAACAGGTAATGTGACATGAACCCGCTGAACAGCGTGGCCCTCTGACGTGTCCCATCCGGCAGGATCTTCGCAACCAGACAGCGGTCGTTGTCGTAGAGGACCGACACCGGCACCTTGCCGAAGAACGCGAAGGCGTGAACGTGGCCATCCACCCAAGCCTCGGCAGTGGCTGCCGGATAGGCTCGCACGAAGCAGGCATCACTGTGCGGCAGATCCATGAC
>NZ_JBEPPW010000061.1:0-1694 GCF_040547525.1 Roseovarius sp. MBR-6 | reverse complement strand
AGTTCGTCCAGTAATTCCTTGGATATCGTCATCGTCCTCACTCCTCTCAAGAAGCATGGACCAAAGCGCAGTTACACAGAAGATCGGACACTCTCCCTACCAAAAGGCGCGCGGCCCACAGGCCAATATCAGCTTCTTCGCCTTCACAGCGACACCGCGCAACGTCACACTTGAGCGCTTTGGCTTGAAGGGCGCAGACGGGCTGCCGCAACCCTTCCATCTATACTCGATGCGTCAGGCCATCGAGGAAGGCTTCATTCTGGACGTGCTTCAGAATTACATGACTTACAAGGCTTACTATCAGCTTGAGAAAGCCATCGAGGATGATCCGGCTCTGAGCGGACGGCGCGGGCAAAGAAAGGTTGCGCGGTATGCCAACCTGCACCCGACCGCCATCGGGCAGAAGGTCGAGATCATTGTCGAACACTTCCGCCGCCACGTCATGGGGATGCTGAACGGCCAGGCCAAGGCGATGATCGTTGCCAGCAGCCGCGAGCATGCGCTGCGCTACTACCTTGGTGTGCGCGAATACATCAAGGCTCAGGGCTACAACGACCTAAAGGCGTTGGTCGCATTCTCGGGCGAGCTACAATTCGAGGGCGAAACCTACACTGAAGCCGACCTGAACGACTTTGCGGAAACCGAGCTTCCGAGCCGTTTTGACGGGTTCAAGCCTGACGGTTCGCCCTATCCCGAGCAGTATCAAATCCTGATCGTGGCCGAGAAGTACCAGACCGGCTTCGATCAGCCCAAGCTCTGCGCCATGTATGTTGATCGCAAACTCGCAGGATTGCAGGCCGTACAGACACTTTCGCGCTTGAACCGCACCCGTCAGGGTAAGGATCAGACCTACATTCTCGACTTCCAGAACACGATTGAAGACATCCAGAACGCCTTCCGCCCGTTCTATGAGGTCACAGCGTTAGAGGCGAACTCCGACCCTAATCTGGTCTATGACTTGGAAGGGCGGCTCTTCAAATTCGGTTACCTCGACAAGGATGAGATTGAACGCTTCGCCCAGACTTACTACAGCGAGACACTCGACGGCGGTGATCGCGCCAAGCTCGAAGGATTGGTGCGCGAAGCCGTTGCGCGTTTTGACGCCGACGAAGATGAGGGGCGTCAGGAGGAGTTCCGCCAGCTCCTGAAGAGTTACATGCGCTTTTACAGCTTCATCGCCCAGGTGATGAAGCTCGAAGACACGAGTCTCGAAAAGCTCTATTCCTATGGTGCATGGCTTGCGCGCCTTTTGCCTAACCGTGAGGTACCGCCCGAGATCGAGATCACGGAAGACATGCTGCGCCTCCAAGCCTTCAAGGTCGAAAACAAGGAGCAAGGCAGTGCGTCGCTTTCCCCTGGTGACCGCGCTGCGTTGAAGGCGATTAACGAGTTTGGGGCCAAGCCATACACAGAAGACGAGCAAAAGGAACTGTCGGAAATTGTTAAGGCGTTCAATGAGCGCCACGGTACGGATTTTTCAGAAGCCGACATGATTAGATTCGAGCAGGTCAATCGTGACATCATGGATGAAGACCTGAAAGAGATGATGCGTAATAATCCGCCCGATGTGGTCTACACCGCATTTGCCCAGGCTTTCTTCTGGTCTTGCCCCCGTTTCACCGGACACTCAGGCGGTTGCGGTTTGAGCTGCGATGAACTCGCGTGGTGAGCGCATTTTCAGCCCTGAGTGCGGG
>NZ_JBEPPW010000060.1:0-1984 GCF_040547525.1 Roseovarius sp. MBR-6 | reverse complement strand
AGAAACCTCGTCAGGGTCTTTTTCCTGCAGCAAGCCCTGAAAGAGGACAGTCGCGGCGAAGACGACATCGCCCATGTCCACGTGGTGGGCGCCGGCACGATGGGCGGTGAGATTGCCGCCTGGTGTGCAATCAAGGGCAAGACCGTGACGTTGTTCGATCCGGATACCGAAGCGCTGGGGCAGGCAATCCGCCGGGCCGGAGAAGTTTGCAAGGACCAGCACCTGAGCGGGATCGAGACTCGCGATGCGCTAGACCGGCTGATGCCTGACCCCGGCCAGCTTGGCGTCCCAAGAGCCGATCTGGTGATCGAAGCAGGCCCCGAGGACGCCGCGATCAAGGCCAGCATCTATGCCGAGCTTGAGCTACGGATGAAACCGACCGCGACACTGGCGACGAACAGCTCTTCGCTGTCCATCATCGCCCTGGCCAAAAGCCTCAAACGGCCCAGCCGCTTTGCGGGGCTGCATTTCTTTAACCCGGTCTCGAAGATGCAACTGATCGAGGTCGTGACTCACGACGGCACCTTCGGCACCGTATCGGACCAACTGGCCGCCTTTTGCGGCGCCATTGGCCGCCTGCCCGCGCGGGTGCGCGACTATCCTGGTTATCTGGTGAACCGCGCGTTGACGCCCTACCTGCTGGAGGCAATCCAAATGATCGGGGAAGGCCATGACAAGCAGGTCATCGACCGCGCCGCCGAACGGTTCGGAATGCCGATGGGGCCCGTGGAACTGGCCGACCAGATCGGGCTCGACATCTGCCTCGACGTTGCCGGAAGCCTGAAATCGGGGCTGGACAAGCCGATGCCCGATGTTCCCGGCTGGCTGCGCGAGATGGTCGAAAACGGGGATACCGGCAAGAAATCAGGCCGGGGGTTTTACGAGTGGAAGGACGGCGCGGCCCAGAAGGACGACGCTCCGGACACCGGCAAGGCGGGCGATGCTGACGACATCACCGACCGGCTGATCCTGCCGATGCTGGATGCCTGTGTTGAATGCCTGCGCCTTGGCGTCGTCGAGGACAGCGATCAGGTGGACGGCGCAATGATTTTCGCCACCGGGTTTGCCCCCTTCCGGGGCGGGCCGATGAACTATGCGGTATCCCGCGGCCCCGACGATATCAAAGCGCGCCTGGAAGACCTGGCCGAGGCCCACGGCGCGCGCTTGCGCCCCGATCCCGGCTGGAAGGACCTCCGCTGAGATGGCCGGGGGGCCGACCCTTCTGAATGACGCGGCGGCGGTTGCAAGACGGATTGTCGAGCGGACTGGCGGCGATGTGCTGCTCGCCCTGCCGCTGGGACTGGGCAAGGCGAGTACGGTCATCAACGCCCTGACGGATCTGGCGCTTGAAGACAGCTCTATTCATCTGCACATCTTCACCGCCCTGACGCTGCGGCGGCCCGTTGCGGACAGTGATCTTCAGGCGCGTTTTCTCGGTCCGGCGATGGACCGCCTCTTCGGGGCATATACGCCGCTTGACTACGCGGCCCAACTTGCCGACGGTACGCTGCCCGACAACATCACGGTGCAGGAATTCTTCTTTCAGGCGGGCGATTGGCTGGGCAATGCGGCGGCGCAACAGGGCTATATCGCGGCCAATTATACTCATGCGCTGGATTTTCTGATGGCCCGCCGTCCAAACGTCATCGCCCAGCTTCTGGCCCGGGACGGCGATCGGCTCAGCCTGTCTTGCAATACCGACATCACCGTCGATCTGCTGCGGGCGCGTGCGCGGGGCGAACAGGACTTCATTCTCGTCGGCGAGATCAATCCGCTCCTTCCCTTCATGCCGGGTGCCGGTGAACTCGCCCGCGACGAAGTGGATTGCCTGCTTGATGACCCGGCCTCGCAATTCGAGCTGTTCTCGGTACCGAAACGTCCCGTGACACCGCCCGACCATGCCATCGGCCTGCACGTCGCGGGGCTGGTGCCGGATGGTGGCACGCTGCAAATTGGTATCGGGTCGGTCGGCGATGCCGTGGCA
>NZ_JBEPPW010000059.1:0-2136 GCF_040547525.1 Roseovarius sp. MBR-6 | reverse complement strand
GCTGCCTCACGGCAACGCGTCACCGGTGGGCGGATAGCCCGGAACAGGTGGGCGCATGTTGTCGGAATGGGTGGGCGGATGTTCCGGAATACGCATTAAATCTCTGAAATTCTGTATCCGGCACCCAGAATAATGGGTGGTGGAGGGGGTCTCTTGCGGTCATGGCATTGCCTCGGCTGCTTCAAATTGTTCAGCCACTTCTTGCAAATTACCCTCCAGCTCAAATGCTGCCATTGTTTTGCAAAACAGGGTTGC
Source organism: Roseovarius sp. MBR-6 (assembly GCF_040547525.1). Lineage (NCBI taxonomy): Bacteria > Pseudomonadati > Pseudomonadota > Alphaproteobacteria > Rhodobacterales > Roseobacteraceae > Roseovarius > Roseovarius sp. MBR-6. The sequence continues at coordinate 1,881 of NZ_JBEPPW010000059.1, read as the reverse complement.
AAGTGCACAACCGAGACGGTTCATGTCAGCACGCCGCAATCGAAGCCGCCTTCCAGCTATAGGAACGATCTGACCTGTCAGAAACCCATTCTCGTTCAGTGGCCTGATCTGACGACCGTCACCATGAGCAACGGCGTTGCGAATGCTGGTGAAAAAATCAAATGCCGTCATCTCGGGTAAATCTTGCACCAACCAAGGTGCGTCACTGACCCGCGCCGCCTGTAAGGCAATTCCTACTTCTCGTGCCTGCACATCGTCGGGGCCATTCTGATTAGCCGGTGTGCGCGCACGCTGAACAACCCAGCAAACGATGGTGGTGAAAAGCGCATAAGATTCCGTCGCCTTGTAGTCTTCCTTCGTGCTTGTCAGCATTTCAGCAAGACGGCGAACGGTCTCGTACTCGGCGGCGTGTTCCTGTATCTGTCCCATTAGCTCGCCCCTCCCGTCATCGGAGCCCAAATCTGCTTCAAGGGCAGCTTGGCGCGGGTCTCGTCGGAGAGCTCGCCATAGGTACGGAAAAGCGCCTTCAGAAGGTCGGGCATCTGCCAGAGGCGGAGCTTGAAGAAGTTGCTGTCCAGCTCCTTCTGGGCAACGGCGTTCACGCCGCCGATGCTGACCAAAAGCCCTGTCTGTGCTTGGCTGTTCGAGACTGAGCCGATCAGGCGCAGCACTACGTCATGGTTGGCCGCGCCGTCACCGGATTTCACCTGCACGCAGATGCGATCCTCGCCAAGGCCAAGCGTGCCGCCTGCGGCCAGAATATCGACGCCGCCATCGGCTCCGGGCGGGGAAACTTTGGTGGTGTAGCCTTCGACGCGCATGATCTCGGCCACCAGATCGGCCAGGGCATGGCCTGCGAACTCGGACTTGATCAGCGAGATGATCTGCTGGTTGGCAATGTCCTCGATGTCGGTCTGGTAGTCTTCGGCATCGGTCTCATCGTCCTCTGCGCCGTTGACGGGCAAGGGCTTCGGTGCCTGCCCCTGCTTGCCCAGAAGCGCGCCAGGGTCTGTGCCGGTCGCAAGGACGGCCTGCACCCGCTCAAGCGCGGAATTGCGCTTGATCTGGCAGATGGTCATGAACGCCCCGAAGGAGTGTCGCAGGTCTTGCTTGAAGGTGTCGCGGGGCAGCGACTCTTCCTTCCATTCGACGGTGCGCGCGTGCTTGAAGTCGCTGTCACCGTCGAACTGATAGCCGCCCGTCACGATCCCGATGGCCACGCCATTGGTGACCTTGCGCGGCATCACCACATAGTCGCCGATCTCGATCCGGTTCACGAACTGGTTGAGCTGAGCCGCGAAGTTGCGCAGGCGGTTCTTGCCCTGATCGGGCATCACCTCTTGGAGCTGCATCAGCACGGCATCCCGATCCGCGCAGGCGCTCAGATCGCCGACTTCCAGAAAGCCAGGGAACAGCTTGCTCTGGTCGATAGCCGCTAGCTCCCGCTCCCCATGTGCCCCTGCCCTGACGATCCATAGTTTGGTCATGCCCGCATCGCCTCCTCGATCTCATCAAGGCGACGGTCGGGCTGACCTTGCTTGCCCCAGGTCGCCACGTCGATTTGGCCGGTGACAGCGGCGGTGATCAGGGCGGATCGGTATTCTTTGAGGCGTCCGACAGACTGCTCCGTTGCTTCAGAAATTTTAGTGGTGCGAGCCAGACTAGCATCAATCTGATCCAGGATCGTCGTTTGCTCTTGCCAAGGCGGAATCGCAAATAACATACTCTTTAAGAAGGGCATTCGTACCGAGTCCACAGTTGATTTCGCAGACCACTGCGTCATTTGTAGGTGTCACATCCCGGAAGGTAGTATGGCTTCTTCCTGAACAACTGCGGCTTGAGTTTGTGCCAGTCCTTCATCGCCTGCAAGGGCGACCTGCT
>NZ_JBEPPW010000058.1:0-2617 GCF_040547525.1 Roseovarius sp. MBR-6 | reverse complement strand
GGCGATCGCGTTTCATAATGCCTCTCCTTCTTCAGAATCCAGGCAGGGTCATGGACTTATCTGCCATTTTATCAAGGGCTTGCCTCGGCCGGCGTGCGGCGATCTGCTGCAACCCTATCCGGACGACCTCGCTCTCCAGCGCCTCGACTGGTATTTTCCATGGCGCCGAGTACATGATCTGTGTGGCGGGCAAAGCTCCCGACCGGATCAGCTTGTGAACCGAAGCAACGCAAACGCCAAGCCGTTTCGATGCTGCATCCACACTGATGGTCTTCGGGATCTCGGCGTTGGGATCGTAGGGCGGAATCGCGAGACTGTCGCGGAGCGCCGCGACCCGAACAGTCGTCCACGTTTCACCATCTTCGGTGCGGCAACGCATCCTGTTGAGGGTTACGGCCAACTCCCGGTCTGGCCAATGTCCGCCCAGCTTGCGCAAAACCTCCCCGGCGGCGAGCTCCCGGCCGGGCGGGAACCGGCCAGTCTTGCGCCGCGCCAGCCTGACTTCGGTGTGGCGCCCGCCGATCCAGTGCAGCACCAGAACGAATTCGTTCGATTTCTCGTCGATGTCGATCACGACCTCCTCGATCAGCAGCCTGACCAGACGTTGCCTCGCGCGGGCATCGGTTCCGGTTGCGTTCCACACAAAGGGCAGGTCTGATGCGAGCTTCATCAAAATCGAGGGGTCGGCCCGGGGCCTCGTATTGGTATCCGCATCCAACCGTGCGAGTTTCTGCTCGACCGCCGCCACCCGCTCCAATGCAGCGTTCCAGCGGGCCTCCAACGTCCGGGCGACATGCCGTTTGGCGGGATCGACATGCTCATGGCGGCGTTCTGCAAGGTCCGCCGCATATCGGGCCTCCTCGAGCTCCCTTTCGACCGCCAGCCGGACGGTCTCCTGCGTCTTGGCGGCTTGCTGGCCCGCCAGAAGGGCGGCCTGAACCGCTTGGCCGGAAACCGCCTCGAGAAGCTGGTCTGCGACCGCAGCGTCAATAGCACGCCCACCAGCGCCGATGCACAGACCGGCGCCGACATGTCCGTCATCGCCGCGGCACTGATAGCGGTGCGACTGGTCGGTGCCCACCTTGTAAGACACCCGCATCATCCGGCCACAGCGCGCGCAACGTGCCATTCCCGACAACAATGCCTGCCCGCCTCGCCCCGATTTGCGGGCTGCCCGCTTCTGCATATGCGCGTTCTCCCCAAGCATGCGGCGGTTCTCTTCATAGGCGCGCCAATCGATATATCCCTCATGGCTATCCTTGATGAGCACGCTCCAGTCCTTAATCGTCTTGTGGTGGCCGCTGGTCTTGCGAGCATACCCATCGACCACCCGTGTACGGTTCCCGGTCCGTCCGAAGGCGTAGGCTCCCGCATAGATAGGACTGTGCAGCACCTGCATCACGCTATGATAGGCTGGCTTGCGCCATGTGATCTTCCGCAGGGCCCCGTTGCGCTGCACCACCGGAAGATGGATGTCTGCCGCGCGCAGCCACAGGAACACCTGCCGACCGCTGCCGAGTTCGCGGAACTTGGCGAAGATCAGGCGGATTGCCTGTTGGACACGTTCATCGGGGTCCATCTCGATACGGTCATCCTCACTCCAGCAGAAGCCCGGTGGCAGAGTGAAGCGAAGCTCGCCCCTGCCGGCCTTGGCATCGCGGGCGGCCAGGCCCCGTTGCCGCAGAAGGTTGAGTTCGTATTCCGACATGGTTCCCTTCAACCCCAGCAACAACCGATCATTCATCAGGCGTGGATCGTAAACGCCCTCGGGGTCAATTACCAAGGCCCCGGTCAGGGCGCAGAGATCAATCAGATGATGCCAGTCCCGGCCATTGCGCGCCAGCCGGGAAGCCTCGATGCAATAGACCGCCCCGACCAATCCTGAACAGACTTCCGCGACCAGGCGCTGGAAACCCGGCCGGGCCATCTGCCCGGAACCCGAACGGCCCAGGTCTTCGTCGATCACCTGGACGGCCGCAAAGCCAGTGTCGCGGGCGGATTCAGCCATCTGATATTGTCGCTTTTGGCTCTCCAGATTGCCGAGGACCTGACTCATCGTCGATTGCCGGACATAGACGATGGCGCTGCGGGCAAGGTGCTCAGCGGTGATCTTTGCGTGCATCATTCTGCGAGTCCCCCGTCATCTTGTCCGCCGCCGTCAGCAGCAACTCCGCCAATGCCTCCAGGATAGCCGGCGTCGCCGGTGCTGCCGGGGGGCGGTTCCGTGGGTCTTCCAGTGCCAGGCAGATCTGCTCCGGCTGCGGGTAGTGTCGTGGTCGGCGGGGCATGCATGTCCTCCTTTGGATTCTCGTTTCCAGAGGATGCCAGAGACTCGGCGTGACGCATCAATTCCAAGGTCAGGGCCAGCGCTTCGAGCGCCTCCAGCGCAACGAGCGGCGGACCAATGTCCAGCCGCGCACAATATACGGGATCGCACATCCAGGGCGGCAAGGTCCGGAAGAAGCCAGGTCGGTCCTCCACCAGGATCGAGCTCGCGCCTTGCCTACGGCCGCCATCGCGGGCGTGCAGGACACGGCCAAAAAGCGGGTGCCACGGATACTCGATCCGCAGTTCTCGATTTTTGTATGCGGAATGATTGCCGATTTGGCGATCTGGT
>NZ_JBEPPW010000057.1:0-2625 GCF_040547525.1 Roseovarius sp. MBR-6 | reverse complement strand
ATTTGGGCAGCGCACGCGCCATGGCGCTTAGTGCCCCGCCACTGGCCTACTTTTGCACCGCCACGTGGCCGGTTTTGTCTCCGCCGTTGACAATCGGTGAAGAATACACCATGTTCAACTATGCGCCCTTCTTGCTCGCGGGGCTGCTGAGGTGGCGTATCAAGAATCCAACGGCCTTGGTGTCTGGCGTCGATCCGCTGGCGGCTGATTTTTTGGCGATTATCGAGGAAGTAGAAGCGGATCTAGTTAACCGGCGCAGGCCGAGTGTTAACCTCCAGAGGCGACGTGACAAGATTTTGCCGATTCTAAAGGATATCAAAGCAGAGTTGCTCGGCGAGGGGACGAACCCTGATCTTCTTTTGGACATCTACGGTGCAGGTTGAGCGTGATAGTCTGACCTCATTGATCAAGATAGCCGACGCACAACGACGCGCCCCGTTCGGGGGACTTCGAGCATGAAATGGTCCGCCTGTATCACATTCAGGACGAGGGATGGTCGGAAGCAGACCCAGTTCTCATGGCCCGGGTGACGCACGCTTTCATAATGAATACCAGCACGCGTATTTTCATCTCGAACACGCCGTCCGAAGGCTTGGGCCACGGGATAGCTTGCATCGTCGGGATCATGATATTCGGGGTGCGCGCCAAAGATGTCGACATAGTTGTTCGCGAGGTCTGCCCGGTATTGCCGGTAGCTTTCGGATTTCTGCGTCAATGCGCTGAGCGCAATCTCTTTGCGCAACCCGTTGGCCACCTCCAGCAGCGCGGTGTTGAGATGGGTAGACCCATACCACGCCCCGAGGCTTGCATCTGAAAACCGCAGCCCCTTGGGGGATCCATGCAGAAAGGCCGCCATGATCACGCTGGCGTTCGGGCGTCCAAATACCCACTCCGCACGGGGCAGGCGCGCAAGCCGAGGAGCAACCAGCCGGTCGTTTGTCCACCCTTCCAGCTCCATGACAGCATCCAGATCATCGGCTGTGGTGACCGCGTCAAAGGCTGGGATTGGTGGAAATCGCGAAGGAATGAGGCGTGTGGTGCCTGTAGGAGCGGACACCACACCGTAATCGGTGATCTTCATGCAAAGACAAGGTCGTCTTCGGTGACAGCCTCGAAACTGCCTTCCGGTGCGCCAAGGCCGGTGCTGCCGCCGCGCCAGGCATCGAGGTAACGGCGCACGGACATGAGTCCGTCGTGCCCGCCTTCGAGCATATAGGCCATAGGCGCGGCACCCGCGAAAAGCGTGCCGCGATGAGGCCCTTTCAGCCAGACCAGCGCTTGGTTCTCATCTTCGAACAGAATGGTCAGCGCCTTGTAGATCCCGAGGACGGCCGAAATCCGCAAAAGTGTATCAAGGGGCAGCGTCAGGGGTTGTTTCTCTCGCGCTTTCTTCATCCACTGATGATAAGTTGATCGCCCCGGATCCCCGAGGATAGCGATGCGTTCCCCCTCGCTCAGATCAAGGCGATCCGCAATTTCGCGAAAGGTCCTCAGACCCGGGCCGCTTGTCCGCTCGCGGTCCTCTCTGGAGATGGTGCGAAACTGCATGCCATCAGCCGAAGCCGACGCATTCGGAAAATTGGCAATCTGCATCGCTGACCTCCTTTGTCTATTTACGGACTTATAGTCTATATGTGGACATGTCAAGGCGTTGAGGACTTTCATCTTTCGCGGCAGGCCTCATGTCCGCCTGATCTTATGCCATAAACCCTGAAACAGACGTGAAAGCTCCACTACACTGCGACCCTCAAGGTCGCGCATGCGCGGCACCAAACCTTCCGCCGAACGACTGTTTTGGCCCAATTTCTGTAACGTCATTGAATCTAAAGGAAAGTTTCGCTCTCCATCTATCAAAACCAGATGGATTCTGCAAAAATTCCCAAGAATTTCACCCGAAACGCTCTGTCAGGCTCGCAGGCCGTTAAGATTTTTCATTTAAAATCAACGGTGTAACGCGTTACAACTTGGTTACAACTTGGTTACACGTTTAAGTATCTGAATTTACTTATCTTTTAATGTATTTATATATATGTAACGTAAAATAAATATATATATATACGCATATACGCACGCACGCGCATACACACGCATGATGTATATGTTTTCAGGTTACAGCGTTACACCGGTTACAAATAAGAAATTTCTCTTAAAAACAGATAGTTGATCTGTAACTGAATCGTAACGGACTGGTTGCAAAACCAAACACCGATGCTCAGATGATCTCGATCGACGTTGGTGGCGAGTGGTCTTAGCTCTCAGAGCCCCTGAGTGAGCCGCCAGCGGCTTTTACGTCACGTTTCCAACCCCTTGTAGCCCACCTCGGGTATACTGCGCTCTGAGGGGCCTCTGAGCGCGTCATAGGGAGCAACCGCGCCCCAATAGTCTCTTCAACCAACATTATGCAGGAGACTACAACATCTGTGTCCCTGCTGTTCGACGCGTCTTTTTGAAGATTCAGAATCCCAACAGAAAGTTTTCGTTCCCCGAGCAGGTGCGAAAACAAGCCTTACCCTGACATCGAACTGACTAAGTGCTCCATCCCGGATGATCACGTTTCTCCTCGGCGATCCGCCCTCTTCATGGCAAGATCGGTCCTGAGAGACATTTGGACGGAGGCGCGGACAT
>NZ_JBEPPW010000056.1:0-3499 GCF_040547525.1 Roseovarius sp. MBR-6 | reverse complement strand
AATGGGACCACCGCGGTCAGGCCAGCAGCCTCCTCTTCGGTGTTGGTGAACCCGGTCAATGTCTTGCCTGCGACCAGGGGTTTGCCGTCCACGCCCTTGGGGTGCTTGAACACCGCCGGTGCGTGGCAGACTGCGGCGATCGGGCGGTCAGTTCTGGCGCAGGTTTCGATCAACTTGATGCTGTCGGCATCCTCGGCCAGATCCCAGAGCGGACCGTGACCGCCGGGATAAAAGACTGCATCGAACCCGTCCGCCGAGACTATGGGCGGTTCGACCGTATGTGCCAAATCCCGCTGGCCCGCCTTGTCACCCTTGAAGCGTTGCGTCGCGTCAGTCTGGGCATCGTCCGCGCCGGGGAACGCGCCGGGCGGCTGGCCGAACGCCTTTCAACATCGGAAACGATACATGAGATCCAACGCCAGATGCTGGACGCCGCCAGTCGCCGTCATCGGGACCCTGATGCTCTGGTTCGGCGCATGCGCGACGGCCGGTTCTGATGTGCGTGCGCCTTGCCCGCCCGTGGTGGAATACAGTCAGGAAGAACAGGTCAAAGCCGCCGACGAGATCATGGCATTGCCTGCGGATTCAGTGCTGGTTGGCTGGTTAAGCGAATATGCCGTAATGCGGGACCAGTCTCGGCGCTGCGCGGACAGAATCCATTGAGATGTAGGTCATGACTTCGCGACACCCGGCCTCAGGTGCGAAGGCTGGACAGAACCGCGCAATCGGGAACGCTTGCGCCGGTGCATCGGCTGGCCGTCTCAGAAAGAACCGCCTCGATGCGCTGCAGATCCGCGATCTTTGCGCGAACCTCGGCCAAGTGCGCTTCGGTCTTTTCCTTGACCTCGGCGCAGTTTCGCAGCGCGCCATCGCCTAGTCCAAGCAAGCCGCGAATGTCACTCAGCGAAAACCCCAACTCGCGGGCGCGCAAGATAAAGCGCAGGCGCTGCACATCCGCAGCACCATAACTGCGGTGGCCTGCATCGGTGCGGGCGGGTGGCGGCAGGATTCCGGCCGTCTCGTAATAGCGGATGGTTTCCAGATTGCAGCCCGTGGCACGGGCCAGATCGACACGGCGCAGTGCCTTGTCGGCGCGGATCGCAGCCTCGTGAATGACAACCATGTCGATTTTCCTTGCATCTGTAGTTGCTACAGACTGTAGGTCGGGTGCAACGGGATGACAAGGAACCATGCGATGAGTGACATTCTCGAGACCGAAACCGCGCCAGGCAGCGCCGATATGCTGGGGTTCTGGCATGACAATGTCCGCACCAACCCCGTCTGCGTCGAGGGGTCTTGCTGTGAAGCAAATGCGCGATGACCTGAAAGGCGGGATGCTTGCAACAGGGATCGCCGCCCCGGTAGTGATTGCCTGCTGCGGAGGCGGTGGCGGGGCATTTACCGCAATCACCGGCACGGCTGCCGGGTGGATCGGCGGCTTTGGCGGTCTGGGCACGGCGCTGGTGGCCGCAGCCGCAGCGCTGACGTGGCGCAGCCTGCGTCGCTTTCGAGGAGATTGCTGTACGACAAGCACAGCTCCTTTTGGGGAGCGCCGGCAATGAATGCGGACAAATCTGATCGCCGTCTGCTGATCACCGGTATTGTCGGCACGATCATCGTCGCACTGTGCTGCTTCACTCCGGTTCTGGTCGTGCTGTTTGGCATTGTCGGGCTGTCGGCTCTGGTGGGCTGGCTTGATATTGTGCTCTTGCCCGCACTCGCCTTCTTCATCGGGCTGACAATTTATGCCGTCTGGCGTCGTCAAAGAAACACAACGAACTCCTGAAGGAATTCAACCATGAACGAGTGCAGCAGCAATCCTGAACGCGGTCAGGACACTTTCGACCTCGCGGTGATCGGTGCCGGATCGGCGGGGTTTTCCGCGTCTATCACAGCGGCAGAGGCAGGCAAGCGCGTGGCGTTGATCGGTCACGGTCTGATTGGCGGCACCTGTGTGAACATCGGCTGCGTGCCGTCGAAGGCGATGATCCGCGCGGCGGAAGCGATCCATGGTGCGAAAGCGGCCCGGCGGTTTCCGGGGCTGTCGGGGGCGGCGCAGGTCGATGACTGGGCGGCGCTGATGGCGGGCAAGGACGCCTTGGTCTCTGGCCTGCGGCAAAAGAAATATGCCGATCTGCTGCCCGGCTACGAGGAGATCACCTATATCGATGAAGGCGCGGCCCGGCTTGTCCCGGATGGCGTGCAGGTCGGTTCGCGCCTGATCCGTGCCCCCAAGGTCATCGTCGCCACCGGCGGTCGACCTGCCCTGCCGCCCATTCCGGGTATCGGGGAGGTGCCGACGCTGGACAGCACGTCCCTTCTTGCGCTGGAAACCCTGCCGGAAAGCCTGGTCTTTCTCGGCGGCGGCTATATCGGTGCGGAACTGGCGCAGATGATGGCGCGGATGGGAGTGCGCGTGACCGTGGTCTGCCGCTCACGGCTTTTGCCGCAGGCCGAACCCGAAGTGTCGGCGGCGCTGACGCAGGTGTTCCGGGACGAGGGCATCACCATGCACTGTGGCTTGACCTATGATGCCTGCCAACGCGACGGCGACCGTGCCGTGCTGTGCCTCGATGAGGGCGGAAAGCGGCTGGAGCTGCGCGCCGATCATCTGGTGGTGACCGCCGGGCGCAGCCCCAATACCGAAGGTCTCGGACTGGCAGACATGGGGATAGTGACCGACAGACGCGGCGCAATCAAAGTGGGTGACGATATGCAGACCATCCGCCCCGGCATCTACGCCGCAGGCGATGTCACCAACCGCGACCAGTTCGTCTACATGGCCGCCTATGGCGCAAAGCTGGCAGCCAGGAACGCCATGGGCGGCGCGGAACACTATGACAATACTCCAATGCCCTGGGTGGTGTTCACCGACCCGCAGGTGGCGGGGGTCGGGCTGACCGAGGAACAGGCGCTTGCCGCCGGGCATGAGGTGAAAACAAGCGTTCTGTCACTCGACAACGTGCCCCGGGCGCTCGCAGCCCGCGACACGCGTGGGCTGATCAAGCTGGTGGCGGATGCCAAGACCGACAGGCTTCTGGGCGGCGTGATCGCGGCGCCCGAAGGATCCGACAGCGTCCAGACGCTGGCATTGGCGCTGAGGTTCGGCATGACGACCAAGGCGCTTGGCGAAACAATCTTCCCTTACCTGACTACCGTCGAAGGATTGAAACTGGCGGCGCAGACTTTCGATCGGGACGTGGCAAAGCTGTCGTGTTGTGCGGGGTGAACAAAACCAGACTGGTGGCCCAGAACGCAAAAAGCCCCCTTGGTTTCAGGGGGACTTGCAAAACGTTGACTTGGCGTTGACTCGTTTTGTGCTTATGCTTACACAAGTGTTTTTGTCGGGCTCTAAGTCTTTGGAAAGGTTAGGTAATTTGGTTGCGGGAGTAGGATTTGAACCTACGACCTTCAGGTTATGAGCCTGACGAGCTACCTGGCTGCTCCATCCCGCGGTGTTGTGGTTTGTTGTATCGTTTTTGAGAGATACGTTTTATCC
>NZ_JBEPPW010000055.1:0-3594 GCF_040547525.1 Roseovarius sp. MBR-6 | reverse complement strand
GCAGGTCGCCCTTGCAGGCGATGAAGGACTGGCACAAACTCAAGCCGCAGTTGTTCAGGAAGAAGCCATACTACCTTCCGGGATGTGACAGCTAGGTGCCGAATAAAGTGCGAAGTTTTGGCTGCTAATAATTGCACCGGACGGAACAAGCCCAACTGGCAAGTACTCACGCCGTTCAGAGGTGATCCTTGGCATGACCAAAGTATCCTCATCACCGGACTGACGCACCTCACCAAACGAGTACGGTAGATTCGCCAATTTTACAGTAGCCGCGCGGTTGGAGTTTTCTCGGTGCGCTTTTACCATCGCAAACCGGGCGGCCAGCCAAGTGTAGCTTCTGGCTTCAGCATAGTCATTGGCAGTAACCCAGATGCAGAATTTTTGAATTCCGTTTATGAACTCTTGAGAGCCGATGAATGGCCTTATGAATTTTTCGGGAACGCCTTCCGCCTTAGCAGTTCTTGCTTGGTCAGCATCAAGCAGAAGCGCGCCGCCGTCATTGGGCATGTTACCAAATAGCATTTCCGGCAATCCGAACTTGCTCGACCGCGATGGAGAGATTTCGATGTTTGGTGCCGCGACTAGATAACCGTTGATGTTAGCAACTTCACGTGCTTCGAAGCCTTTCTCACCCTCGGAGAAAAGGATTGCGCGCGACTTTGGTTCCTTAGAAATTGCGACAATCGAAACAGTAACGCCAGCGTTATGGGATGCCAAGTTTGACCAAGTAAATGAAGTGTGGGCAAATGAAATTGAGTAACCCGCGGAAAATATTGGTCCCCATAGCGCGTCAACTTGCCGCCCTTGGTTCACCGAATTGGTGGTCACAAATGCTGCACATCCGCTTGTGAAGCGAAGAAAATCTGCGGCTTTTGCAAACCACCCGCAGACATAGTCCAAAATCTTTGTGCTGGTGGTCAAATTTTTGAACGCTGAATCTAAGTCTTCTTTCTGTTCAACAGACTGTTGTTGACTGCCTTTGTAAGGTGGGTTCCCGCAGATATAGGTCTCGCCCCCCTCGTTCGCGAAGTCGATCTGCGCCTGATCCAGCGGCGACATGAACAGGTCATCGGCCTGAAACTTCACCCCCGTCCCCGTGGGCGGGCAGACCGACAGCCAGTCCAGCCGCAGGGCGTTGCCGCAGGTGATCCAGTTCTGCGCGTCCAGCGGCAGGAATTCGGCCAGCGCCTCTTTCTGGCCGCGATAGCGCACGTCGCATTGGTATTCCGCGATGATCAGCGCCAGCCGTGCGATCTCGGCCGAAAAATCCCGCAACTCGATCCCGCGATAGTTGGTCAGGGGAATGTCGGTGCGCCGCAGCGGCTCGCCTCGGCGCTTGTTGATCTCAAATTCCAGCGCGCGCATTTCCTTGTAGGCGATGACAAGGAAGTTTCCCGACCCGCAGGCAGGATCGAACACGCGGATCCTGGCCATGCGGGCGCGCAGATTGGCCAGCTTGCGCGCATTGTCACCCGCCGCCTCCAGTTCCGCGCGCAGATCGTCAAGGAAGAGCGGGTTCAGCACCTTCAGGATGTTCGGCACCGAGGTGTAGTGCATGCCGAGGACAGAGCGTTCCTCCTCATCCGCGACGGCCTGGATCATGGACCCGAAAATGTCAGGGTTGATCTGCGTCCAGTCGAGGCTGCCAATATGGGACAGGTAGCGCTGCGCGATCTTGGAAAAGCGCGGCACATCGGTGCTGCCCGAAAACAGCCCGCCGTTCACATAGGGAAAGGTGTCGGCCCAACGGGGCAGCTTGGCCTCGGCGCGCCTGGCGATGGGCGTGTTCATGGCCCTGAAGATTTCGCCAATCACTTCGTGCGTGTTCGACCCGTCGCGGTTGGCCATCTGGTCGATGGTGGCGGTGAAGAGGTTGTCGCTGACGAAAATGTCGGTGTCTTCGGCGAAGAAGCAGAAGATCAGCCGCGCCATGAAATGGTTCATGTCGTGGCGTTTTTCCGCGCTGCCCCAGTCGGGGTTGTCCTTGATCAGCTCGACATAGAGCCGGTTGAGGCGGCTGGTCGCGCGGATATCAAAGGCGCTCTCGCGGATCTGTTTGACGGTGGAGATACCGGCCAGCGGCAGGAAGAAACCGAAGTGATCGGGGAAATCGGTGTAACGGCAGGCGATGGTTTCGCCCGTGGCGATATCCTCGGCCTCGAGGTCGATGCCATCTGTGGCGAGGATGAACTTCGCCTTCGCGCGGGTGGTGGCGGGGCTATCGCGAAGGGCGGTCATGGTTGCCGCGATGTCGCCCGGCGCGCAGGTCGCAAGGTGGATGTTGTTGGTCTGCAGGACGCCGCCGAGGTCGGACTTGTTCGACGCGCCGGTGCGCAGGCGCTTGATGGTGGTTTCTTTGTTCCCGAAGGCCATGAGGAAGGCATAAGGGAACTCGGCCGCGTCAAAGGGCTGCTCGGCAAGTTCGGAAACGGCTTGTTCGATTTCAACGGCGTTCATGCGGCTGTCCAGGGGTTGATCAGGTCGATCTCGCAACCCTCGAAGTCAGGCGTATTGCGCGTGGCGACGGTGGCGCCGCGGGCGTGGGCAATCGCGGCAATCTGGCAATCGACCTGTGCGATCGGTTGGCCGACCGCGCGACGTGCAGCGGCGATGGTGGCGTAGGACTGAGCCGCGTCGCTGTCGAAGGGCAGAATGCGTCCGGCGAAGTCCTCTCGCAGGACGCGATCCACAGCGTCAACCAGCGCGGCGCGGCGCGCGGCTTGTCCCATGATCGCGAGCCTGTAGCGAAGTTCCGCCTCCGATATCGAGGTCAGGTATATGGATAACCCATCCTGAGCCGACAGCCAGTGTTCGACCTTGGGCTCCGGGGCGGGGCGCAACAGCTCGGAGATGACATTCGTGTCGAGGATGATCATGCGTCAGGCCCGGTCGAATGCGGGCGGTTCACGCATGGGCTCTCGCTGCGGAAGGTCGAGATCCACGCCACCCAGAGGCGCGACACGTGCACGGATCGCTGCAGCAAGATCGTGGGATGGCTTCGCTTCGCCGACGACGTGGCGCAGGATTTCGCGCGCCTCCTCTTCCATTGAGCGGCCATGCTCGGCCGCGCGGATGCGAAGGCGCCGCTTCACGTCATCGTCAAGGTTCCGGATGGTAATGCTTGCCATGATCTCCTCCTGATCGAAGTGTAATCATCGCAATCAATGCGATCAAGTGCAAATGCATTCATGGAGGGTAAGAAGAGGATGTTCTCAGGCAGGGGCAAAACACTACGACAATTGTCAACTGTCGGTTCTTCCATCTGCTTCAGCTTTCCTCTGGCGTATTCACTACAGCACGGGACCTGTCCTTTAACCATATGTCTGCGTCTGGGACGCCGGGTGTGCAAACCCCATTTAATGCATATCGTCGACGAGCAACTTACCCCGCTTCGCACCCCATCAGCATCTCACGCGCGCCCGGCATACGCTCCAGCGTCCGCTCAATCCTCTCACGCCACCTAGGGCCGCGCGCCATTGCGTCGGTGTAAGCGTCCCAGTGAACTGGCCCCTTTTTCGACCGGACACTTGGGCATAACCATGGAGGCTTAGGTATATGCCTGAGCACGTGCTTATGTCTGAGATAGAAATCATA
>NZ_JBEPPW010000054.1:0-4297 GCF_040547525.1 Roseovarius sp. MBR-6 | reverse complement strand
TCGAGGAAGTCAGGAAGGCTCATCGCTGCCTCGGCGCCAGGCTCTTGCAATGGCAGGAATTCGGGGATCGGCCACGAGTCGAAGCAGACCGCGCTGCTGAGAACCAGCTTTTTCACCCGCTCGGGGTAGCGAACGGCGATGATCTGCGCCACGCCGCCACCGATGTCGTGGGACACCACGTCGGTCCGGGCGAGCCCGAGCGCGTCGAGCACGCCGACCATCAGCCGGGCCTGCGCGGCGATCGACACGTCAGTGTGCTCGGGCTTGTCCGATTGGCCGTAGTTGAGCATGTCGGGCGCGATCACCCGGTGCGTCCGGGCGAGCACCGGGATGATGTTGCGCCACAGCAGGCTCGATGTCGGGATCCCGTGGATCAACAGGACCGGCGGGCCGGTGCCCTCGTCGAGATAGGCGATCCTGTGGCCTTCGACCTGAAGGTATTTGTGGGAGTATTCGGTTGTCATTTCACTCTCCATACCTAGTCAATTGGCGTGATCGGATCGCGGGCTGGTCCTTTGCGCGAGACACGGGTCAACCTATGCGTGGCTGCTGGCTGCCATCGCGTCTTGCCCGGCGGCATGCCGGCGAGCGACAGGATCTCGTCCTTGTTCATGGGGTCGTGTCCTTTTCGGTTGGCGTCATGCGCCGGGGCCGCAGTCGATGGAGCGCGGTGGAGTGTCGGCGCGGTGACCCAGCTTCACGCTCAGATCGCGCAGGGCGCTGCGCAGGCCCTCCTCGATGACCGGGTGATAGAAGGGCATCTCCAGTGCCGTATCCACATCCATACCGGTCTGAATCGCCCAGGCCAGCAGGTGCGCCAGATGCTCGCCCCGCGGCGCGACCATCTCGGCACCGAGCAGGCGGCCCGTGCCGCGCTCGCCATAGATGCGCAGCAGGCCGCGGTTGAGGCGCAGAACGCGGGCGCGGCCCTGATCGGCGAAATCCACCTCGCCCGTGGCGAAGTCGCACGCGGCGTCGGACAGGTCGGCAAAGGACGCGCCCACCGTGGCGATGTTGGGATCGGTAAAGACGATGCCCAGCGGCGTGCGGCGGCGGTGGGTCTGCACCTTCGGAAAGCGCCCGGCGTTATCGCCCGCGATGCGGCCGTCATCGGCGGCCTCATGCAGCAGCGGAATGCGGGCCGCGACATCGCCTGCAAAGAAGATGTGGCCGCCTTCCGATTGCATGGTCGCCGGATCGACTTCGGGGGCGCCGCGCTCATCGAGGGTCAGCCCCGAGGCGGCAAGGTCAAGCCCATCGAGCGCCGGTGCCCGGCCTGTTGCGGCCAAAAGCCAGTCGAACCGCTCTTCTCGCACCTCGCCATCCACCGTGAAGCGCACCACCACCTCATCCCCCTCGCGGGTGACCTCCTGCACATCGGCATCCGGATCGAAGGGCAGATCGGCACCGATGGCGGCGGCAGCGGCATCGCGCACCGCCGGATCGCTCAGCGGGCCGACGCCCCCGCCCTTGCCGAACAGCCGCACGCGCACGCCGAGCCGGTAGAGCGCCTGCGCCAGTTCCAGCCCGAGGACCCCGCCGCCGAAGACCGCGACCGCACCCGGCAGATCGGACCAGCCGAACACATCGTCATTGACGATCAGCCGGTCGCCAACAGCGTCGAATATCTTCGGACGGACCGGAACCGAGCCGGTGGCGATCACGATGCGCGCGGCGCGCACGGTCTCGCCGGTGTCGAGCCGCAGGGTGTTCGGCCCTTCGAACCGGGCGCTGCCCTTCAGGCGGTGGGACGGGTCAATCCCCTCCACCACCTCGATCACGAAGCCGACAAAGCGATCACGTTCGCGCCGCACCCGGCCCATCACCTCGGCCCCGTCAATGCGCGGCGCGGCGGCGTGAACGCCGAAACCGGCTGCATCACGCACGGCTTCAGCCGCCTCCGCCGCCGCGATCAGCAGCTTCGAGGGCATACAGCCCACACGTGCGCAGGTGGTCCCGTAAGGACCGCCCTCGATCAGGACGATCCGGTCGGTATGTTTGCGCGCCGCACGATAGGCTCCCATGCCCGCCGTGCCCGCGCCGATGATGGCAACATCAACCTCGCGCATGGCTCAATCCATCCTCCAGCCGTGGCTGACCACGATGCTCTGACCGGTCAGCGCGTTGCTCGGGAAGGTGGCGAGAAAGAGCGCGGTATGCGCCACATCCTCGACGGTGGTGAATTCCTTGATGACGTAGTTCGTGCCGTCAAGTTTCATGGGGTTTTTGTCCTTCTTGCCATTTAAAGGAATGAACCCGTCATCCGCCCCGCGCGCCGGATGACGGGTTTGTCCGATGAGACCTGCGGCAGGTCAGAGACCTTTCCGGCACTCCTTAGGCCGCCAGGCGGCCGCGGATCGGATAGTCGTTGTCGCGAATGAACTTCAGCCCCTTGGCAAGGCCAGCGAGATCGGGGCGGGCGAACGGCACGTTCGAGATGTCGATAACCTGAAGCAGCCCATCAGCATTGATCACGAACACACCCGGTTCGGCAAAGGGACGGTCCGTCTCTTTTTCGGAACGCGGCTCCGAGACATAAAGGCCGAGCATCTGCATCTGCTCCACCGTCAGGCCGTAGCCCACGGGGAACGTCACGCCGATCTCGTCAGTGAAACTGCGGGCGCGATCCTCGGGATCGCCGGAAACGGCCACGATCCCCACGCCCGCCTTGGCGAAGTCGGGCGCGGTCCGTTCGAGCTCCGCTAGATAGGTTTTGCAGATCGGACAGTGCTTGCCGCGATAGACCACCACCATCTGCCAGTCGTGATAGTCCAGGGGCGTGCCCAACGTCAGCGTACTGCCGTCGAGGCGCGGCACGGTGATTTCCGGAGGGCGTTCTCCGGATTTGAGTTTGTCTGTCATGTTCGGTTCCTCTTTCGTGTTGAAGTTGGTCAACGCAGCTTTTCCGTTACATCGCTTGCAGCACTTCAACCGCCTCTCGGGTGGTCCAGACCTTGCTAGCGATGAAGTTGAAGTTGATGACGGCGGCCTTGTATCCGTCACCGAGATCCGGATCGATTGCAGCTGCGGTTGCGTCCGAGACGACAAACACTTCGAATCCCTGTTCCACCAGATCGCGCATGTGCGACTCGACGCACAGGTTCGCCGACATGCCGGCCAAAACGACCTTGCTGATCCCGTGCTTACGCAACTGCAGCGCCAGGTCATTGTTCTGGGGTCCGTAGACCTTGTGAGGACTGACCACGATAACGTTGCTATCGGTCAGCAACGGCTTCAGCCGCTCCAGCCAGTCAGCTCCAGATCCGTCGAATCCGGACAGATCCAGCGGACCACTGCGGGCAAACATGCCGATCTCATGCATCTTGTGCTCAAGGGTTCCGCCAAACTGCCACTCCTTGTCGGCTGGGTAATAGTAGTGCGGAGACACGAAAGTCCGGTAACCAGCGTCTCTCGCCGCGGTCAACAAGGTCTCGAGGTTGGCGATCGTGTCATTCTCGCGAACGCTGTCTCCGACCAGACCCCAAGCGGCACCGTCTTCGCTGAGGAAATCGTTTTGGGGATCGGTCACGACCAATGCCGTGGTATTGTTGTCGATGTTCATCTTTTGCATCCTATGGGCTCAGGCAGAGGGCGAGTTTGCGGGTCCGCCGCATTTCTGGGATCGTCTTGGATCAAGGTGTTTGTCCAATGGCGTTGTGTGCATCTGCGGCGCTTTTTCAGAGTTCTGGCTTGGGCTTCCGCATTCTCTACCGGCTCTGTCATGCGAGCGGTTGCGCCGCGCCTCGTTCGCTGCGGGCAGGCGTTCGCCGGATTTGAGTTTGTCGGTCATGGGAATCTCTTTCGTTTAGTTTATCTCAGGAATTAAGAGCGTAAGACCCAGATCGGTTGATCGCTGCTTTCGCTTCCAGACCGAAAGGGCATGTCTCAGGCCACGTTCAGGCTGCTGCGGCGCCGCAGCATGCCGTAGACGCCGCCAAGCACGGCCCCGAACACGATGTGCATCACCAGTGTCATGACCGGGGCCATCATGCCCAACTGCATGCCGAAGAGCCCGGCCCCCGCCATCGGCATCATCGCCACCATCATGATGAGCCAGGCACCAGTGGCAAAGACGATGCCCTTCAGCCAGAGCTCTCCTCCAGGCAGGTGCGATTCAAGCAATGCGAATGCGCCGCCCCAGAGGACGGTGCCGATCATGACGTGAACGCCCCAGCCAATGGCCGTCGACACCCCCATCATCATCGCGATCATACCGATCGGATCCAGTGCTGGCATCAGCCCCATCGCCCCCTTCATCAGCATCAAAAGCGAAAGGGCAACGGTTGCCGCAAGTCCG
>NZ_JBEPPW010000053.1:0-4322 GCF_040547525.1 Roseovarius sp. MBR-6 | reverse complement strand
GTCACCAGAAAGGGTAAAGGTGGCCGACTTTTACGCCGCCCGCAGCAGGCTCATCCCGCCGCTACCGTGGCCGACTTTCGCACCGCCGTTCTCAGTTCCTCTGTATGCTGGTTCGGCGCAAGGTTGAGCACCTTTGCTGCGCTCGCATACAGCTTCGGCAGGTCATCCTTGTCGGAATACGTCTCGCCGCATTCATCGAGAATGCGTTTTGCCACTGTTTCGAGCAGTGTCCTTGCCACCGTGATCGCGCCTTCGGGATCGACGTTCCGGCGGGCAATTGCCTTGCCCCAGACTGCGTGAACTCCGTCTAGGTCGAAGGTCTCCAAGGCATCAGACGCCACCTTGTCGCCGGGAGCCGTGTTGCGGCCCTCAAGTTGATCCATGAGTGGCGTGAAGGCCCCACTTATGATCTGCCTACGTTCAGCGTAACTGCCCGCCTCGTGTTTAATAAATGGCCAGAAGGCGTTGAGGTTGCGATATGTCCGCACGAATTGCGGAAGCAAATCACGAATCTGAGGGTCTGCCATGAACTCACGGCGAAGGTGTTCGTAGATATGATTGTCCGGTGAGCCGCCAGTTGCAGAGGCAATCAAAATGCCTTCCATCATGGCCACTCTCTCAATCGTGGGGCTTGGAATATCCTCAGGGTCGATCATGATTACTCCAGAACAGTGCATCACACCTATACCTGATCTTCCTTCAGCGAACACCGTAGACGCTGCTCCATCTGACCGGGTTATCCGCCTTACAGCGCTCAAGGATGCTAGGCTGGCCAATGTTCACTGCCAACCCAGCACTATCATATGTTGGACGGGCTATTTGCACGCCGCGACGAGTGCATCCGCGCGTGTCGTGTCAGCATCGCGTGCCGGGACGCGGTTCACACCCACGGGCAGGATCAAGTAGTACTTACCCGCCTTGCGTTCGACGCCAAGCCCGAGGGCTCCCATGTCTGTGCGCAGAGCGGCGGAAACGGTGCTCTTGTTCCATCCGAGCACTTCCATCAGTTCGTCGATGGTCGTGCCTCTGGACAGCGCCTCGGCCATCAGGTGCCGCTTGCTACCCGCCTTTGTGGCGCGCACGTCCTCCGCCTTGCCTGGTTCGAGCATCACCCGGTCGGGCAACATCCGTACCTTGCGGGCGTTCGGTGCAGTCTTTGCCTCGATCCCGTCGGCCATCAACTCGAACGCAACGACTATCCCCTGGTCCGATAGCACCTGCTGAACCGTTCCTTCACCGTTAACCGGGTCGCAGTCGACGACGACAAGGCCCTTGGTGGACAGCGACGACAGCACCCCGTTGACCTGTTTCTTGGTCAGCCCCGTGCGCTTCGAAGTTTCAGCAACGTCGCTCCAGGTCATGTTGTCCGCGCGCATCGCGTCGAGGGTCTCCGCGCCGTTGCAATCCATCCCGGCGTCGAGGTGGGCAACGACGACGGCCTTCTCAAGTGGGGTCAGTCCGTCGATGACTTGGCCGAGTGTCGGTTCGGTCGGGGGCGTGTCGTCTGTGCGTGCATCGCGCAGGTCAGCGTCACGTGCGTCTGTTGCCGACATAGTGTCGCACATGGCGACAAGGTCGGCCTTCGAGGTCTTTTTCAGCGCGGACGCGTTCAGGGGCGTGACCAGCAGGGCGTTCAGTTCATTCTTCGAGAGGGTGTTGAGGTCGGTCATGATCGTGGTCTCCGTTGATGAGGCGCACAGCGCGCCCGGTGACACGTTCATAAGTTCCACTTTTGTTCTCGCTCAACCGGGGATCGTCGGGCCAAGATGTTGTTTGATTGAGACACCTTAGGCGCGCCCGCCTAAAGAGGCGGCGTCTGAGCGACCTCCTGCTCTGTTGCGCAAGGCGTAGTGCCTGAGCGATTGCGTAGCCCCTACATATCGCGTAATCATAAGCAAAAGTGAGCAAGAGACACATGGCCTTCGAGATTCCCCGTTCTGAAAACGAAATCTATCCGTTGAACCGACAAGAGGCGTTCTGCAAAACGAGCGCCAAGCTTGCCGGGCATTCAGCCTTTCACAGTTCCGACCATAATCTGTTCAAAGGTGACTCGCTGGAATTGCTGCGATTGATACCGAGCAATTCTATCGACCTAGTGCTAACTGATCCGCCATATCATTCGACGAAAAAGGCCAATATTTATGGCGATGCGAGCTTTGGCGATGATGAGGCATATCTGTCCTGGATGGATCAGTATTACGCGGAATGGCACCGCGTCCTTCGACCAAATGGCTCTATCTATCTGTTTTGTTCGTCCGAAATGTCCCCGTTCCTTTACGTTCGGGCGTCCCAGACGATGAACATGCACAGCATCATCACTTGGACGAAGCCGAATGAACCAGGCTATGACGGCTGGAAGCAGAAAATGAAAAAGACGGCGCTGCGGCAGTGGTATCCGCACAGCGAAAGAATCATTGTCTGTTCACCAGCGCGCGAGGGCAACCTGCACAAGTCACCGTTTGGTTTGTTCCTGCGGGATTGTCGGAAACAATGCGATCTCTCGTCGAATGAACTCACGGAAATCATCGGTGCCTACGGCAAGGTGAACAACGGCGGTGCTGTCTCGAACTGGGAAACGGGTCGCAACATTCCAAGTCGGGATCAGTATGCCAAGATGTGCGCGGCGTTCATCGGCACCGGGAAGATTGCGCTGATGCCAGCCTATGAGGACGTGATCCGTGCCTTCAACGTCGATCCGAGCCAGCCGTTTACCGACGTTTGGGAGCACATGAACGTGCGCCAATACAAAGGCAAACACCCAGCGGAGAAGCCTCAAGACCTGCTAAAGCTGATCATCTCGACCAGCAGCTACGAAGGCGATGTGGTTCTGGACTGCTTCAACGGTTCTGGAAGTACAATGCTTGCGGCTCATGACCTGAAACGCCGATCAATCGGTATTGAGATTGAAGACAAGTGGGTTGAGTATGCAGCAGCCAGTCTTTCCGCCCGTGTAAAGGAGGGCAGGACGCACTCCGCTGCGCCGCGTATTCCGGTTTACGCGAATGGAAAAATCGCTGCTGATCTGCCCTTGTTTTCAGTCTAGCATCCCATTGCGTCGCATCACGGCAGCCATCCAATCGAGCGTGGGTTGGATACCTGAGTCCTTGCAGACGACATTGCAATGGTGATGCCCCCAGCCAAGGTTATAGGGCCTGTGGTTAAACAGCCCGTAGCCGAGTTCCTGGATATGAAACAGATTGATCTCCGTCACGGTCAAGTCATGCCGTTCACGCCCTGATGCCTGTGGCAAGCGACTCAGAAAACCTGCGGCACTGATCGGTTCAAGACAAAGAGGACAAACGAGTTCTCGGTCTGCGTTGACAATGCGTGCCTCCACTAGCTGATCATAGTCGAGCAACCCGAGACTTGCCGCATTGTCTAGGACAGCAGAACGGCGCTGTCGAATCTCGTCTTCCGTCATCCCCGCGGTTAGCATCTTTTCCACGGCGTCAACCGCGTGCCAAAATACCGCCTCAAGCTGAATTCTTGTGGTGCCAAGTGTTCCGAGGTCTGCGTATTCATAAAGCCGGATACCCGCGCCCTTTAGCCCGGTGCTGGTGAATCCAACATTGATCCGCTCGTCATTTGCAGAGGTGGTATTCGCAATTCTGGCAGCGTATTGACCGCCGAGCGGCGCAGTCCGGGAGGTTGGCGGGGTGAAGCCGTATTGGTCAGGGTGAAATTGGAGCCATTCGTCGCGCCGCTCGTAATAGACAAGGGCATTTACACCAATCTCCAGGCCATGTGCTGAAACATCTTGCCCCGCAACCTCGAAGTAATCGCGTGGGGGTATCATGACGATAAAACCGTTCTCAAACCTGAGCGAATGGAGTGTTGGAATTTGAACCCATACGGCAAAGGGGATCAGAACAGTTGAATTACGTCCGACACGATTCTGAAAAATCTGATCGTCGTCCGCTCCGCGCGTCTGCCCTGTCTTGTAGATCTTTCGGTCCAAAAGGCTTGGTAGCCTGGGCAGTCTCGCCATGCGTCGTTATCCATTCGTGGTTGCAGAACCTTGCTACCGCGCCAACCTGCCGAAGTAAATCGCGCAAGTACCTAGGATTTCTAGATTTCACCTCATTCCCGTGATGAACTTGCCTTAGACGCCGCTTAACGTCGTATCTGACAACGATGCAGGAGCACGCGATGACCTATGAAGAAGCAAGGAGCCAGCCGCTCCCGGATTGGCCTGAATGGATGAGCCCGGAGGTTGCCGCGCGCTACCTGAGAACGGCGGTGCGAAAGTCGGCCACGGTAGCGGCGGGATGAGCCTGCTGCGGGCGGCGTAAAAGTCGGCCACCTTTACCCTTTCTGGTGAC
>NZ_JBEPPW010000052.1:0-4423 GCF_040547525.1 Roseovarius sp. MBR-6 | reverse complement strand
TCCGCGCCTCCGTCCAAATGTCTCTCAGGACCGATCTTGCCATGAAGAGGGCGGATCGCCGAGGAGAAACGTGATCATCCGGGATGGAGCACCTAGCTTTGTTTTCGCACTGTTAGCCTCGAAATTGCATCGAACATGGATTGCGACTGTTTGCGGACGAACAAGGACCGACTTCGCTTATTCCAACACCCTTGGCTGGAACACCTTCCCCGTCCCCAAACTGACCGAAAAAAACCGCGCCGACCTGACAGCGGCGGCGACCGGCATCCTTCTGGCCCGCGAGGCGCATTTCCCCGCCACCATCGCCGACCTGTACGACCCCGAAAAAATGCCCGCCAACCTGCGCGCCGCGCATGACCACAATGACGAGGTGCTGGAACGCATCTATATCGGCCGCCGCTTTCGCAACGATACCGAACGGCTGGAAAAACTGTTCGAGATGTATACGCGGATGACAACCAAGGGGGTCGCATGAGTTTTGCCCGCACGCCCGATGTGTGGTATACATGCGCATGATCCGCCCACAGGAGGCCACGATGACCAAACGCGCCACCAACCTGACCATCGACCCCGCCCTTCTGGACGAGGCGCGCGCGCTGCACATCAACCTCTCGGCCACGTTCGAGGCCAGCCTGCGCGACGCCGTGCGCGCCCGCAAGGCGGCCCAATGGCTGGAAGAAAACCGCGCCGCGATCCAAAGCTCGAACGAGTGGGTGGAAAAGCACGGGCTGCCGTTAGAGAAATACCGGCAGTTCTGATGGCGCAATACGATCTGTTCCCGAACCCTGCGGGCGGCGGCTATCTGCTGGATGTGCAAAACGATCTGCTGGAAGGGCTGAACGTGCGCGCGGTGGTGCCGCTTTTGCCACAGGGCCGCGCCCCGATCGCCGCCAGCCGCCTGAACCCGGTGTTCGAGATCGAGGGTGCTGTGCATCTGATGATGACGCAATACATCGCCGCCGTGCCGGTCGGCATTCTGAAAGCCCCGGTCGGGGATTTGTCCGCAAGGTTCGAGGCGATCACCTCCGCGCTCGACATGCTGTTTCACGGGTTTTGATCATGGCTCAGGTTCCATCCGTTTCTGTCAAATACGCCGCCAATGGCAGCTCGACCAAGTCGAACGAATTGGGCATGCGCGCAATGCAGGAACGCGCTTACGCCAAGCGCGGCGAGCAATACCTGCTGATCAAGTCACCCCCTGCCTCGGGCAAATCCCGCGCGCTGATGTTCATCGCGCTCGACAAGCTGCACAATCAGGGCCTGCGTCAGGCCATTGTGGTGGTGCCGGAAAAGTCCATCGGGGCGAGCTTCAACGACGAGCCGCTGAGCAAGCATGGCTTCTGGGCCGATTGGGAGGTTAAGCCGCAATGGAACCTGTGCAACGCGCCCGGTGGGGATGACGGCAAGGTTGGGGCCGTCGGCAAATTCCTGGCCAGCGACGACACGGTGCTGGTCTGCACCCACGCCACCTTTCGGTTTGCCGTGGACAAGTTCGGGATCGAGGCCTTCGATGATCGTCTGATCGCGGTCGACGAGTTCCACCACGTATCGGCCAACCCCGACAACAAGCTGGGCACGCATCTGGGGGCACTGGTTGCCCGCGACAAGGTGCATCTGGTGGCGATGACCGGATCATACTTCCGCGGCGACGCCGAGGCCGTTCTGTCGCCCGAGGACGAGGCGCGGTTCGACACGGTCACCTACACCTATTACGAGCAACTGAACGGCTACAGATACCTCAAGACGCTCGACATCGGGTATTTCTTCTATTCGGGGTCCTATGCGGATGACATCCTCAAGGTGCTGGACCCGACCGAGAAGACAATCCTGCACATCCCGAACGTGAACTCGCGCGAAAGCACCAAGGACAAACATCGTGAGGTTGAGCATATCATTGATGCTCTTGGTGTGTGGCAGGGCACCGACCCCGCCACCGGGTTTCAGCTGGTCAAGACGCCGGAGGGGCGTGTGCTGCGCATCGCGGATCTGGTGGATGATGAACCTGCCAAGCGGGACAAGGTTTCCGCCGCGCTGAAGGACCCGGCGCAGAAGATGAACCGCGATCATGTCGATATCATCATCGCCCTGGGGATGGCGAAGGAAGGGTTCGACTGGATCTGGTGCGAGCACGCCCTGACGGTCGGCTATCGCGCCAGCCTGACCGAGATCGTGCAGATCATCGGCCGCGCCACCCGTGATGCCGAGGGGAAGACGCGCGCCCGGTTCACCAATCTGATCGCCGAGCCTGATGCCGCAGCCGAGGCCGTGACCGAGGCGGTCAACGATACGCTGAAAGCGATCGCCGCGAGCCTGCTGATGGAGCAGGTGCTGGCCCCGCGTTTCAACTTCACGCCCAAGACCGTGAAAAGTGGCCCTGCCGAAGGGTTCAACTACGGCGAGGGCGGCTATGACCCCAACAAGGAGAACGTCGGCTTCAACGAGGCCACCGGGCAGTTCCAGATCGAGATCAAGGGTCTGGTCGAACCCAAGAGCAAGGAAGCCAAGCGCATCTGCCAGGAGGACCTCAACGAGGTGATCACCGCGTTCGTTCAGGACAAGACCACGATCGAGCGCGGCCTCTTCGATGAGGAATTGGTGCCAGAGGAACTCACGCAGGTCCGCATGGGCAAGATCGTTGGTGCAAGGTTCCCGGAGCTGGGCGCCGAGGATCAGGAAGCCGTGCGCCAGCATGCCGTGGCCGCGCTGAACCTGACCCAGAAGGCGAAAGAGATCGCGCTGTCGAACCGCGATGACACAGAAACGACCGGCAATACCGCCTTGATCGACGGGGTGCGCAAATTCGCAATGGATGTGCGCGAACTCGACATCGACCTGATTGATCGCATCAACCCGTTCGGCGAAGCCTATTCGATCCTGGCAAAGACGATGAGCGAGGAGAGCCTTCGACAGGTCCAGGCCGTGATCTCTGCGAAAAAGGTGCAACTGTCACCAGACGAGGCGCGCGCGCTGGCCAAACGTGCGGCGGCATTCAAGCAGGAACGCGGGCGATTGCCGTCGATCACATCGGCGGACCCATGGGAGAAGAAAATGGCCGAAGGGGTGGCGTACCTTATCCGCATGAAACAGGAGGCCGCGAATGGCTAACGGCTTCACAGATGAAGATGACGCCCTGCTGACCGAACTGGGCGTTGAGGTCGAGACGAAAAAGCAAATCTCCCGCACCCCGCGCGAAGAGCGGATCATCGCTGGGTTTGAAGAAATTCAGCGTTTTGTCGAGGAGCACGGCCACCGCCCGCAGCATGGCGAGGATCGCGATATCTTCGAGCGCCTCTATGCCGTCCGCCTCGACCGGATTGCCGAGTTACAGGAGTGCCGCGACCTGATTGAGCCTATGGATCATCAGGGACTGCTGAATGGCACGCTACTTTCGCAGGCCAATGATGCCGGGGTGATGGATGACGACGCGCTTTTGGACGCGCTCGGGATCGAGGTTGAAGCGCCAGCGATCACCGAACTGAAGCATGTCCGCTCGACGGCGGAGAAAAAAGCGGCGGATGAAATAGCGAACCGCGACCGCTGCGAGGATTTTGCGCGTTTCAAGCCGCTATTCGAGCAGGTGCAGAAGGAGCTGGACACCGGCTTGCGCGAGGCACGGAAATTCGAGCTGAAATCAGAAATCGAGCCCGGCCGTTTCTTTATCGTGGGTGGGCAGAAGGCCTATGTCGCCGAAATGGGGGAAATGAAGCTCACGGATCAGGGGCGCACAGATGCGCGGCTGCGGGTGATTTTCGACAACGGCACCGAAAGCAATATGCTGATGCGATCGCTGCAGCGTGCCCTGAACGCAGATGGCGACGCAGGGCGGCGCATATCCGAGCCCCATGCCGGTCCGCTTTTCTCTGATCGTACGATAGACGGGGATGAGGCCAGCGGCATCATCTATGTGCTCCGCAGAAAGTCCGATCATCCACTTGTTGCCGAAAACCGCGACCTCGTACACAAGATCGGCGTCACCAACATGAGCGTTGAAAAGCGGATCGCTGGCGCGCATCTTCAGCCGACGTTTCTCATGGCGAACGTGGAGGTGGTTGCAACATACGAGCTCTACAACATCAACCGGACCAAGCTGGAGAATCTGATCCATCGCATTTTCGAGCCCGCGCGGCTCGAGATCGAAATCATGGATCGCTTTGGTAGGCCTGTGATTCCGAGGGAGTGGTTTCTCGTGCCAATATTCGCGATCAAGGATGCGGTCGAGCGGATCAAGGACGGAACGATTTCGGGCTATGTCTATGACCCAAAACAGGCGCAATTGGTATCTGGCTCGTAGCTGGCGCATGGCAGTTGCCCCGAGCGAGATAACAGCATATACCCCTAACCTTCCAAAACACGAAAATCCTGGTGGGTTATGACGCGGAAATTGTCTGACACCTGTTCGCGGAATGTTTTCCATTCCCCTGAG
>NZ_JBEPPW010000051.1:0-4868 GCF_040547525.1 Roseovarius sp. MBR-6 | reverse complement strand
ATGGGCCCATATCCTTCTCACCGGCGAGTACAGATGGCCAAAACAATGATCCCAGTCCTTAGCGTACTATTCTGCACTCTCCGGCATCAGACCCCATAAAGCGTGAAACCTTGACCCTCGTCCTTCAACCTGTAGGCGACAGCAGGAAGACCGCCGTGGCCGTCATAGACCATCTCGAAACAACCCATTTCAGCCAGCTGTTCAGCCAGCCATTGGGCGGTGTCCGAGCAGGCCTGCTGGACAGCCGTGTATCCATCCATTCCAAGGCGCAGAAAGTCGTAATACTGCGCGATGATCTGGCCACCGGGGCGCGAGAAGTTCAGCGCGAAGGTGGGCATGTTGCCGCCAAGGTAATCGACATAGAAGATCAGTTCTTCGGGCAGATCGTCCTGCGTCGCCCAGATCACCCAGCCGACACCCAATGGCGCCAGGCCGTATTTGTGGCCGGAGGCATTGATCGAGCGGACCCGATCCAGCTTGAAATCCCAGACGATGTCCTTCTGAATGAACGGTGCGATGAACCCGCCCGAGGCCGCATCGACGTGAATCGGAATATCAAGTCCGAGGTCGCGCTGCATTGCGTCGAGTTCCGCTGCCAAGGCCTCGACCGGCTCATAGACACCGGTGAAAGTGACCCCCAGCGTGGCAACGACACCGATCGTGTTCTCGTCGCAATATTTGCGCAGATCTTCTGGCTTCAGGCCAAGGGCGTCACCCTCCAGCGGCACCTCGCGGATCTCGACGTCAAAGTAACGCGCGAATTTCTTCCAGCAGATCTGCACCGGACCGGTCACGATGTTCGGCTTGCTCGCGTCCTTGCCTTCCGCCTCCCGGCGCTTGCGCCACTTCCATTTGAACGCCAATCCACCGAGCATGGCGGCCTCACTGGATCCGGTCGTGGAACAGCCTATCGTCTGCCGCGACTTCTCTGCGTGCCAGAGGTCGGCAAGGATATGGACGCAGCGTTTCTCTATCTCGGCGGTTTGCGGATATTCATCTTTGTCGATCATGTTCTTGTCGATTGCGTCCGCCATCAACGCCTTGACCTCATCCTCGACCCAGGTCGTGCAGAAGGTCGCAAGGTTCTGGCGCGCATTCCCGTCGAGCAGAAGTTCGTCCCGGATAAGGGCGTAGGCCGCACGCGGTTCGGTTCGACCTTGCGGCATCCGAAACTTTGGCAGGATGCTTTGTGACGCCTCGGTTGCGTAAATGTCTAGAAGGCTGGAGTCGTCGGCTAGATCAACGCGGTGAATGGGCATTGGTTTGTTCCTTTGAAGCTCAATTCATCTCCAGCGGAGAAAGTGCCGCCTCGCTCTTGTTTACGAACGCAAGAATGCGACCCGGTCTCCGTACATCGTGTGCTCGGGCAATCTGGTGCTCCTGCGTGACTTCGGGGCGGCATGCCTTACTGCATGCCAGCGCCGACGACGGATGCGTCGAGCGTCCAGATTGCGTAGTGCAAGATGAGCGATCCGGTGCTGATAGAGATTAGCCCCGGTCTAGGCGGGCAAGCCATCGACGCAGAATCGGAGGTTCTGCCCAGTGCTCCCAGGCACTTCAAACCGGATAGCGCAGGATCGCGGCCACTGCGGCGCAATCAGGCATGTCCGTGCGTCGCACAGCCAGAACCTTGCCTCCCGCGAGGATCACCCTTCCAGTTATCTCGTCGAGCACGCCGTAGCTGGCCGCGCCTGGCATCGTTGCGAGGGTGACTTTCCCGTCCGTCTCGGCCACTGTACCGGGAATGACTTCGTCGATATCGACGAGCAGAAGCTCTACTGCGCCGAAGGTGGCGGCGCGCGCAACGGCCTGCAGATCACTGATGGCGCGATTCGAACCAACTCGCTCGTGAAAGAGGGCGGTCGCAGCTTCGATCTGGGCAGCGTAGTGCCCATCCAGAACCGACCTTGCGGAACTCGCGAGCGCGCTTTCGCTCATATCGTCGGGGCTTGCGGGAATCCCCTCGGCCAATAAACCCGGATAGCTGTTAACTGACCGAAAGATCGGTCCCAACGGCTCGGTTGCGGCGAGAATGAGAGGCGTTTCCCGGCCTTTCAGGACCGGGCGGAGGGCGGCGTCCACCTTGCGCAGGTACTTGAGCAACAGCGACTTCTGGCCCTGGGCGTTTCCATGCCCGGAGCCCATGCCCGGGTTGTTGACCGAAGCGCGACCGGTGGCGTCGGCGGCGCTGCCGGGCAGGTTCGGCACGCCGACTACCGTTGCAGGATGGTCGGCGAACATCTCGACCAGACGGACATCGTTCTCGGACAAGGCCAGAACGAAGGCATGCTGGGAAAAGGCCATCGCGCGCAGCAGCGGCTTGAGGTGGAAGCGATCCGACACCTCGACCGTATTGGTGACCTCTGTCGCCAACCGGAAGGTCCGCAAGCTGTCCGGGGTGGCAAGTATCGCGAGGCCGTTGGCCTGAATCCGCCAGAATTCGTCATCCTCGTCCAGTGCAAGAAGGTTTTCTTCCAGCGCCGCGCGACGGCGCTTGTCAAATCCTGCGGCATCGAGCTGTTCGAATGCCGTGCGAGTCAGATTGCCGAACGAGATACGGCTGAGAGTGACATTCTGGGTCTCGGGTGTCGTCGGCAGATAGATCGACACACACGTATCAGCGCGTGTTTCGATCAGCCCCCGGATTTCGGAGTTGGTTGGAATATCGACATGAAGCATGAATTGTCCTTTCGGGGATCTTTCCGCGTCGCTGCATGCGTACCGGAGCCGCTGTGGGCCGGGTCTGTCACGCGCTGACCCTACAATGCGGCGATGACAGTCGATGATGGCCAACCACAGCCACGGTCCAGCCGTCTGCAGCACCTTGTTCGGCGACCTGCCAAACCTGTGACGCACGTGGAAGGATCGTTCGCCACCGCTGGATAACGGGTCGTCGCCCTGTCAGCGCGTTTTTTTCGTCTCGGGCGCAGGCAGGTTTTCGGCGCCTGCGGTCTTCTCGTCAGAAGCGGTTGAATCGCGCGGCTCGGGCCCACCCCAGCGCGGAATTGTCAGCTTGTTGTCGAGCTGCCGTCCGGGGAGCCGTCTATCGCCCGGCGTGTCGAAGGCATCTTCACCGAGGCCCAGACCCGTTCCGGCATGGGTTTCGCCGGTGGATCCGCCAAGATCGAAGCCGGGCCTGTCGGTCCCTTGGCCGCGGTCGTTGGTCGAAGCGTCGCCTTCTTGGGCCTTTTCGCTCGACTTTGCCACGTCCTCGGTCTTTGCAGAGGGTCTTGATGACTTGGACGGCTTTTGATCTTTCTTCATGCACTTGATCCTTTGGATAGCGCTTGGGGCGCGGTTTGCCGACGTGCGGACAGTAATCCCATTGATCCGCGAAAGTGCCCGGTTCCTTGCCCGCCCGAGTGCCCACCACAGCCCAAAACAGTTCGCGTGGGCGAAGTGAGCATTCTAATGCCACCGTCACCACGTGAAGTGTAAGTCAGCCAGGCCGCCGGTGTGCTGATCCAGATCAGCAGGCAGGGCATCATCATAATGGATGAGCTTCTCCTTCAGCAATACGCCGGGTCCGAGACAGCCCTTCGCCAATCGGCCAGTTCCGCCTGCGTCGAGAGCGCTGCCAGAGCGAATGCGCGCAAGGCGTCATGATCGAAATCAGTGCCACGCCTCGGCTACCTGCTACCCTGAAAGCGCAACGAACAGGAGATACCGATGACCGCGCTGCCCTTTAACGATACCCGGATCGAAGAACTGGTGCTGCGGTTCAACGCCGTCATGGCGAAGGATGGGACCGATATCTCCGACCTTGGCGGGAATGCCACGGACGACGAAGTGACCGCGACCCTGCAGGAAACCGAGGGCGATCTGAGCCGCAACGAGATCACCCAAGAAATCGAAAGCATGAACGACGAACAGCAGGACGCGCTGGTCGCGTTGTTCTGGATCGGCCGTGGCGATGCGGAACCCGCCGCCTGGGAGCAGACCAAAGCCCTCGCTCGACAACAGCACGAGGGGCTGGTGAGCCGCTATCTTCTAGGCAGGCCGATGGTGGGTGAGTACCTCACCGAAGGTCTGGAAAAGATGTTGGAATATGGTGTCGACTGAAGTGCGGATGGATGCCTTTGGTCAAGTGACTGTCAACAACGTCCGCCGCTCGAACGTGGTCCTGCCCAACAGCTGGCAGCGGTGAACGCGATGACCCAATTCGAGCTTGTCGCGATCCTGCTGGTTCTGACGGCCCTGTTCAGTTGGGTCAATTTCCGGCTGGCGTTGTTGCCGCACACCATCGGCCTGCTCGTGATGGGGCTTGGCGCTTCGCTGGTTGTCATCGGTGCCGAAGCGGCAATGCCGGGGCTGTTCGATTATGAAGGTCTGGCAGCCCTCCTACGCCAAGTTGATTTTCAGCAAACCGTTCTTGAAGGCATGCTCGCATTCCTCTTGTTCGCAGGCGCGTTGCATGTCGATTTGGTCAGCCTACGCAGCCGTGCGCTGACCATTGGCACGATGGCAAGTTTGGGTGTCGTGGTGTCCACTGCGATCATCGGATGCGTCGTTTGGGCCGCATCCGGCGTGCTGGGTGTCGCGATCTCATTGCCGTGGGCGCTTGTTTTCGGGGCGTTGATCAGCCCGACCGACCCGGTCGCGGTCCTTGCCACTTTGAGAGAGGTGAAGGTTCCCGAGGATCTCAAGATCGTGATGAAGGGCGAGACCCTGTTCAACGACGGTGTGGGCGTGGTGTTGTTCGCCGTCCTTGTCCACGCAGCCTCGGGTGACGGTTTCGACGCCCTACAAGTGGGCGAGATGTTCGTGGTTGAAGTGTCAACGGCGGAGACAAAACCGGCCACGTGGCGGTGCAAAAGTAGGCCAGTGGCGGGGCACTAAGCGCCATGGCGCGTGCGCTGCCCAAATAG
>NZ_JBEPPW010000050.1:0-2500 GCF_040547525.1 Roseovarius sp. MBR-6 | reverse complement strand
TACAAATAGCGACGTTGCTGGCGTCCCCGCGTGAGGGGATGTCCTGGTTGCTTCCCCCCTCGGGGGAAGGCATGTTCGAGCGTTTCCCGCGCGCGTACATGTATCGTGACCAGAAGCTGCAGCGTCGTCCAAGTCAAGTACACTGACCAAAAAGTGCCATCGCAAGATGGCGCGGGAAAGTATGCTTTTGATCTGAAGAGGACGGACTGTTCGCAGTCTCTCTTTTTCTGGATCAAATCAAGCGCGAGAAGGGCGTTTGGTGAATGCCTTGGCAGTAAGAGGCGATGAAGGACGTGATACCCTGCGATAAGCCATGAGGAGCCGGGAATAGGCTGTGATCCATGGATTTCCGAATGGGGCAACCCACCTGACAGTTGGTTATGATTGCTTTCGAGCGGTTCATAACCGGCTGAAACAGGGACTTGTTGACTGAATACATAGGTCTTCAAGAGCAAACCCGGGGAACTGAAACATCTAAGTACCCGGAGGAAAGGACAGCAATAGCGACTCCCCTAGTAGCGGCGAGCGAACGGGGACCAGCCGAGCCTGATAAGTGACCAGAATGCGTTGGGAAGCGCAGCCAGAGCGGGTGACAGCCCCGTATGGGAAGCTTTGAGGGACGTATCAAGTAGGGCGGGACACGTGAAATCCTGTCTGAAGATCGGAGGACCACCTTCGAAGGCTAAGTACTCCTTACTGACCGATAGCGAACCAGTACCGTGAGGGAAAGGTGAAAAGCACCCCGACGAGGGGAGTGAAACAGTACCTGAAACCGAACGCCTACAAGCAGTCGGAGCTGCGGACTTGTCCGTGGTGACGGCGTACCTTTTGTATAATGGGTCATCGACTTGGTCTATCTAGCAAGCTTAAGCCGTTAGGTGTAGGCGCAGCGAAAGCGAGTCTTAATAGGGCGCATGAGTTAGATGGATCAGACCCGAAACCGAGTGATCTAGGCATGACCAGGATGAAGGTTGGGTAACACCAACTGGAGGTCCGAACCCACACCTGTTGAAAAAGGTCGGGATGAGTTGTGCCTAGGGGTGAAAGGCCAATCAAACTCGGAGATAGCTGGTTCTCTGCGAAATCTATTTAGGTAGAGCGTCATCCGCATACCCTCGGGGGTAGAGCACTGGATGGGTAATGGGGCCCCACAGGCTTACTGATCCTAACCAAACTCCGAATACCGAGGAGTACTGGATGGCAGACAGACGGCGGATGCTAACGTCCGTCGTCGAGAGGGAAACAACCCTGACCTACAGCTAAGGCCCCCAATTCGTGGCTAAGTGGGAAAGCAGGTGGGACGACCAAAACAACCAGGAGGTTGGCTTAGAAGCAGCCATCCTTTAAAGATAGCGTAACAGCTCACTGGTCTAATCAAGTTGTCCTGCGGCGAAGATGTAACGGGGCTCAAGCCACGAGCCGAAGCTTAGGATGCGCATAGCGCATGGTAGCAGAGCGTAGTGTGACATGGTTTCCATCCTCTTTGGTGTCCCTCGGGGCC
This sequence comes from Roseovarius sp. MBR-6, assembly GCF_040547525.1. Classification (NCBI taxonomy): domain Bacteria; kingdom Pseudomonadati; phylum Pseudomonadota; class Alphaproteobacteria; order Rhodobacterales; family Roseobacteraceae; genus Roseovarius; species Roseovarius sp. MBR-6. Next base: position 999 of record NZ_JBEPPW010000050.1, on the reverse strand, counting down.
CCATGGAGGGTTCGAAATCTTCGATGAAGCCGGGGCGTGAGCCATCCGGTGGAGAGATCACTAGTGAGAATGATGACATGAGTAGCGACAAGGAGGGTGAGAGACCCTCCCGCCGAAAGTCCAAGGGTTCCTGCTTAAAGCTAATCTGAGCAGGGTAAGCCGACCCCTAAGGCGAGGCCGAAAGGCGTAGTCGATGGGAACCAGGTTAATATTCCTGGGCCAGATGGAAGTGACGGATCTCGAAGATTGTTCGCCCTTATCGGATTGGGCGGGCCGTTCAGAGGTTCCTGGAAATAGCTCCATCATGAGATCGTACCCTAAACCGACACAGGTGGACTGGTAGAGAATACCAAGGCGCTTGAGAGAACGATGTTGAAGGAACTCGGCAAAATACCTCCGTAAGTTCGCGAGAAGGAGGCCCGGTTCCAAGGCAACTTGGAGCTGGGGGCACAAACCAGGGGGTGGCGACTGTTTACTAAAAACACAGGGCTCTGCGAAGTCGCAAGACGACGTATAGGGTCTGACGCCTGCCCGGTGCCTGAAGGTTAAAAGGAGGGGTGAGAGCTCTGAATTGAAGCCCAGGTAAACGGCGGCCGTAACTATAACGGTCCTAAGGTAGCGAAATTCCTTGTCGGGTAAGTTCCGACCTGCACGAATGGCGTAACGACTTCCCCGCTGTCTCCAACATCGACTCAGCGAAATTGAATTGCCTGTCAAGATGCAGGCTACCCGCGGTCAGACGGAAAGACCCCGTGCACCTTTACTACAGCTTCGCACTGGCATCAGGATTGTGATGTGCAGGATAGGTGGTAGGCTTTGAACCCGTGACGCCAGTCTCGGTGGAGCCTCCCTTGAGATACCACCCTTCGCACTCTTGATGTCTAACCGCGGTCCGTTATCCGGATCCGGGACCCTGCGTGGCGGGTAGTTTGACTGGGGCGGTCGCCTCCTAAAGCGTAACGGAGGCGCGCGAAGGTTGGCTCAGAGCGGTCGGAAATC
>NZ_JBEPPW010000049.1:0-5181 GCF_040547525.1 Roseovarius sp. MBR-6 | reverse complement strand
ATCCTGTCCTTGCACGGCACGCCTGTGTTCAGATGTGTGAAGGTTTCGGTGAATCCGACCTCGTCATCCACCTCCAGCAAAAGATCCGTGACCCTGATTTCCGGCAGGCGCTTGTAGAGGTCGAGGACCATGGCATCGGCTTCTTCGGGAACCGCGGCGGTCAGACGGTCGATCTTCAGCACACCATCCTCGATCGACCCGCCCGGAATAGCACCCGCCTTTGCGGCGCGCGCCAGTCGGTGCAAGGCGTCAGACATGCGCGCCTTGCGGTCGGCGAGCCAGGTGTTGGGTTCAAGCGGCATGGCAAGCTTCGGCGCGGCGCGGGCGACCTCTGCGGGAACCAGCGCCTCCTTCAAGTCGCCAAACCGCCGGGAATGGGCGAGCCAGACATCGCCCGAACGGAAGGCTTCGCGCAGATAAAATAGGACCGCGACTTCCCACAGGCGGCCCCCGTTATCCTCGCCGCCAAGGTGGCGCTGCCATTTTGATCCTCGACGCAGGAAGGCTAAGGGACGCACGGGCGTCACATCCGTGCCCGCGACGATCTTGCTGGCTGCCAACAGGGGTTCGGCCACGGGCGCGGCGCGGATGTCGAGTGCCCGCAGCATGCGCGGTGCGTAGCGGCGGAAGCGATGATATCCATGGCCGACATGGGCCAACGGATCGGCGGCAAGGGTGTCGGTCAACTGGGCCGCTGTCGCGACCAGCCCCTTGAGCGACAGCCAGCCACCGGCATTGCCGACCGCCTCCTCGAGCGACGCGCGATCTTCATGGGCCTCCAGCAATGCAGAACCCAGGGCCGCGAAGGACTGCAAGGTGTCCTTCAGCGCCGCCTTGGCATCTTCCGCACGGGCATCACATCGGGATTTCGCCTCGCGCCAGGTCTTGCCGACGATCCGGTCATGGGTTTCCACAATAGCGTCGGCAATGGCGCTGCGCCATTCCAACGCGCAGACGGCAAGGATGGCGAGGCGGCGGTCGTCCGAGATGTCCCGCAAGTCGCCCGCAAAGTACCGCTCACCCTGCCTGCGCAGCCGGGCAATCCGGTGGGGCGGCACCTCGGCTAAGGCCGCTTCATCAAGCCCGATGCCCTGGAGGAACTCCAGCCGGTCGAGAAGACGGTTCATGTCGGCCGAATTCTGCCCGACTTCGAATTGACGCAACCAGACAAACCGCGTGACCGAGCCGCCAGAATCTTCTGTCAGCAAGGCGTCGAGACGCGCCCGCATGGCATCGACCAGCCGCCCCGCGATCCGAGATGCGATCCGCCGCTCTGCGACGACCAGCGCATCTGCGCAAAGGCGCTCAATGATCGTGATGCCGGGCAGAATGGTCCGGGTCGCCCGGCACTGCTCGACAAAGCGCCGGGCCAGATCGTCGTTGGACCGCGACGCCTCGGCCGCATCTTCCAGCCAAGCCTTCAGATCCCGCGACCCTCGGCCCGTGAACATCTTGTAACCGTACAGCGCTCGCAGGACTTGCAGATGTTCACGGCGGGTTTCCTCACGCATTGCATAATCTGCCAGATCATCGGGCTTCAGGCCGAGCTGCGCGGCGATGAAGCGGCTTACCGCCAGAGGGATCACCTCGCCAGCTCCCAGCAGACGACCAGGATATCGCAACGCGCAAAGTTGCAGGGCAAAGCCGAAGCGGTTGTGTGGACGGCGTCGGGCGCGGATGATTTCCAGGTCATCGTCCGACAGCGTGTAGTGGTGCAGCATTGCTGCCTCAACGGCAGGCAGATCGAACATTGCGGCACGTTGCCGGTCAGTCAGCACTGTGCGATGTGCCATATATCTTTTTCTTTCCGAGTATGGTTTGTGATATTTTGTTTTTGGTATTTGATAAGGAACAAGGATGATGTCGAAAAGCGCCGCCCGCACGAATACGTCTCAAACGAACGTTTGTGAAATATGCTGATCGGCTATGCACGCATCTCCAAGGCTGACGGGTCACAGTCCCTAGATCTCCAACGCGATGCCCTGATCGCCGCCGGAGTACCCGTAGAACGCATCTACGAAGACCAGGCATCCGGTGCGCGCGATGACCGTCCAGGTCTGGAGGCCTGCCTGCGGTCATTGCGGGAAGGGGATGTTCTCGTTGTCTGGAAGCTGGATAGACTCGGGCGCACGCTGACCCACTTGGTCAACACGGTGCGCGACCTGTCAGATCGCGGCATCGGACTGCGCGTGCTAACCGGTCAAGGCGCTGAAATCGACACCACCTCAGCAGGTCGCATGATCTTCGGTATCTTCGCGACGCTGGCTGAGTTCGAGCGGGACCTGATCAGGGAGCGCACCATGGCTGGCCTTGCCGCCGCCCGGGCGCGTGGTCGAAAAGGCGGGAGGAAATTCGCCCTGACAAAGGCTCAGGTCCGGCTCGCGCAAGCCGCCATGGCGAATAGAGACACCTCTGTTGCCGCCCTCGCGGCCGAGCTCGGCGTCAAATCCGTGACCCTCTATCGCTACGTCGATGCCAACGGAAACCTTCGCGATCACGGAAAGCGTGTTCTGTCGGCTTAGCGTACTATTTTGCACTCTCCGGCACCAGACCCCAGTTGGCCAACGCTTCACGACACGGATGATTTGCAGGCGGAGCCGAGCGGGGCAAGGTTGCTATTCGCTGGCCTGGACACCAAGGGCTTCGAGGGTTGTGCGATCGGCTGCGCCGGTGATGGGCAGGCCGCTTTGTTCTTGGAACGCCCGCATCGCATTGCGTGATCCATTGCCCCAAACGCCGTCCGGGGTGCCTGCGTCAAACCCGCCCGCGTTCAGGAGAGTCTGGATCGCGCGGTAGTCGTCTGGCGAGAGATCTAGCGTCGACCACCCGCAGGCGCCAGCCACGGCCTCAATCGCTTCTTGAATTCCGGCAAGATCAAATTCTGCATCGTGGCGTTGGCCATTGCCGTCCGTGAGCCGGATGAAAAAGCTCTCGGCATCATAGAGGCCGCGCAGGAACCCCTCTGAGCCAGAGCCGAACAGCCCGGCCCCCTTGTTATTGGTCAGCTCATTCCAGCGTGTTGATTGCGCAGGATTGCTGTCGATCCGGTAGGTGATGTCGAACGAATCCCGGCGCATGGCACTGATCAAGAAATCGTCCTGGACAAACACAACCGACGTCTCGCCCTCACGGCATTGCGCGAGTAGGGCCGTGAGACCACCAAAGCTGCGCGCGTCATAGGCAGAGTAGTTGATGGCCACCACCGACGGGCTGTCGTCGATTGCTGCGCGCTCTTCATTGATCACCCACCAGCCTGCGATCCGGTCCCCTTCATTATGCGCCTGCTCGAAGGGCGTGAGGCTGTAGTCGATGTCCGGGTGGTCCGGGTCGGCCCAAGGTAGTGCGGTCTCAGCGACCTCTTCGCCTAGGGTCATGGCAGCGGGCGCAGTTGGGTCGGGTATGGGCGGCGCTGAATTCGTCACGCTCGGTGTCATCGGGAAGGCGATCCCGTAACGGGCCTGCAGATAGGCCATTTGCAGTTGGGCGAGCGTGAGCTTTTCCGTTTCCACACGGCTGAGGGCAACCGCTTGGATCAATCCCCCTGCCGAGGCCGCTTCTCGCTCCGCGGTCTCGACACGATCCTGCTGTGCGGCCATTTCTCCTAGAAGCTGCTCGGCGCGCACTGGATCTGGCTCTAACGCCGGTACGGTGACCTCGATCACCGCGCCAGCGGCTTCCGCCGCCTCTCGTGCCTCCACGACCGTGCGCAACAGAAGCAGAGCCTCGCGGCGGCTCTCGGCCAGCATACGGATCAATCCCCCATCATAGCGGGAGATCGTCGCATCGACTTCGGAAATCTGGCTGTCGATCGCTGCAATTTCCACGTCCAGCGGAGAGCTTTCTTGTGCGACGGCGCCTGCCGTCAAGCAGGTGCTGATCAACAAGGATGCGGTGAGCGTACGAAGTTTCGTCATGCAAAAGCTCCTTTTCCCTTCCAGTGAGCGGTGCGGGAGGGTAATGCTGGGGCGAGCCCCCAAGTTTGTGATACGTCTAATAACGTGACGGGCTCATCACGAATCGACTTCCTGACACTGCAAGGGTCATATGGTCTGATTTGTGAGTCAATCTAAAAACTGGACGCGTGTAACTTTGCGACATATATATGAGGGCACTAAGTGACTCGCAAGAAGGGCAAGCAGCTGAACTGGGGTGTCGAACGTCGATATGAGTTCATCGAGTTTCGCCTGTTCTGGCAGGGGCGGATAAACCGAGGGGATTTGATGGACGCGTTCGGGGTTTCAACACAGCAGGCATCGCTGGACCTGAACGCCTATATCGATCAGGCCAAGCGGAACCTCGTCTATGACAAGAGCCTGCGCACCTACCTGCGCGGCAAACAATTCACCCCCAAATACCTCAAGCCCGATGCGGAGGAGTACTTCGCGCAGCTGCGGGCCGTCGATCAGGGGCTGGTGAGCGCGGAGCAAAGCTGGATCAGCGTCTTTCCGGGCTTTGGAGCAACGCCGACGCCTGCCCGAGGCGTGGCACCTGAAACGCTGCGCGATGTTCTCGCGGCAATCCGTGTCCCAGCCGCCTTACAGGTGACCTATCAGTCGATGTCGCGCCCTGAGCCAAACGCGCGCTGGATCGAGCCCCATGCTCTTGCCTTTGACGGCTTCCGTTGGCATGCCCGCGCGTTTTGCCAGAATGACCAGGTCTTCAAGGATTTCCTGCTCTCACGCATCGTGGAGGTCGGGGACCAAGGGCCTGTTACGTCAGACCCAGGCTCCGATGGCGCTTGGCACACGGACGTCTTGCTCGAGATTGGGCCGCATCCGGACCTCTCAGAAAACCAACGCCGCGCAATAGAGATGGATTACGGCATGGAGGCGGGCCACGCGCAGATCGTGGTCCGCCGCGCGCTGTTGTTCTACGCGCTCAAGAGGCTGGGGCTTGATACCGACCCCGCCGCACGAAAACCGCAGGACCAGCAGATCGTGCTGTTGAATCGAGACGAGGTCGTTGGATGACCATGGCAGCACGGAAAGCAGACTTCGGAGCAAACCATCAGCCCTACAAAATGTCCTTCACCTCTGGGGGGCTGTTTCTGAACGAGAGCGTGATCGTCGCCGAACTGCACCTGGTTGGTGTCAACGGCGGAGACAAAACCGGCCACGTGGCGGTGCAAAAGTAGGCCAGTGGCGGGGCACTAAGCGCCATGGCGCGTGCGCTGCCCAAATA
>NZ_JBEPPW010000048.1:0-5428 GCF_040547525.1 Roseovarius sp. MBR-6 | reverse complement strand
CCATCAGCGCCAAGCAGCATAACATCAACCAACAGAGCCGGAGCCCTCCAGACCAAAATCACGCCGCCTGTTCCAAATCATTCGACGACGGACAAGGACGAGGTCCACGCCTTCGGCCTCAAAACCGTCCAGCGCGTGGTAAAGGCCTTCAACGGTCTCGGGGGCATCGGCCACGGTCAAGCCCGCGGGCCATGGAAGACGTGGCAGATCACCGAAGTCGGCGCGCGCGCTTTTTGATTCCCATTCGAGGATTTGCTTGTCTGCATCCGCATCCATGACGTGCACACGGCGGCCGCGCGCCAGCATAGCGGACGCAAGCATCTGTATGAGCGTTGTCTTTCCTGATCCGCCTTTGGCGGAGATCGCCGTCACAACAAGCATTCATTGACCCTATAACATATATTTGCGCCGTTATGGCGGTGCTTCGGTCTGGCGTCCAGACCTTGCGCGATACAGGCGGTCACCCCTTGGGTCAGAAAGACGGACCACGGTTGCGACGATCTGCTGTTGCTGCAATCGTCTTTGTATGCGTTAGGTCAATCGCTCACTCATGCAGACAGCCGTTGCGGCATGCATCACTTGCGCCATCGCGCCGTTGCAGCACTGCCCCAGCGATGCCCTGAACCTTCGAGGTGTTGGGGCACACGGGCCCTTTGGCGTATGGCGAATGATCCTCGACCATCCGCGTCGGCACGGACCGAATTCGCATGGTGCGGCGCGGGCGTTCCAATCCTGCAAGGTCTTCTTCTCTTCCGGGAAAATCCCCTTGCAGCAGTCAACGCCAATGAAGGGATGATGTGTCGGCTGCGCCGACATCATTCCCGCGCCTGTTCAGGATCCGGGCGAGGGCCCGGATCCTGAACAGGCGCGGGGGAGGCGGTGTCCCTTCGGTCTGTTCGTTGTCGCGGGGGGGTTTGCAGCACGCATGGCCAAGGCCCTGCGTGCTGATCACCGAAGGTGCGACAACGGACCGAAGGGACGTTGACAGGAACGGTATTGTGTATGACAAAACTTGTGTGACGACTCATTAGAGTTTTTGCGTTTACAAAAACTATCTAATGGTAAATCTTGCCGCCCATGTCCAAACGCCTCTCCACCACAGCCCGACAAGAGGTTCTCCGGCTTGCCGCTCAAGGGCTTGGCGACGACGAGATCGCACGGCGTGTTGGCTGCTCACGGCCCACTGTCGCCCGTGTGCGGGCGCGCGGTATGGTGACGGATCGAACCACAAAGGGCCGCGTGCTGCAGGTTCGAGTGTCCGCCCGTGAGGCTGAGGCATTCGAGGCGCTTGTGGCCGAGACGGGCATGACCACGTCAGGGCTGCTCCGGCACATGATCCGTCTGTCATCCGGCATTGTTGCGTTTCGCCGGGACGAGGTCGCGGCACTCAAGGCGTCGGCCAATCAGCTCAATGCCTTGGCGCGCAATCTTGTGCAGATGCTGAAGCTTGCCCATGCGGGTAAGCTGCGGTGGAACGCGCGCGACGCGGCATTGGTTGGTCGGCTTGCGGACCGAGCCGAAGAGGTGGCCCGGTCCGTGCAGGCCTTGCGCGCGGCCTCGCTTCGCGGGGCCTTTGTCCGGGTGTCCGATCTTCGGGATGTCGGGGAGGGTCAACACGATGGCTGAAACACGCACCCTTCAGCAGGTGGTACTGGGCGAGATACTGCCTCATGTGGGACGGCGGTCTGCTGCCATGGCAGGCGAAGCGCGCGTATCGTCAGGCCGTCGACGTGGCCCCGCCGGTGGGGCTGTTGCGATGATGTCCTGGAACGCGCTGCGGGTGCCACAAAGCGTGGTGAAGCGGGTTGGCACGGGCGGGTGTCATTCGCCCAAAGAGTTACGCCGACAGATGAAATACATCCTGCGCGACGAGGCGCGGGTCGCAGCCTGGTCGAACCAGATCGGCGTCGATCGTGTCTTTGGCGAGCGTGGCATGGAAAGTGTCATTGCCGATTGGAGCGCATCCTGGTCCGGCGCGCCGAAACGGGGCCATACCGATCATATTATCCTGTCCTTTCCCAAAGGAACCGAGGCGGAACTGGCGGAAGCCATCTCGCGTGAGTGGGCGCAGGAGGTCTTCGGTGGGGATTACCGGGATCGATATCGGTATGTGGCGGCTCTTCATTGCAACACAGATCATGTGCATGCCCATGTTCTTGTCGATAAAGTCGGGATGGAGGATGGCAAGTTCCTCTCGATCAGCCGCCATTCCGAGATCAGCTATGACATGATGCGCGAGTTGCATGCTCAGATCGCGGGCGAGCACGGGCTGTTGCTGAACGCCTCGTCCCGTCTGTCGCGCGGCATCATGGAAAACGCCCCGCGGGACACCGATTTGCAGGCGGCCCGCAAGGAGGGGCGGGAGCCGGTGGTCGCGCCGCTGGATCCTGAAAGCCGCGCCCTGCGAGAGGTTGAAATACACAGACATGCCGAAGGGTATCGGCAACTGGCGCAGCTTGCCGGGTTGAGCCTGGAAATTGCCGCCCCTCCGGACGGATGGATGGGGCGCATCGCGCAAGGCGCAGAGCTTGCCGCCAACAACTTGATGAAAGGACTGCCGGTGAAAGAAGGGCTTGCCGAAGGGGCTGATATCCCCGTGGCCGGAGCGGATGTAATCGGTCGTCTGATCGCCGCCCGCGAAACATTGCGGGCGGAAGCCGACAGCGCCTGGATCGCCATTCAGGACATGGCGCCCGGTGCCGAAAAGGTCGAACTGGAACAACTCTTTGCCGGGCAAGCACGCGAGATGGGGACGCTTCTGGGCCGCGACTTTCTTGCGGATCATTCTTCACCGGTGTCGCCGGAGCGCGATCCCTACAGTGTGCAGGGGATTGCGGGCCTGGCCGCACGCGCAGGCGAGGAGGGCAATCCGCTCGCAGCTGAGGCCGGTGCTGCGCTTGAGAGTTTCCGAGCGGAATTGTCGCGCGTTCTGGCACCGATGGAGACCCGGCTTGAGGAGGCGGGAAGCAGCATCGAAGAAGTTGCTGCCCGTTTCACCGCACCCCATCGCAGCGAGGCGCAACTCGAAGCGTCACGCCCAGTGGACGCTCAGGAGCGCTCGGACTGGCTTGGGCTCGAACGCGACCTGCAGGCGCGCGCGCGGGATGTTTTTGCGGAGCTGCACATGGATCATGATCTTTTGGCGGATCTGGCGCGTCAGGACATCCTCGACGCGGGGCAGGGCAGCCGCCTTGCCGATATCGCCACGCTGGACAAGCTGATCTCCGACGTGCGGCAAGACCTGCGCGCCGGGGATATGGATCAGTTGGCCGCTGGCCGGATTGACCCGCTCATGGACCGCATCGAAGATCCCGGTCTGCGACAGGCCGTGTTCTCGGAATTGAAGGCCATCGCTGCGGTGGATGCAGGTGGTGATATTGCCGGCCGCGACAGCGAACCCGCCGCCACCTACCGGACCCGGATCGAGGCGTTCGAGCGCGCCGGGGAGCGGGGGCGCGACCGCGACGACGCCGATCACGATTACGGCCTGTAGAGGATTGCAAGACATGCTGCATGCAATGGAAAGCCGTTGGCGGTATCCGGTCGCCATCCTGCTCGGTCTCGGTGTTGGCACCTGGATCGGTGCCGCGCTTGCCACGCTCTATCTGATGGTGCGATTTGGCGAAGACCTGAGTGGGTTCGATATTCTTGAGCCCTGGTTGCTCAATCTGTCTGATCCACGGATCAAGGCAAACCCTGCGGTGGAGCATACCGCGTGGCTCATCACGGCCCTTCCTGCCCTGCTGCTGGCGGCGACAGGGGCCACATCTGTTCATCGCGGGGCGCTCACCGACTATGATGATGCACATTTCCAGTCGCGTCCCGAGCTTCGCCGCAACCGTATGTCGGCATCCCTCGCCCAGAACGGCTTTCTGTTCGGCAAGCTTGGCTCACCTGCGTCCCGCGCGCCCTTCGTGTCGGCCACGCCAGATCGCTTTCCGCATGCGATGATGATCGCGCCGACGGGACGTGGCAAAGGGGTGGGCTTCGTATTGCCGAACCTTTTGCACTTCCAGGGCAGCGCCGTGATCCTCGACGTCAAGGGCGAGAATTTCGAGAAGACATCCATCCATCGTCAAAAGGCGTTGAAGAATCAGGTCTGGTACTTTTCGCCCTATGACTACGTTCAGCCCGAGGGCCAGAACGGGCCTGTCCTGACCCGTACCCATCGCTTCAATCCCCTCCAGCGCATTGCCGATCTTCCCAGCCCCGAGCAGCAATACACCGCCATCAACACCATGGCGGACCTGTTTCTCATCGTCGAAAGCGTGAACGCGCAGAGCTTTTTCCAGGCCGGGCGCAGCCTGTTCGTGGCGTCTTGCCTCTATGCCATCGAGACCGGCAAGCCGACGATCGGCGAGGCGCTGCGGATCATGACCGGCGGCGGCAACAAGAAAGAATTCTACAAACGGGCCGCGGCCCAAACCGCAAACCCGGTGGTGGCCGAGATTTTCCTGAGCATGGCCGACGAAGTCGACAAGATCCTCGATTCCTATGTCAGTGTGATCCGCGGGGCCGGATTGGAGCTTTGGCTCGATCCGGCGGTGGACCGGGCGACGCAGGCAAGCGATTTCGACTTCGGGACGTTCCGACGAGAACCGCAGTCGCTCTATATTGTCGTGCAGCCGGAGCACCTGAAAACCCTCGCCCCATTGATCCGGCTCCTGTTCGCCGACGCGATCGCAAGCTTGCAGCGCGCGCATCCCGGAGCGGATGAGCCACATCCCGTCATGTTCCTGATGGATGAGTTCGACCAACTGGGAAAACAACCCCTGGTCCTTCAAAGCATCAAGACGATCCGCTCTTATGGCGGGCGGCTTTTTATCATTTCGCAGTCTATCCCCGGTCTTGAGGGTATCTACGGCGAAACCGACCGCCGAGCGCTGCAGGCCGGTGCGGGTGTACAAATTTACATGACCCCCCAGGATGATCGCACCGCTGACGTGCTGTCCGCAGCCCTGGGCAAACACACGATCGTGGGCAAGACCAGATCACAGGCAACGGTGCGCAAGCTCTCGGAGAGCGCAAATCTAAGCCGCCGTTCGGAAGAACGGGCGCTGGTATCTCCCGCTGAATTATTGCGCTTCCCGCTCGACAAGGTCCTTGTTCTGCCCGAGGGGCAATATCCCATCAAGTCCAATCACATCCGTTACTATGCGGACCGCCACTTTGCGGAGATCGACAAAGCACGGCAGGGGCATGCCTTGCCCTATCCGCCTGCTGCAGCGCCAATTTCGAACAGGTCGAAGAAAATCACGCTCGAGCAACCAGAGCCCGCAGCACCCGCGGCGATCTCCATGGGCGACAAGGAATTCGTGACTGCGGTCCAGACCTGCGTATTCCGGAACATCCGCCCACCCATTCCGACAACATGCGCCCACCTGTTCCGGGCTATCCGCCCACCGGTGACGCGTTGCCGTGAGGCAGC
>NZ_JBEPPW010000047.1:0-6182 GCF_040547525.1 Roseovarius sp. MBR-6 | reverse complement strand
GCAGGGTGCGGCTGGCGCGACAGGACGGCTACATGGAGCGTCTGAACGAGACGGCACAAGATTGGGTGCCCCATGTGCGCCGGTTGCGACCCGACTTGGCCTGGGAAGACGTGGTGCGCATCATCAACGGCCCCTTGCCCGAGGCGCGTCGCTGGACCCAAAGCCGTCTTTTGCGCGCCGTGAAGGCCTATGTCCGCGACGGCTTCCTGCCTGCCGAGGTGCTGGCCCGCGCCGGCGCCGCGAAACCGACGACCGGTTGCCCGCCATCGTCGCCGCCATCAAGGGCGCGGATCCCGACATCACGCTTCAGGCGATCTGCACCAGGCTGCAAGCGATGCGCGAGCGCACGCCGCGTGGCCGAACGAGATGGCAGCCGTCTTCGGTCAAGATGATGCTGGTGCGGGCGGAGAGGCTGGGGCTGCTCGAGCAGCCTAACAAACTTGCAAATCCTCCACTACGTGGAAGGATTACAAGGCGGTGGTCAGTTTCAGGCTCAGAAGCCGTCCCCTCATGCAAAGGGGTTGACGATGCGAAGCTGGCCTTCGACCAGCAGGCCATCTTGCATGTCCTCGCTCCATAGCGTGGTGCAGCCCGCAACCAAAGCGCTGGCCACGATCATCGCGTCGTAGATCGAGAAGCCGTAGCGTTCCGCCAAAGCGCGGCCGACGTCATGGGTCTGCACGGTGAGATCTTCGACGGGACACAAGGCGCGCACGCCTTCGAGAAACGCCGCGGCTTCCTCCCAACTCAGGCCAGCCTTGCGGCGGCAGTTCACTAGCGTCTCGTTCAGGACCTGAACGCTGATCCGGGGCCCCTGCCCCAGGATGGCCTCTGCGCGATCGGCCTTCGGGCCGTCGTCGAGCAGGTAGAGAACGACATTCGTGTCCGCGAATTCAGCGCTCATGCGCGTCGTCGCGGCTCAGACGTTCTGCAGCGGACAACTTGCCCCGGAAGCGGCGCAGGCCGGTCAGCACCTCATCCGCACGAGCAAGGCGACGGACTCTGACCCGACCGTCGTCCTTGACCAGGTCGATCTGATCACCCTCCTTGAGACCAAGCTCTCGGACGAGCTCCGCGGGCAAACGGACGGCCAGCGAGTTACCCCATTTTGCGACCTGCATCTTGACCTCCCATGCGGATATACGTCTTGTAATGTATATCCGAAAGGTTCCCAAGACAAGCCTGCCCACGAACCCGAGCCGCTCTTGTGCATCACGCAGCGGCTGACACCACATTTAGAAAGAGCTTGCACGAATCTGACTCCTCCGGCAATAGTCACGGAAAGAGGCGACTAAACGCCATAATCCGTGAACACGCCCCAGCAAGAAAAAGGGGTCGCGCGAGGGCAGATGAGCAGAGCCGATACACAGGAAGACCTGAACGCCGTGATCCGTCAGCACTCCGAGTTGCTGGCGGCGCAGCTGCATTCGCAGCGTGAGAGCCTGTTCCCGCCCGACGCATCCAAGTCTATGCGCAAATTCACCTCTGGGGAAGCTGCTGCTCTGCTGGGCGTCAACGACTCATACCTCAGAAAGCTCCACCTTGATGGCAAGGGCCCTTCGCCAGTAGTTTCATCGGGGAACCGGCGGCATTATTCGGCTGAAGATATCCATAACTTGCGCGTTTTGTTGGAGAAAACGGCTCGAAAGCCAGGAGACTACCTGCCCGGTCGTCGCGCCGGTGACCATCTGCAGATCATCGGCGTGATGAACTTCAAGGGTGGTTCGGGAAAGACGACCTCCTCGGCGCATCTTGCTCAACGGTTGGCCCTCAAGGGTTACCGTGTCCTGGCGATCGACCTTGATCCGCAGGCTTCACTTACGGCCTTGCATGGGGTTCAGCCTGAATTCGACCTTCTGGACGGCGGCACGCTCTACGATGCGATTCGTTATGAAGACCCGGTTCCGATCACCGAGGTGATCCGAAAGACATACATCCCGAACCTCGACCTGATTCCTGGGAATCTCGAACTGATGGAGTTCGAGCACGAGACGCCACGGGCGCTTTCTCGCGGCAACGCGGGTTTGTTCTTCTTCCGTGTGAAGGAGGCGCTGGCGCAGGTCGATGAGCAATATGACGTCGTCGTCATCGACTGTCCTCCGCAGCTCGGGTTTTTGACCATGTCCGCGCTGTCGGCCGCGACAGGCGTTCTCGTGACGATCCATCCCGAGATGCTCGACGTGATGTCGATGAGCCAGTTTCTCAGAATGACGGCCGACCTGATGGACGTCATTGCCGACAGTGGGGCCGACATGTCGCATGACTGGATGCGGTATCTCTTGACCCGGTATGAGCCGACAGACGCACCGCAGAACCGTATCGTCGCCTTCTTGCGGACGATGTATGGCGACAAGGTCTTGAACGCGCCGATGCTCAAGTCGACGGCCATCTCGGATGCCGGTTTGACCAAGCAGACCCTTTACGAGGTCGAACGCAGCGCCTTCACTCGGACGACCTATGACCGAGCCATTGAAAGCCTGAATGCGGTCAACGACGAGATTACCCAGCTCATTCAGAAGACTTGGGGGCGCTGATGACCGACAGCAAGAAAAGGCGCATGTCCATGCTCGATAGTCTGGCGGCGGCGGGGACGCCCCCTGCCCCTGGTAGCATGATGTCAAGCAATCGGGCCCTGCGGTCGGCGCGTGATGCTGTCGATGCTCACCATGTCTGGGAACTCGATCCGGTCGAGATCCAAGACGAGCGATACTCGGACCGCCTCGATCCAAAGGATGTGCACGATCTTCGCGCGTCGATTGAACAAAACGGGCAAACTGTGCCCATCCTTGTTCGGCGCCATCCGACCGACCCCAATCGCTATCTCCTCGTCTATGGACGCCGCCGTCTTGAGGCAATTCGTGCCTCCGACAAAGTGAGCAAGGTTCGCGCCCTCATAGCTAACCTGGACGATACCGCCGCACTGCGCGCTCAAGTCTCAGAAAACACTGGTAGACGTGACCTGAGTTACATCGAGCGTTCCCTCTTCGCTCAGGAACTGCTCGATAGTGGCTTTGGCTCTCAGGCACAGATTGCCGAGGTGCTGAACGTGACCCGTTCGGCGGTATCGATGTCGGTCTCTGTTGCCAAGGCGATCGGAACTGCCTTGGCCCACGCAATCGGACCGGCTCACGGCGTCGGCCGTCCCAGATGGGAAGCTTTGTCGAAAGAGCTTTCCGACAGCCGGATCGATATCGACGAACTTTCCCGGGTTGCTCTTGATGTTCGCGCCAAGGTCGCCGTGAGCGAACAGGCCGACGAGGATCCTAAGGTCGATCCTTCGGTGGCGGCTTTTGAAGCCGTTGCACGGCACATAAAAAAGAGTGTGAGTCCGACGCTCGGCAAGAAGCCGAGATCGAAGGCCACTGCCCTTGTCATTGATGGCACGCCAGTGGGCGCGATCAAGAGATCTGGCCGGACGCTTCGCCTGGACCTGACGGACGTGGATGATGCCTTTGCGGAGTGGCTGGATGCCCGCGCGCATGACGTCCTCGAAGAGCTTCACGATCGCTGGAAACGCGAGACATGAAGAGAGGCAGAGCAGCAACAAAAAGGAGGCACGGTACAGGCTAAAGAAAAGGTCCCGCAAAGCTTGCGCTCCACGAGACCCCAACTTTGATCTTAGCACTTTCAAGGTAGTGGGCCAGCGCGCAAACCGCAAGTCATATGTGATTCGCGGAACAGCTTTTCTATGCCTTCGTGAATGACATCATGGATTACACACCGATTTCGCCGTTTATGCGGCCGATCTCGCACGCCCATCTGCGCGTGGTCGAGCGGCCCGAGGCGTCTGTTCCAGGCAAGCCCGTCAACAAATGGGAGCTTCTGCGCGAGCTGTCCAAGGCACAGGCCGCCTTTGGGGTTTCCGAGCGCGATCTGACCGTTCTTCAGGGGCTTCTGAGCTTCTTTCCGGACGATGCGCTTGGCGGGAACACCGAAATGGTCGTCTTCCCATCCAACAAGGCGATCTGCGAGCGGCTGAACGGCATGCCTTGCTCGACGATGCGCCGTCACCTCGCCCGGTTGGTAGACGCAGGCTTGCTCATCCGGCGCGATAGCCCCAATGGGAAGCGGTATGTGCGCAAGCGTGGCGAAGATCGCGTGGCCTTCGGCTTTGACCTCTCCCCGCTCTATTGCCGGTCCGAGGAGATTGCACGGGCCGCAGAGGCTGTGCGTGAGGCCGAGGACCGTGTGCGGCGACTGAGGGAGGTGGTGAGCCTCATGCGTCGCGACCTGGCCGCCCTGGCGGAGTTCGGCGAGGAGATCCAGCCCGGGCTTGGCCTATGGGACCAGCTCCGCGATACGGCCGCTCTCACAGCCCGCGCTCTTCGCCGCAAGCTTTCGCTTGAGGATCTGTCGGCATTTCGGACTGAACTGGAGACCCTCCTTGACCAGGCGCGCAATGTCATTGATGGCCCTGAAACAGAAGAAATGAACACCAATGATGCCCATTTTGAGCGTCACCTTCATAATTCAAATAAAGAACCTATAGATCTTGAACCTGCCTTGGAAAAAGGCGGGGCGGCGGCGAGCGGCGTGCCTGATGTTGATACGGATGAGCCTGTGGCTGACGTCGAAGAGCCTGATACGAGGCGGGTGCCGAAAATCCCGCTCCACCTGGTGATTGCCAGCTGCCCCTCGCTCAAGACTTTCTATCAGGGCGACGTTCGACATTGGCACCAGCTTTTCGACGCGGCTTGTCATGTGCGGCCGGCCATGGGGATCAGTGTTTCCGCTTGGGAAGAAGCGCAGCGCTGCATGGGACCAGAGCAAGCCTCGATCGTCGTCGTGGCCATGCTGGAACGTTTTTCGGACATCAGATCACCGGGTGGATACTTGCGGGCGCTGACGTCCAAGGCTGCGGCTGGCGAGTTCTCCTGCGGGCCGATGGTCATGGCGCTGATCGGACGACGGAGCGCGGCTTAGTGTTCACAGCTGTGAACTCCTATCGCCTCGACCGTTCATTTGCCAAAGTTCACAGCTGTGAACTATCTCCCCCGGTGCGGGAACAAAGGGTAGCGAGAGGACTGTTGGTTTGAGGGTGACGGGAGGTGAGATCGGGAGAGTGGCTTCCGACATTCGTCGTGGAGAAGATATGATGACCAAAGCTGTCCAGAAAATCACCCTGTCCCCTTCGCGGGATATCCCCTTTGGCAAGCTGGTGCTGAGCCAGTCCAACGCGCGGCTGCGAACTCCTCCGGCGTTTGATATTTCAAGTGGCTCGTGCGGGCGCTCCGTGTTGTAATCGATCCTCCATTCCTCGATGATTTGACGGGCCTCAAAGATGCTGGTGAACCAGCACTGGTTCAGGCATTCCTCGCGGTATCGGCCGTTGAAGCTTTCGATATAGGCGTGTCTCGGGTTGGGTTTGGAGGATCAGAAAACAGCGTGGGGCGCTGTTTTCCCGACAAACGGATCGATGAAATAGAGCTGGACGCCGTGATCATCAGCCCATCGATCAAGCGCGCGCCCGCGCAGTTCCGGGCCGTTATCCACGACCAGGATATCGGGGTATCCCCGTTCACGGGCCACGCGTTCCAGCATTTCCACGACCCGCTCGCCCGGCAGCGAAAAATCCACCTCGATCGCCGGGCACTCCCGGGTGCAATCGTCCTTGAGGTTGGCGGTGCGGAACTTGCGGCCATTGGCCAGCGCATCGCTGGTGAAGTCGAGCGACCAGCGCTGGTTGGCCGCGATCTGGCACCAGGCGCCCTCACGGCCCTCACGCGGAACCTTTTTGCGCTTGGTGCGACGCAGCCACAGTTTCGTCGGGAAAACAGCGCCCCACGCTGTTTTCTGATCCTCCTCAATCTTCGCGATAGATGCGCTCGACCACCTTGACGTTCACCTTGAAACCCTCGCGGACCAGCTTGGCATGTGAGCCATGCGATAACCATACCTCCGATGCTTGCCTGACAAGGTGATCAGGCGTTCCCTCAACCGCGCGTGGCGGTCTGGTCGGGCCTGATAGGCCAGGCTCCACCGTGAAATCCCGACCAGCCTGCACGCCCGCCGCTCGGTGAACCGATGCTCTTCCATCAGCTTCCTCACGGCATCGCGGCGGCGCGGTTCGGCATGGGCCTCGGACCGTGTATGGATGGCTCCCGCGGGGCAAGAGATTTTCGGTTGATGCTGGCATGATTTCGGTTGCGGCCATGTATACGGCGTCTGAGTTGCAGCACGGT
>NZ_JBEPPW010000046.1:0-6479 GCF_040547525.1 Roseovarius sp. MBR-6 | reverse complement strand
GTGGGCGGATCCCCCGGAATCGGTGGGCGGATAAAATCGGAACGCGTGGGCGCATCAAATCGGAATCGGTGGGCGCATCACCCCGGAATACGCAGGGGTGCCCTTGGCAGCGAAGGGGCTCCTGCACCTCGGCTCGCGCGCGGCGGTCGATCAGACGCTGTCGCGTCTGGCCACGCGCGGCGAGTTGATCCGTGCAGGACGCGGCATCTACCTGCGTCCTGTCCAGACACGCTTTGGTCCGCGCAGTCCGTCCGCTGAACAGGCGATTGAAGCGCTCGCTGTGCAGCGGGGCGAGACGATCGTGCCGAGCGGTGCTGCCGCCGCAAACGCTCTGGGCCTGACCACGCAGGTGCCGGTCAAGTCGGTTTACCTCACCTCCGGGCGAAGCCGTATGCTGAACCTTGGCCAGCAAGCGGTCGAACTGCGACATGCGCCGCGCTGGCAGTTGGCCCTTGGCAACAAGACCTCCGGCCAGGTTGTTCGGGCTCTTGCCTGGCTCGGGCCGGATAAGGCTCCCAAGGCCCTGCAAATCCTGCGATCCAAGCTCGCGGACACGGCAAAGACCGAACTCGTGTCCGCCGCGCCGCAGTTCCCGACTTGGCTGGCACGATTGGTTGGAGAGATAGTCCACGGCTGAGGCGTCAGTGCACCTGAGCGCTTTGCCTGGTGCCTATCCTGAGGCGGGAGGCAAATTCAAGACAGTCGACCCAGGGGGCCAATGCTCACCTGCCTCGCGACGGTGCGGTGCATGGCTCAGCCCAGAAGCTTCAGCAGGGCGTCTCGCTGCGCGGCGTGCTTTATGGGGTTGTCGCGCTTCAGCTTGTTCAGGTTGAGGAGTTTCCACTGCACGGCTGGCAGGTGTACCGCCTGCAACCGGTCGATGGCCGCAAAGTCCGGCTCCCCGTCTTGAAGTGTCAGAAGGAACTGCCTCGCATTGTTATCGAGTCGCGATTGCACATCGGTGATCAATCTCAGGCGCGTTGCCAGAAGCGTGTCGAGGGGGACCGTTGTTCTGGTCATACCCTCGAACTCCCGCGCGTAGGGTTGCCCGAGATCGATCAGGTTCGGATCGAGCAGCTCATGCGCCGGGCGCGGCGAACTGGCGACATAGATCAGGAAGGTCTGGAAGAGGTCCTGTGTCAGGCCCTCGTTTTCGTAAAGGAGCGTGACGTCATAGAGATCCCGGGGATGCTGCCGGTCCAGGGCAGCGTGCAGCTTGCCAGCGAACAGGTCTTCGAACGAGACGATCTGCATTTCGGCATAGCCATAGGCATCCTCGACAGCGGCCGAGACGGTCCGGACCTCCGGGTCGTGGACGACGCCACGGGTGACGGGCGAGGTTTCGATCTTGATTTCGGCATGCCCGAGGCGCGCCAGCAACCGTGTCGCTCCGCCGCCGCCGCCTTGGATGCGCTGAGATTTCGCGCCGCGGATACCGGTTTCGATGGCAGCCGCGATGCGATCCATCGCGGCATTGATCTCGTCCAGGCTCTCGGCGCGTTCCTTGATTGGCAGGTAAGTCAGGTCGATGTCGACCGACAACCGCGGCAGGTCCCGGTAAAAGAGGTTGATCGCCGTCCCACCTTTGAGCGCGAAGACGCTTTCGCCCGCGACATGAGGCAGGGCGCGCACCAGGAGCGCAACTTGGGCTTCGTAGGTCTCACGCGCCACTGTCAGCCTCCGGTTTCACGAAATCATCCGGCACCATGATCCGATAGCGCGGGTGGATCTTGCCACCTCGAACCAAGGCTCGATCGCCGCTGCCGAGGTCGAATGCCTGCGGGTCGATCCGTTTGCGCCAGGGATGGTCGTGGCGGTCAGCGAAAACGAAGAACAGGCGCTTGACCTTGATCTTTCGGCAGGACTGCAGGAGGTCTGACAGCAGTCTTGGGCGAAGGGTCGTCAGGCTCTCGAAGACCATGTCGAGCGTGTGGAAGCTTTCATGGTCAGGCAGTTCGTCCATGGCCTCCAGAATAGCGCGCTCCGGCGTCGACATCGTGAGACCCCAGTCCCATGGCTGGCCGGTCGTTTTGCCCTCGATCAAGCCCAGTTTCGGATCGGTAAACAAGGATCGGGGGCGGGTTCTGATCTGGGCATCCATCGGCAGTTTCGCCAGCCAATTGGGGATACTGTCCCCATAGACCCAGACTGGAGCGCTTTCGCCGAGGCGCAGATAATGGGCATGCCCCTGTTCGCCGAGCGACGTGGTGCTGCCGACATGCAGGTCATGACCCATGATATGCTGCGTGGAGAGGATGCAGGTCTTCCAGTCGATGCTGTTCGATGTCGGCGTGGCAGCGGTGCCGGGGAGGGGGCGGCGGAAGACGCCTCGGGTGATGCGGTCGAGCCAGCCGCGCTTCACATAGTCACGGAAGCTCTCATAGGCGATGCCTTGGGAGACGAGCCATGCGGCATCGACCAGGTACCCGGCGGGCACGGCATCGAGCAGTTTCTTCAGATTCTGTGACCTTGCAGCGTCCATGATACCTAAAGTAACTGATTTTCAAAGATACGGCTATGGTTTTCTTTGATGAGGATACTTTTCCAGCGTTATGGACGCTCCAATATCACGATTCCCAAAGAACTGAGGAGATAGCCCCAAGTGGAGGAAGATCTGAAGACGCTGGGTCGAGAGACGACTACGACTTGCGGTGGTTGCCGAAGGCCGATGTGGGCACCTCCCGGCGTCCAGCCAGGCCCAGGTCTTGGTCCTTCGGACAGGAGTTTGACCGAGGCTGATGTCCCGAAGGGCTAATCTGCTGACCTATAGGTTGGCAAATACGCTCGGTTTGCCAAGCCACGGTGTGGCAGAAGCTCCGGAAGGCCGGAGCCAGCCGGTGCCGGGCTCACTTGTTCCCGTCGATCCACTTCGACATCAGCCCCTTGTCGCGGAAACATTCATCCGGCACGGCACGGCGCTTGATGCGGGCGAGGCGCTCGGCAAAGGCGACCTGCTTTGACGTCGGGCGGCAGTCCTGCGTGCCCGGCTTCAGCTTGGCTTGTGCGTCGATCCAGGCGCTCAGGGACCGCCGATCTTGCTGAATCTCCGACGGCAAAAGTGTCTGGTTGCGCAGGGCCAGCGCGCGCGCATAGGCGATCTGCTTTGGCGTCGCGGGCAGGGCGTAAGTGGTGCTTTCCATCGGGGGTCTCCCTTCTTAGCGTCGTTCTTAAATAGAACATAACAGGAACAAAAACAAGCCACCTGCGGAAATCATGGGGTTTGAGAGGAAGAGGAGGGCCGGGGGAGGTCAGGCCTGAGGGTGACTGAGAGAGCGCGTCCGGGCCTGATCCTGTTCCTCATTCCGGAGTTTCCCGATGACCCATCTCGCCCATTTTGCGACCGAGCGCGCACTTGCGCCTGTTGTCCCCATCCCGTCCCTCGATACGGCCGCTGCGATCTTGAGGGTGGCCGAGGCGCTGCAGACTGATCTGGCGCAAGGATTCCAGATCGACGCGCTGCGCCTGCGCCTTGAGATGGAGCGCGCCTTTGGCGGCTCTGATGCGACCGGCGCCTGGGACTGGAAGCTGGCCTATGAAGCAGGCGAGGCAGCGCTGGTCTTGTTCCTGCGGAAATTCGGCCGCGCGCTGTTGGCGCGGGCGGGCTCGCCCGCAGCGCTGCTGCCGATCCTTGCCAAGGTGTCCGGCCTTTTGCCGACCCATACGCGGCGGTCGGAGGAGATGGAGCGGTTCCAGCAGTTCTCGACGCCGCTGCCCATGGGGCTGGCCGCAATGGCTGCAGCGCAGATCACCGCGCGCGATCTGGTGCTGGAGCCATCGGCTGGGACGGGCCTTCTGGCGGTCCTCGCGGAAATCGCGGGCGGCAGTCTCGCGCTGAACGAGTTGGCCGACACCCGTGCCGACCTTCTGCGCCGCCTGTTTCCGGGACGTCTGGTCACGGGCTTCGACGCGGCGCAGATCGACGATTATCTCGACGCGGGGCTGCGCCCGAGCGTCATCCTGATGAACCCGCCCTTCTCGGCGGTGGCCAATGTCGACGCCCGCACCACCGAGGCGACAGCCCGGCATCTGCGCTCGGCGCTTGCGCGTCTGACCCCCGGCGGACGGTTGGTCGCCATCACCGGTGCCAGTTTCGCACCCGATTCCCCGGCTTGGGCCGAAACCTTTGGCCGCCTGATCGAGACGGCGCATCTGGTCTTTACAGGTGCCGTATCCGGTGCCGCGTTTGCCAAGCACGGCACCAGCTTTGAGACGCGGATTTCGGTCTTCGACAAATGCCGCGGTGGCGAGGCGGGCGGCATCACCGCCGATCTGGCGCGCCCGATATCGCCTGATGTCGCCAGCCTGCTGTCGCTGATCACTGCCCACGTCCCCCCGCGCCTCGCGCTGGACGCCCGAAGCCCTAGAGCGCACGTCCCCCCTTCCCCCTTCCCAGGAAATCTTGCCCGCACCACGCGCGCAGCCATCAGCTCGTCGCGTGCCACGCCTGCAACAGCCCCCACCAACACCGCCGTGCAGGTCGAGGCCGCCGACCTCGCTTACAGCCTGCGCGATGCAACCGAGGACGATACCAGCGCGCGCCTGTCGGATGCCATTTACGAGACCTTCCGCCTGCAGGCGATCGACATCCCCGGAGCGGAACCGCACCCGACCAAGCTTGTGCAATCGGCGGCCATGGCGTCTGTTGCGCCCCCGAAACCCAACTACCGGCCCAAGCTTCCAGCCGCCATCCTGCGCGATGGCCGTCTGTCCGACGCGCAGCTTGAGACCGTGATCTACGCGGGCGAGGCGCATGGCGCGTATCTCGCGGGGTCTTGGACTGTCGATGAAACCGGCGACATGGTCTCGGCCGCGCCGGACGATGCCGCTGACGCCGTCCGTTTCCGCCGCGGTTTCTTTCTTGGCGACGGCACCGGGGCGGGCAAGGGCCGCCAGTCGGCTGGGATTGTGCTCGACAACTGGGCTCAAGGTCGGCGCAAGGCGCTCTGGATCTCGAAGAGCGACAAGCTTCTCGAGGACGCTCAGCGCGACTGGTCTGCCCTTGGCCAGGAGCGGCTGCTGGTCACGCCGCTGTCGCGTTTTGCACAAGGCCGCGACATCCCGCTCTCCGAGGGCATTCTGTTCACCACCTATGCCACGCTGCGCTCTGAGGAGCGGGGCGCAAAAAAGTCCCGCGTCGACCAGATCGTCGACTGGCTCGGGGCTGATTTCGACGGGGTGATCTTGTTTGACGAAAGCCATGCCATGGCCAACGCCGCCGGATCAAAGGGCGAGCGCGGCGATGTCACGGCCTCGCAGCAGGGCAGGGCGGGCCTGCGCCTGCAGCATAAGCTGCCCAATGCCCGCGTGGTCTATGTTTCGGCCACCGGCGCAACCTCGGTGCACAACCTCGCCTATCCGTTCTCTATCGTTTTGCACCTTCGCGCCACACACCGGAATGGCAATGGACGTCGGTCGGCGCGGTTGTGGGATGCCTCGTCTGGATCGCGGCATCGGCGGGCTTTGCGTTCTTTGTCAGCAATTTCAGTTACTACAACCAGAGCTTCGGCGCCCTGGTTGGCGTGGTCGTGCTGCTCATGTGGTTCTGGATTTCTGCCTACATTATTCTCATGGGGGCGGAATTGAATGCCGAACTCGTGGCGCAGGCCCGTGCCGACACCAGCGCCGGGTGCGACAAGGCGATTTGCACGCGGGACGCCGAAAAAGCAGAAAAGCCGGTTACGGCGGCGGACACATGACAGTCCAATCATTTTTAATATCAAGAGAGAGATTTTATGTGCTGGAGCGGTGAAGCATCGGTTGTACTGGCAGCTGTGGGTATGACCACCACCGCTTATGCCGCCTACAAGAAAGAACCGGCACCGTTGTGGATGGCCTTGGGCTATTTCTCATCAATGGAGCTTTTGCAGGCCTTTACCTACTCGGTCATTGATGAATGCGCGCTGCCCTCAAATCAAATCGCCACCCTGCTGAGCTATTTGCACATCGTGTTCCAGCCCTTCTTCATCAACATGATTTCCATGTACTTCATACCGAATGCCGTACGCGAGAAAATTCAGTGGCCGGTTTACACAGTCTGCTTTGCTTCGGCGATCATTATGCTGCTACAGCTATATCCGTTTGAATGGGCAGGGTCATGTGCACTGGGAGAGGTCATGTGTGCTGAGCGCCTATGTTCAGTGTCAGGAGACTGGCACATCGCTTGGGACGTGCCGACGAACGGTATGCTGAACTTCATAACCGTCGATTCATGGGCATCCTTCCTGACCGCGTATCCCAGTTATTTCGTCGCGGCATTCTTGATGCCGCTCATATATGGCTCCTGGCGACTGACGGTGTACCATTTCCTGATCGGTCCTCGATTGGCCATGTTGCTGACGAGCAACCCCAATGAAGTGGCCGCCATCTGGTGCCTGTTGTCGATAGGTGCTCCATCCCGGATGATCACGTTTCTCCTCGGCGATCCGCCCTCTTCATGGCAAGATCGGTCCTGAGAGACATTTGGACGGAGGCGCGGACAT
>NZ_JBEPPW010000045.1:0-6925 GCF_040547525.1 Roseovarius sp. MBR-6 | reverse complement strand
CGGACTTGCGGCAACCGTTGCCCTTTCGCTTTTGATGCTGATGAAGGGGGCGATGGGGCTGATGCCAGCACTGGATCCGATCGGTATGATCGCGACGATGATGGGAGTGTCGACGGCCATTGCCTGGGGCATTCACGTCATGATCGGCACCGTCCTCTGGGGCGGCGGTTTCGCAGTCCTTGAGCCGCACCTGCCCGGTGGGGAGATGTGGCTTAAAGGTGTCGTTTTCGCCATCGGTGCCTGGCTCATCATGATGCTGGCGATGATGCCGATGGCGGGTGCCGGTCTCTTCGGCATGACGTTGGGCATGATGGCCCCGGTCATGACACTGGTGATGCACATCGTCTTCGGTGCCGTGCTTGGCGGTGTATACGGCATGTTGCTACGCCGCGGGTCCGTGACATCGACCCTGTAAGGCATGGTGCCCCGCGCTTCACGTTCCGTTGAGGACGGTTGTCGTGGCCACGCCCGAACCCCACCTTTCTCGAAGCGAGCGGCTTCGCGTCGGCAGGAGGGTCGTCCACGAGCCGATATGGCGGCGCGAGAGCGCGGTGACACGCCACTTCCCCGTCAATCGTTTGACATCCCACGCGTCCTTAAACGGTGCCTCGGCTAAACACGAAGCGCCGAGGGTCGAAATTTTGCAAATTGAAGGAGATCACTATGACAAAGAAGCTCAAATCCGGCGAACGCCTGCCCGAGATCAGCGTCGCGCGCCTCGGCGGCGGCGACATGACCCTCGGCAAACCGGTGGACGATCACGACTGGCAGATGGTGGTGGTCTATCGCGGCAAGCACTGCCCGATCTGCAAGACCTATCTCGCGGAACTCGAACGCACCGCGCCCGAATTCGCGAAGGCAGGGGTCGGGATTGTGGCCGTTTCCAGCGATCCCGAGGATCGCGCACGGAGTTTCACTGACGAGATCGGCGTGACCTGCCCGGTGGGCTACGGCCTGACGGTGGAACAGATGCAGACGCTCGGACTTTATGTTTCCGAGCCGCGCTCCGAGAAGGAGACGGACCTTCCCTTTGCCGAACCGGGGATATTCGTGATCAATGCCGACGGGCTGCTTCAGGTCATCGACATCTCGAACGCGCCATTCGCCCGTCCGGATCTCGAAGGCCTCGCCAAGGGCCTGAAATTCATCCGCGACAACGACTATCCGATCCGCGGCCGCCTCGCGGCCTGAGGATTGCCGGACAGGTCTCTGACCGGCGGCGGATCTCATTGGACAAGCCCGTCATCCTGCACGCGGCGCGGATGACGGGGTCATTCTTTTCAGCGTCAAGAAGGACAATCACCATGAAACTTGACGGCAAGGTCTGCGTCATCACTGGCGGTGCGAGCGGTATCGGTCTGGAAATAGCCAAGACCTTTGCGGCGGCGGGCGGCAAGGTGGCGATCGCCGATATCGACCTCGATGCGGCGAAAAAGGCCGCAAGCGCGCTCGGCGACGGGCATATGGGGATCGATATGGATGTGACTGACCCTGACGCGGTGGCGCGCGGCATCGCGTCGGTCATCGACACCTATGGGCAAGTGGATATTCTGCTCTCGAACGCCGGGATCCAGATGGTCAAGCGGGTCGAGGAGTTCAGCTATGACGAATGGCGCAAGGTGGTGTCGATCCATCTCGACGGCGCGTTCCTGACCTCGAAGGCGGTGCTTCCGGGCATGTACGAACGCGGCTCGGGCACGATCCTCTACATGGGCTCTGTGCATTCGCAGGAAGCCTCGGCGCTCAAGGCGCCTTATGTGTCAGCCAAGCACGCGCTGATGGGGCTCGCGCGCACCATCGCCAAGGAAGGCGGGCCAAGGGGCGTGCGCACGAACGTCATCTGCCCCGGTTTCGTCAAGACGCCGCTTGTCGAAAAGCAGATCCCCGAGCAGGCGAAGGATCTTGGGATCTCGGAAGATGAAGTCGTGAACGACGTGATGCTGGGCGAGACGGTGGACAAGGAATTTACCACCGTCGAGGACGTGGCGCATACCGCGCTGTTTCTGGCGACATTCCCCAGCAATGCGCTGACCGGGCAAAGCATCGTGGTCAGCCACGGCTGGCGGATGGACTGATGGGCATGCGCGAGGTTGATGTCGCCATCATCGGCGCAGGCACGGCGGGCATGGGGGCCTATCGCGCGGCGCGCCAGCATACCGACCGGATCGTCCTCATCGAGGGCGGGCCCTATGGCACCACCTGTGCGCGGGTGGGCTGCATGCCGTCAAAGCTGCTGATCGCGGCGGCCGAGGCGGCCGAAGATGTGCGCTCGGCCGAGGGTTTCGGGGTGCGCGCCGGCCCGGCCTGCATCGACGGTGCGGCGGTGATGGACCGGGTGCGAAGCGAACGCGACCGTTTTGTCGGCTTCGTGGTCGAGGCGGTGGAGGGGTTCGATCCCGGCCACCGCATCAAGGCCAACGCCCGGTTCACCGGACCGCATACCCTTGCCCTGGACACGGGCGAGAGGATCGAGGCGGGACGTATCGTCGTCGCCACCGGCGCGGTTCCGGACCGACCCGCCATGTTCGACGCAGTAGGGGACCGTCTGATCGTCAACGACGACGTGTTTCACTGGGCCGACCTACCCGATGCCGTGGCGGTGTTCGGTGCCGGGCCAATCGGACTGGAACTGGCGCAGGCTCTGGCGTGGCTCGGCGTGCGGGTGCGGCTCTTTGGCAAGGACGGCGGTGTCGGCGGCATCAGCGATCCGGACGTGCGCGCCCGGGCAGCCGAGGTGATGGCAGACGGTCTGCCGTTCCTGCCGGACGCCGACGTGCAGGACATCGGCCGCGACGGTGACGCCGTTGTCGTGCGTTTCGCCGATGATGGCACCATGCGCGAGGAACGGTTCGACTGGCTGCTGGCCGCCACCGGACGCAAGCCAGCGCTGGACGGGCTGGACCTTGCTGCGTCCGGGCTTGCTCTGGACGCGCGCGGCAGCCCGCGCATCGACCCGCAGACGATGCAGGCCGGCGACAGCCATATCTTCTTTGCAGGCGATGTCGCGGCCCGCATCCCGCTGTTGCACGAGGCCGCCGACGACGGACGCATCGCAGGCGACAACGCCGGACGCTGGCCCGCGGTGGTGCCGCATCCCCGGCGCACGCCGCTGGCCATCGTGTTCACCGATCCCAACATCGCCAGTGTAGGCAAATCGTTTTCGGACCTGACCGAGGCGGGATGCCATTTTGCTGTCGGCGCGGTGGATTTCGCCGATCAGGGCCGCGCCCGCGTGCTGCGTCAGAACCGCGGCCTGCTGCGCATCTACGGCGAACGCGGCACCGGTCGCTTGCTCGGCGCCGAGATGATCGCGCCGCGGGGCGAGCATCTGGCGCATCTTCTGGCCTGGGCGGTGCAGACCGGCATGGACGCCGAAACGGCACTGGAGATGCCCTTCTATCACCCGGTCATCGAGGAAGGTCTGCGCACGGCCTTGCGCGATCTGTGCGTGAACCTTGGGCGGCACTCCAAACCGCCGCCGCGGGACATCGATTGCGGCCCCGGTGCGTGAACGCCAACCCCAACCGAAAGACCTCCCATGAACAAAAATGAAATCGTCTCGCTCGCCGGCATGCCGCCGGGCAACCCGAGCTATCCGCACGGCCCCTACCGCTTTGTCGACCGGCAATATTTCAACATCGTCTACGAGAGCGACCCGGCGGCGATCCGCGCCATAGTGCCGGAACCGCTGGAACCCGACGGCTCGAACACCGTGGTCTACGAATGGATCGACATGCCCGACAGCTCCGGTTTCGGCGCCTATCAAGAATCGGGGATCGTCATCCCCTGCCTGCTGGACGGCAAGCCGGTCAACTACACCGCGATGATGTTTCTCGACATCGAGCCCCCGATCACCGCCGGTCGCGAGATCTGGGGCTTTCCCAAGCGCTGGGGCGAGCCGTCGCTGCGGGTGGAAAAGGACACGCTGACCGGGACGCTCAATTATGCCGGGCAGCGGGTGGCCATGGGCACCATGGTCTACAAGCACGAGACCGCCTGTGATGATCCCGCCGAATGCGCCAGGAAACTGGCCAAGACCGCGGTCAATCTCAAGCTCATTCCCTGCGTTACCGGCAAGCCCCGCATAGCCGAGCTTGTCGCCTTCGAGATGACCGAGATCACCGTCAAGGGGTTCTGGCGCGGGCGCGCCCGGCTGCATCTGGTGCCGCATGTCAACGCGCCGGTGGCGGACCTGCCGGTGCGCCGCATCGTCGAGGGCCAGCACATCATCGCCGACCTGGCGCTGCCCTACGGGCGCGTCGTACACGACTATCTGGCCTGAGTGCCGCGCGATCAGCGCATCCCCAACCGAAGAAGGGCCGTTCACATGGCACCCAAGACCAAGCTTGTTAATCTGGCCCTGCAGGGCGGCGGTGCGCACGGCGCCTTCACCTGGGGGGTGCTGGACCGCATCCTCGAAGACGGGCGATTGCGCATCGCCGGTGTGTCCGGCACCTCGGCGGGGGCGATGAACGCCGTGGCGCTGGCCGAAGGCTTCAACCGCGACGGTCCCGAAGGCGGCCGTGCCGCGCTCGACCATTTCTGGCGCGCCATGAGTGATGGCGCGAAGAACAGTCCCTTGAAGCGCACCTTCTACGACAAGCTGACCGGCAATTGGGGGTTGGAGAACAATCCGATCTATCACGCCATGGACGCCCTCTCGCGGATTGCCTCGCCCTATCAGCTCAACCCGATGAACAGTAATCCGCTGCGTGATCTGGTGGAGGAGAGCATCGATTTCGACAGGGTGCGCAATTGCACTGCCTTCAAGCTCTACATCTCGGCCACCAATGTGGAAACCGGCAAGATCAAGGTCTTCCCGCGCGAGGATCTGACCGTCGACATGGTGATGGCCTCGGCCTGCCTGCCGAACCTCTATCAGGCGGTCGAGATCGACGGCGTGCCCTACTGGGATGGCGGCTACATGGGCAATCCGTCGCTGTTCCCCTTTCACGGCGAGACCGGCACCGATGATATCGTGGTCATTCAGGTCAACCCGATCGAGCGCAAGGGCGCGCCGAAAACGCCGATGGATATCCAGAACCGGATGAACGAGATCAGTTTCAACGGCAGCCTGCTGAAGGAATTGCGCGCGATCGACTTCGTTGACCGGCTGATCCGCGAGGGCAAGCTCTCGGCCGAGGATTACCGGCAGATGCGGGTGCATGTGATCGAGAACCAGGCCGAATTGAAACCCCTTGGCGCCTCGTCGAAGATGAATGTGGAATGGGATTTCCTGACCATGCTGCGCGACATGGGCCGCGAGACGGCGACCCGCTGGCTTGATGACAACTTCTCCGACATCGGCACACGCGCGACCGTCGATCTGCGTGCGATGTTCGAGGGGATCGGCGGCCAGCACCAGGGATGAAGCGCGACAGCGCGAAACCGGCGTGCCCCTTCCAACCTTAAAGAGGAGACCGACATGACAACCGAATACACCCACAAGTATCTGCAGGTCGAAGGCCACAGGATTGCCTATCTCGACGAGGGCACCGGCCCGCCGGTTCTGTTGATCCACGGGATCCCGACATCAAGCCTGCTGTGGCGCAACATTATCCCGGTGCTCGCCCGGACGCACCGGGTGATCGCGCCCGACATGCTCAACTACGGCCAATCGGACAAGCCCGAGCACGCTGACGTGTCGATCGCCGCGCAGGCCCGGCTGATGGTCGGCGTGCTGGACGCGCTCGGGCTAGCCCGGACCGATGTGGTGTCGCACGACATCGGTGGCGGCGTGGCGCAGATCATCGCCGTTCGCTACCCCGAGCGGGTGAAAAAGCTGGTTCTCAGTAGCGCGGTCTGCTTCGACTCGTGGCCGATCCCCGAATTCCTGCCATTGCAAGAGCCTGGCGCCGAGGCAGCGATGAGCCTTCCTGACTTCCTCGACATGCTGCGCGGGTTCCTGCCGCAGGGCGTTCACCGGCCCGAGGCGCTAACATCAGAGGTCATGGAGATCATCATGGCTCCCTGGGCAAGCGAGACAGGCAAGCAGGCTCTGTTTCGAAATTTCCGGCGCCTCAACCCGGAATACACAAAAGCCATCGGGGGCGAACTGACGCAACTGGAGCACGAAACACTGATCCTGTGGGGTCGGCATGATGCCTTCCAAAAGCCGGCCTATGCCAAGCGCCTACAAGAGACCATCCCGAACGCCAAGCTGACCTGGATCGACGCCGCGCACTGGATCATGGAGGAAAAGCCCGACGCGGTTGGCACCGTCATTGCCGATTTCCTGAACGCACAGACCGCGTGATGGTCAAGGTCTCCGCCATACTCGCGAATGCCCGTTCTCGGAGGTCTCGGGCTGATCTGATGCCTCGTCAGCATCCGCCCGGACATTATCTTTTTGCTGACCATGTGGAACAAATTAGGCAGTTCGTGTATTGTTTGGTTAGCGTGAGCGGCAGTCGAAAAGTACACGCCTGCACAAATGACACGCATCAAGCCAGCGCTTGCAAAACACGGAAAGTCAGGCAATGACGCTACGCAATTTTCGCCGCGACTACCTTACGAAGCCGATCCACCGCTGGGCCCTTGGTGCCCTGCCTTCACTCTCCGAAACGGAGGCAGAGGCGCTGAATGCGGGCGAGGTCTGGTGGGAGGCGGAGCTGTTTTCCGGCAATCCCGACTGGCGCGCATTGCAACATGTCGCTGCCCCGCGCCTGACCGACGAGGAGCAAGCCTTTATCGACGGACCGTGCCAGAAACTGTGCCAGATGGTCGACGACTGGACGGTAAACCGCCTGACCGCTGATCTGCCTAAGGACGCCTGGCAAATGATGCGAAACGACGGCTTCTTTGGCATGATTATCCCGAAGAAATATGGTGGCCTCGGCTTTTCGGCACTGGCCCATTCCGAAGTGGTGCGCCTGATCTCGTCACGCTCGCTGGTGGCTGCGGTGACGGTGATGGTGCCGAACTC
>NZ_JBEPPW010000044.1:0-6994 GCF_040547525.1 Roseovarius sp. MBR-6 | reverse complement strand
CTTGCTCATCTTCGCTCCATGAAGGCTACGATGAGCCGGAAACCCTCCGTTCCGCAATATGCCTAAACTGTCCCATGGGTGCTGACGTCAGACACCCTGAAATACGGCGACTACGATTGCGTCACCTTTCGGACCGCGCCAGGCGTCCAGCAATTCAGATCATTGGGAAGCGGACGCAATGCGGCGACCGAAGATGTGGTCGAGGTGCCCTGCGTGGAGCTGTCGCTCTTTCTGGGTGATAGCGAGGCGAAGGCCGTGCAGGTTCTCAAACGCATCTACTCATCGCATCCCTACGAAGAGCCGGTGGTCTTTGTGGAACAGTGCGTGCGAACGCTTCATATCCGGGGAATGGACGAGGACAACCCCAATAGATTTTGGAACAACGAAGCCGAAGACTGGGTGCCGGAAGAGCATCTGTAGACCGGACATCCGCTGCATCCGGACGAAAGGGTAAGATGGGCTCGAACCGGCCATTGAAGCGAAAAATGGCGTCAGTTTGGCACGGGCAGGGTCAGATCGACGCACCCGGCCTTGAATGACCCCTCATACGCCCTGCGGCAAAGGTCCGCTCGCAATCGGGTTTTACCAATGCTAAGCTATGGACGAGTATTGGCGCCGCAAAAATAGCACCGGAAACGTCGCAATCTCGGTTTCAGTGCGCTCTCTTTAGAAATGCGTGGCCCAGCGAGGGTGGCTTTCGTCGATGACCAGGGCGTGGCGGTGCCTGCGATGCCCCCTGAGATGGGGATGATCGAGCGGCAGGTTGTCATGTGTGTGTTCAAGTTCCAAAGGATCGCCTGACGGCCAAAGTTTCAGGGCGGCGAACATCCCGCCAGCCGCAAGAAGCGCCAGCCCGATCAGAGCGGGAACAATACCATAGGCCGTCAGCAGCCAACCGGACAGCGGATAGGTCACCAGCCAGCAGGCGTGCGACAGCGCGAACTGCGCCGCAAACAACGCGGGGCGATCGCCCGCATGGGCGGATCGGCGCAGCAATCGGCCAGACGGGGTGAGGACGACGGAATATCCAAGCCCTACCAGCACCCATGCCCCCAGAAGGGCAGCCCAGCCAAGACCAGCGGTCAGGACCGTCGCCCCGAGACCCAGCAATGTTGTCACCATCAGCGCCGCACCGCCGAACATCACGGGCCGATCGGGCAGCGCATCCAGCAAGCGTGGAAGAACCAGCGCGGCCGTCATCGAGCCCGCGCCAAAGGCGAACATCGCCCAGGCCAGCGCGCTTTCCGACAGCCCAAGCGTGCCGCGCACCAGAACAACGGTATTGACCAGCACCATGGCGCCCGCAGCCGCTGCCGCGAGGTTCAGTGCCAGAAGCCCGCGCAGCCGCGGTGTGGCCAGGTAGATGCGGATGCCCCGAGTTGTCCGGTCGTAAATTCCGCGGGGCTTGGATGGGCTGGGGTTGGGCAGCAGCACCGAGATCACCAAAAGGGCCGAGGCTGCGAAACCGACCACCGTTCCGTGGAAAAGTGAATTGTAGGACATCACCGCCAGCAAAAGCGCGGCAAGTGTTGGGCTGACGATGTTCTCCAGGTCATAGGCCAGCCGCGAAAGTGACAGCGCGCGGGTATAGCGCGCCTCGTCTGGCAGAACATCCGGGATCGTGGCCTGAAAGGTTGGCGTGAAGGCGGCAGAGGCCGATTGCAGCAGGAAAATCAGCACATAGACCTGCCAGACCTCGGTGACGAAAGGCAGCGCCAACGCCACACCGGCGCGCACCAGATCAAGCGTCACCAGAAACGCGCGGCGCGGCAGCCGGTCGGCGAAAGCCCCTGCAATCGGGGCGATGCCCACATAGGCCACCATCTTGATGGTAAAGATCGTGCCCAGCACCAGCGCAGCCCCGTCCCCCGCGAGATCGAAGGCGAGCAGACCGAGTGCCACCGTTGCAAGCCCAGTTCCAAGAAGTGCTGCGACCTGTGCCAGAAACAGATGGCGATAGGTGCGATCAGCGAGAATGTCGAACATGGCGCGCCTCAGAGATATCTGGCGATCATGCGCAGCTCGGCGCGATCGGATGAAAGGCCCTCGACGTCCAGGCAATGATCCATATGGTCATGGATCAGCGCCCGCTTTGCATTCGTGATGGCTTTTTCGACCGCTTGCATCTGTTGGGCGATCTCAAGGCAGGGCTTGCCGTCCTCTATCATTGCGATGACGGCGCGCAGATGCCCGTCAGCGCGTTTCAGCCGGGCGATCAGGGCGGGATGGGTTGCATGAACCTTGGGTTTTGTCATATATCCCGTTTATCCCCTCCGGGGGGATAGAACAAGATGGTGCCATGACGCATCACGCGAAGGACAAGCGGACGGGCGGGTTTGATGACAGCGTTGCATTCAATCGCAAAAGCCGCGTTTGCGCTGCTGCTCTGCGCGGCCGTGCTTGTGTGGTCCGTGGTGCCCACGACGTCGCATGTCCCCAAGGTTCTTGATGTGCTTCAGGAGCACTCGGAAATGATTGCAGAGCACGGGCATTCGCACGGCCTGGAAGAAGATCTGTTATGGGCTACACACGGGCACAATCATGACAGTGCAGATCATGATCACAACCAAGCGGTCGTGATCGCCCCCGATCCGGCAGTGCATCCGCTCGAGTTCTACCAAGCGGCATGGCAGCTACGTTCGACCTTTGCAAACCCGCTCATGACACATTTGATCGAAAGACCTCCGCGCCTTTGATCGCCCGCGCGTCGCCCGCGCGGTTCACCCGATCATCAAACACCATGCGGAGTTCAATCCATGAAAACAGTCCATCGGGGCTGGACCGATCCCGGCACGCGCCGGATCGTGGTCCTGTCCGTCATCACGATAACCTTGCTCACTCTGAGCGCGGGCCATGCGCTTGCCCACAATGTCACCGAAGGTGACGCGGGTTACATCCAAGAAATCTGGGGGGTGAACATCATTCCCTTCATGTATCTCGGGGCCAAGCACATGGTCACGGGCTATGACCATATCCTGTTCCTGTTCGGCGTCGTCTTTTTTCTTTACAAGATGAAGGACGTAGGCATTTACGTCAGCATCTTTGCCGTCGGACATTCGACCACGATGCTGGCAGGCGTCTGGTTCGGGTGGGGCATCAACGCCTATATCGTTGATGCGATCATCGGCCTTTCGGTGGTCTACAAGGCGCTCGACAATCTGGGGGCTTACCAGCGCTGGTTTGGCGTTCAGCCCAACACCAAACTCGCGACGCTGATCTTCGGCTTTTTCCACGGCACGGGGCTGGCCACCAAGATCCTCGATTACAACATCGCCTCAGAGGGGCTTTTGGCCAATCTTCTGGCGTTCAACGTGGGCGTTGAGATGGGCCAGATCATGGCCCTTGCCGTGATCCTGATCGTCATGGGTTTCTGGCGCAAATCCCCGAACTTCTTCCGCCAGGCCTACACCGCCAATGTCGTCATGATGTCCATGGGGTTCATCCTTATGGGCCTGCAAATCACCGGCTATTTCGTAGCCTCTTGAGAAAACAGGAAATCCAGATGTTCAATGCAGAAAAACCAAGCCTCGATCAACTTCCCACCTCGCGGCAATTGCTCCGCTCTACCGCCATCGCGGTGGTCAGCGCCGTCGCGATCCTTGTGACCGTCGTGCTGCCCGCCGAATACAATATCGACCCCACGGGGATCGGTGGCGTCCTTGGCCTGGCAGAGATGGGCGAGATCAAGACCCAACTGGCGGAGGAGGCAGAAGCCGACCGGCTTTTGGAACTTGAAGCACAGGAGCAATCAAGCCTGATGAAGGACATTTTCGGGCTTTTCGTTGGTGCCGCACAGGCACAAGAGGCCGAAGTCTGGCGCGATGAAGTCACCTTCACCCTGGCCCCCGGCGAAAGTGCCGAATGGAAGCTGGTGATGGAAGAAGGCCAGACGGTGGAATACCGGATGATGGTCGAAGGCGGCCGCGTGAACTTTGACCTGCATGGCCACGGCGGCGGCAACTCGATCACGTACGAGAAAGGCCGCGGCTCCACCGGAGACGACGGCACGATCATCGCCGCGTTCGATGGCGAGCACGGCTGGTTCTGGCGCAATCGCGACAGCGCAGAGGCGACCGTGACCGTGCAGGTGCGCGGCGAATACGCCGAGTTCAAAGACGCAAGCTGATGCCGGAAGCTGCCGTTCGTGCGATCTTTGGCGAACGGTAGCTCTCCGCCCTCCACGTCGGTGATGCTGAGACCGCGAAGGCACCCCAAATCCGCGCATCGAGCGGCAGCAGGGGCCGCAAAGCCGCCCCTCACTCGGCATTGCTGAACTCCCGTTCCAAAACTGCCCGCGCGCGCTCAACGCCTTCAGGCGTCAGGGTCAGTGATTTCGCCTTGTTTTTCGGATTATCGATCAGGCCTTTCTCAAAAAGCCGGTCGGTGATGTGCCAATCGATCCCCTTCCAGACCCGATCGCCGTCATGCAACGTCAGGCTGAGGATCGCGAGGGCCGCATCATCGATCTTGTCGGTGTCGAGCGTCATCATCCCCTCTATTTCTGGTCGGGTTTCGCGCCGAGTTGCCGCGCGCGCGTCACACATATCCCCGCCGCTGTTTCACGCGCGCGAGTTTCATCAGCGCGGTCACGGCCTGCCCTTCATCGGCATGCGGCTCGATCATCATCTGGCCACTATATCCGATCCGGCCCCATTCACGCACAAGGCTGGCACCACCGAACAGGTCAGGCTGGATGCTCATGCGGTAAAAGCGGCGCATGTTGTGCGCAGGATCGATCCGCCGCATCTGCAGGTCGGTCGGGAAGATTTCCAATTGGCTGACGGTATCAAACATGTCGCAATCCGGGCGCGGGGTTTGTGCCATGATATCAGGTGGAACCGATTGCTTCCACCATGATGCCCCCGTGAAGGGAAAGGGGGCTCACACCCCCTTCTCGAACTTCATGACCGGGATGCCCAGTTTTTTGGCCTTGTCAGCAAGGTTCTCCTGGATGCCGGTTCCGGGGAATACCAGAACACCCACGGGCAGCACATCCAGCATCGCGTCGTTGCGCTTGAAGGGGGCTGCCTTGGCATGCTTGGTCCAGTCCGGCTTGAAGGCCACCTGCGTCACACCGCGGGACTCGGCCCATTTGGCGGCGATGAGCTCTGCGCCCTTGGGGCTTCCCCCGTGCAGGAGGACCATGTCGGGATATTTCGTCCTGACCTGATCGAGCTTGCCCCAGATCAGGCGGTGATCGTTGAAGTCGGTCCCGCCGGTGAGGGCTACCTTGGGGCCAGCGGGCAGCATCACCTCGGTCTCGGCGCGGCGCTTGGCGGCCAGGAAGTCGCGGCTGTCGATCAGCGCGGCGGTCATATGCTGACGGTTCACCATCGAGCCGGTGCGGGGGCGCCAGGCGGAGCCTGTGTGATGCACAAACTCGGTGGCGGCGTGATCGCGCATCATGTCCATGCAGTTGCGCCGTTCGATCAGGGTCAGGCCCTCGGCCGTCAGGCGCTCGAGTTCGACGGATTTTACCTCGGAGCCGTCCTGCTCGCGTTGGAGGCGGCGCTGCGCCTGCTCGTTCTCATCGAGCGACCGCTCGACCCGGGCCGTGGCGCGGTGGAAGAGGTTGACCTGGCCCCAGAGCACCTCTTCGAGGTCGGGTTCCATGCGGGTGTCTTCCAGGGTCGCGACGAGGGCATCGAAGATGTCGGCGACGGCGACGGCGAGGCGCTGCCCATCGGGCATCGGGCGCGGATCGGGCTCGTCAAAGGGGCGGTAGCCATAGAGCTGCAGCTCATCGAGTGCATGGGCGGTCTGGGATGCGGTGTGGGCGGGTTCATAGGCGTCGTCGTGGGTGTGGATCGTCATCAGTTTCTTGCCTCCGGGCCTGTCTCGTCCGCGCGACAACCCGCGCGGCCTTCATGGGCAGCTCTGAGCCGTCATGGCGGACGCCCCTTCACCCCCTCTTCGGGGCCGAAACGCATGTGGAGGAGGGCGGCAGGCAAGTTATTTGTTTCGCGATGCAAAGCGGGGGTTCGTCCCCCGCGGCGGAAATAGCTTGCCGGCCGCCCTTGATGGGGCGTCCCCTTTGACGGCCGCCTGCCCATCTCTTGAAGGCCGCTCGGGTGTCGGGTGGATGAGATTTACCCGGGAAGAGGCAAAGGTGATGATCCACACCCGCGACAGGACTGCAGGACCCCTACCCCCCCTCTGCCCCGGACCACCCTCTGCGCGATGCGGCTCAGCCCAACAGGCGTTGGCGATCCTCAAGCCCGATCTGCCCTGCCAGATGCTGGCGCAGCGCCTCTTTGCCGTTCGCCCGGAGATCATCGTTGAAATCCCCGAGCCGTGGTTCCAGCACCCTTACGGCAATCCCGGCATCAAGGGCTCTGGCGCTCAACCTCTCTGCCGCGCGTTGCCCGGCCGGATCGCGGTCTATGGCGATGTAAAGGCGCTGCAGCCCCTCTGGCAACTGGACCGCCCCGAGGTGACCCGACGAGAGAGCCGCCCAGACGGGAAGGCCGGAGGCCGCCTCGGACAGGGACAGCATGGTCTCGATGCCTTCGCCGACCACGAGGATGTCCTCATGCGGGGTCAGCCTGACGGCATTGCCCAGGAGGTGACCCATAGCCCGCCGCTGCGTTTTGACCGCCGCCTTGCCCCCGCCGTCGTGCGCAAGCCAGGTGCGATGCACACCCTGCAAGGCCCCTGCCCCATCGGTGACCGCAGCTATCAGCGCCGGTCTGGGGATGCTCCGGGTCTGGCCCTCATCCCGATGCCAGCACTTCGGGTAGAAGCGCAGCGCGCTCATCGTGCCGCCTTGGGTGATGCCTCGAGAGCGGAGGTAGGTGTCGGCAAGCGTGCCTGCGACCGGCACCGAGGCTGCAAACAATCGCGCCGCCGCCGCTGGTGTGCCACCGGGGGCTTTGGCCTTCTTCGGCACTGGCGTATTCGGGTGAGAACGGCGGTGCGAAAGTCGGCCACGGTAGCGGCGGGATGAGCCTGCTGCGGGCGGCGTAAAAGTCGGCCACCTTTACCCTTTCTGGTG
>NZ_JBEPPW010000043.1:0-7332 GCF_040547525.1 Roseovarius sp. MBR-6 | reverse complement strand
CGCCATACGGGACCAATTGATATAAGCTGGAT
This sequence comes from Roseovarius sp. MBR-6, assembly GCF_040547525.1. Classification (NCBI taxonomy): domain Bacteria; kingdom Pseudomonadati; phylum Pseudomonadota; class Alphaproteobacteria; order Rhodobacterales; family Roseobacteraceae; genus Roseovarius; species Roseovarius sp. MBR-6. The sequence goes on along the minus strand of NZ_JBEPPW010000043.1, from coordinate 7,300 downwards.
GGCAGGTTCCAAAGGTTTGGGAGTGTTCACTGCGCAAGACCGACCAATTGGCCGCGACGGTTGGCGGCGCGCGCCGAGGATCTTCTGCCCGTCGAATACTTCCACGTCGTCTTCACTCTGCCGGCTGAGATCGCGCAGATCGCCTATTGGAACAAGAAGGCTGTCTGCGGGCTGCTGTTCAAGGCATCGGCCGAGACAGTGATGACCATCGCCGCCGACCCCAAGCGCATGGGCGCGCGGGAGGGCATGACCAGCGTGCTCCATACATGGGGGTCGGCGCTGACCCACCATCCCCATGTCCACATGATCGTCCCCGGCGGCGGCCTGTCGCCCGACGGCACGAGGTGGGTCGCCTGCCACCCTAGATTCTTCCTACATGTGCGGGTGCTATCGCGGCTGTTTCGACGCCTGTTTCTGGAAGGGCTGATGGATCTGCACCGGGCCGGTGAGTTGGTGTTCTTCGGCGCGCTGGCCGAGCTGGCCAACGCGAACACCTTCACCGGCTGGCTCGCCCCGTTCCGCAAATCCGAATGGGTGGTCTATGCCAAGCCGCCCTTCGGCGGACCCGAGGCCGTGCTCGCCTATCTCAGTCGCTATACCCACCGGGTGGCGATCTCGAACAATCGCCTGGTCAGTGCCGATGCCGATACCGTGGCCTTCCGCTGGAAGGATTACCGCATCAAATCCGGCGACCGGCAGAAGCTCATGCGGCTGGCGACGCCGGAGTTCATCCGCAGGTTCCTGATCCACGTCCTGCCGGACGGCTTCCACCGCATCCGGCACTACGGGCTGCTCGCCAGCGCTGCCCGCAAGGCCAACATCACCAAGATCCGCGCCTCGCTTTGCGTCCAGCGGCCTGATCAGGTCACTGGGCCGGAACCACAGACCGAGATCACCCCGCTCACCCTGCGCGAGCCATGCCCCTGCTGCGGCGGCCCCATGCGCATCATCGAGATCTTCCGGCGCGGGCAGAAACCGATGTCGCGTGCGCCACTCAGAGAGCAGGCCGCATGACATATCGCACGTCATCCGACACGAAGCAGCACCGGCTACAATCCACAGATCCGGTCCGAACAGTGTGTGCGCTCCCGTTTCCAGCGCGGCCAAAGGCGGCAGCAACTCCGAAACGCACAGCCTTGTCGGGATCAACGGCCGGGTTTGCGGCCGTATCAGGCACCTGGCTCGCCATCAGCCGCACCCCGGATGCAGCCGCCGCCCCGACCGCCCGCGCACTTTCCCCATAGGATGATCCAAGACCCCCGCGGCTTCCTCCTTCCGAGGTTTGTCAACGCGGGCCGCCACCTCCCGGCCGCCCACGTCGCGCCGCGGCCCGCATCGAAAAACCTTCAGGATTCCGGACTTTCGCTGCAATTGCGAGCCAAGCTGGCTGCGAAGATGAAAGCTGACATTTAGACGGCCTGGAAGCCGGACTTTTCTCTGCGGCGCTGCAAAGCGGCTTACGTTACCCGGGGGTCCACGCAGCGAAACTGTTGGGCCCGTGGTGGGTCCAGCGTTCCCCTTGGGGCAATCTCTCTCAGCGAGAACCTAATCATGCTTGGCATAGGAATATAGATCCTGGGGGTGCCGATCTTTTGGTGACCCGGAAAGCTGCTGCTGTAATATCTCGGGCTAAGACGTGCGGTCGAGCAATGATAGTGCAATCCTTATTCTGATGATCCGCCAAGTGAAGGTCCTTGGACGGCCTCTTGTTGGTACACTCGTTCTTAATGGTACACGCCGGGAAACAACCTCAAGAGATCGACGTCGTACAATGGCAAAAAACGGATTTTTGCGCTACCCGGCCTGTGAATTCGATGATTGATCCAAATCAGTATCTGAAGCCCCGAATAGCCTATGATCGCTTCCTTGGCGACATGCCACTAAATTGAGGAGAGATGCCATGAGACGCTCGAAAAACTTCGCGCTTGCAGCTGTTGCCACCCTCGGCCTTGCCGCCGTTGCGGTGCCGGTGGTCGCCCAGCAAACCCAAATGCAGCCAGGCCAGATGATGGGTGGCGGAATGGGTATGATAGGTGACCATTACGGCATGATGGGCGGTCATGTTGGGATGGGCATGATGATGGGCGGAGGCCAAAACTACGCAATGGCCACGTTTGACACCAACAAGGACGGCACGCTCAGCCCTGAAGAATTGACAGTCGGCATTCAGGCCGAAATCAAGACTTATGATGCTGACGGCAACGGCACGCTTTCGCTTGAGGAATTTGCGGTGATGCACGCGGCTCATACTCGACCAATGACCGTTCGCGCCTTCCAGATGCACGATCCTGACGGCGACGCGCAGGTGACGGAAGCCGAAATGGCTGCAATGGCCGCTATGATGGAAAGCCACAGCGGCTGGCAGCATGGCGACACGCAGGGCAGACATCGAGGCATGATGGGCAACAACTGATGCGCAGGTTTCGCCGCCAATCGCGCCAAGCGCCGGTTGGCGGGGGCAGTCTCATGACTAATTACGGTAGAAAACAACGATGAACGACTACGGTATGGGTTACGGCATGGGCTTCGGCTGGATCTGGACGATTGTGTGCATCGTACTGGTCGGTCTCGCCATTGCGGCGCTTCTAAAATACTTGCGCAAATAAACTGAAAGAGCTTCCGATGGACTACACGATCAACCGTCTGATACCGGACGCCGATATTGACGCTATTGACGCTCGCACTCGCGATGCGTTGACCGATCAAGGCTTTGGTATTCTTACCGAAATCGACGTCAAGTCGACGATGAAGAAGAAACTCGACGTCGAGATGCCGGCCTCCCGCATCCTCGGCGCCTGCAATCCGAAGATGGCGCATCAGGCGATCGGAATCGAGCCCAGGGTCGGCGCGATGCAGCCCTGCAACGTCATCCTGCGCAAGGTCGAGGGCGGTGTTGAGGTCAACGCCATCAACCCAGTGGCGTCGATGCAGGCGATCGAAAACGCTGAGCTTGCGGCCGTCGCAGGTCAGGTCCGCGACCTTCTGGCGGAGGCCGTCGAGGCGATCTGAGATGAGCCTACGCGCCGCCATTCTCGCGGGGCTGGCGATCTTCGGGATCGTCCTGCTCGGTGTCTGGCAGTTCGCGCCTTCGGTGTTCGCCGAGACACGTGGACTGATGGACGGTGAGCCTCTCGAGAGGCTGGTCGCCCGCGCTGGCCTCTGGGGGCCGGTTCTGATCATCACGCTGATGACCGTCGCGGTTGTGGCCAGCCCGATCCCGAGCGCGCCGATTGCATTGGCCGCAGGGGCGGCCTACGGGCATCTCTGGGGGACGCTGCAGGTCGTGATCGGCGCAGAGCTTGGGGCGCTGATCGCGTTCGGCCTGGCGCGAGTTCTGGGTCATGATGTCTTGCGACGGGTGTTCGGTGATCAGATGGACGTCGGTCTGCTCGGGTCGCAGACCGCGTTGACGGCGACGGTCTTTGCCAGCCGCCTGATGCCCTTCGTTTCCTTCGACATGATCAGCTACGCAGCCGGCCTCAGTCGGCTGCACGCTTGGCGTTTCGCGCTTGCGACACTGGCCGGTATCGTTCCGGCAAGCTTCCTGCTCGCCCATTTCGGTGGGGAGGCGGTCAGCGGGGACCTTGGCCGGGCGACATGGGCGGTGCTTGGCCTCGGCCTGGTCACAGGATTGCCGCTGCTCTGGATTGCGACCCGACGCAAAACCGAAAAGGATTCATGATGTCGAACGCCTACAAGAAAAACAGCATCACCTTGCCAGGCGCGGTGGCCATGGGCACCGGCGTGATGATTGGCGCGGGTACTATTTTCTTCGACCTCAGCCGGATCGCCTCGCTTGGCGCTTTCTTCTACCTGGTGATGGACATCATCATCCATTTGGGCGTGTTTCGGCACCTTCGCGAGGAGATCGGCGCACGGGGCTGGGTGCTGCTGACGGCCATCTTGCTCGATGCCGTGGTGCTGGCCGCCTTCGCCGCAATGAAGTGGCAGTCCGACCCGCTGATCGTCGTGATCGGCATAGTCGGCATGGCGCTGGTGTTCCTATTCGTGCGGGTGTTCCTCGCGCGCAATCCTGTCAGAGAAGGCGATCAAAACCACCATTGAAAATGATTTGAGCTTCCAGTCCCTGGGAGTATGGAAACTACCACAGAACCAGAAAGGTTCGCACACCATGGACCACGATCATCATCATACCGCGCCCGACATTCCGGCGGGAGCCGAGACGGCAAAGGACCCGGTCTGCGGGATGACGGTCGCAGTCAAGCCCGACGGGCGGCACGCGGAGTTCGGGGGCAAAACTTTCCATTTCTGCTCGGAAAAATGCCAGACGAAGTTCAAGGCCGACCCGTGGCACTACGCGACGGGCCGCACCGCAGGGAAAAAGAAGACCGCGCCCGCCGACGTCCAATACACTTGCCCGATGCATCCCGAGATCATCCGCGATGCGCCGGGGGCCTGCCCGATCTGCGGCATGGCGCTGGAACCCATGGTACCCTCCGACGAGCCGAGCGAGGAGCTGACCGACTTCACCCGCCGGATGTGGATCTCGGCGGCTGCGGCGGTGCCGCTGATCGTGCTTACCATGGGCGGGCTGGTCGGCCTGCCGGTGCGCGACTGGATCGGGCATCAGATGGCCAGCTACTTGGAATTTGTGCTGGCGACGCCCATCGTGCTCTGGGCGGCATGGCCGTTCTTCAAGCGGGGCTGGGATTCAATAATAAACCGCTCGCCCAATATGTGGACGCTAATCAGCCTTGGCGTGTCGGCGGCCTACATCTACTCGATCTTCGCGACTTTCCTGCCGGGCCTTTTCCCTGAACAGTATCGAATGGGCCATGGTGTTGGCACATACTTCGAGGCGTCGGTGGTGATCGTGGCACTGGTCTTTGTTGGCCAGGTGCTGGAACTTCGTGCCCGCGAACGCACGGGCGATGCGATCCGCGCACTGCTAGACCTCGCGCCCAAGACCGCGCGGCGCATCCTGCCGGACGGTACGGAATATGACGCGCCGCTGGAGAACATCATGGAAGGCGACCGGCTGCGCGTGCGCCCCGGCGATGCGGTCCCGGTGGACGGGTCGGTGATCGAGGGGCGATCCAGCTTGGACGAAAGCATGCTTACCGGCGAGTCGATGCCGGTCGAAAAGGGCCCTGGCGATGCTGTGACCGGTGCCACGATCAACAAGAACGGCTCTCTGGTGATCGAAGCAGGCAAGGTCGGTGCCGATACCGTGCTGGCGCAGATCGTGACCATGGTGTCGAATGCACGGCGGTCACGTGCCCCAATCCAGGGACTGGCGGACCGGGTCTCAGCCATATTCGTGCCGACGGTCGTGGGGACTGCGATCTTTGCCTTCATCGTATGGATGATCTTCGGGCCCGAACCCGCACTGGTCTTTGCCATCGCCTCGGCCGTCTCGGTGCTGATCATCGCCTGCCCCTGCGCGCTCGGGCTGGCCACTCCGATCTCGATCACCACGGCGGCGGGACGCGGCGCGCAGGCGGGGGTGCTGATCAAGGACGCCGAGGCGCTGGAGCGGATGGCGTCTGTCGATACACTGATCGTCGACAAGACCGGCACGCTGACCATGGGCAAGCCGAAACTGACCGACATGGTGGCGTTGGGGGATTGGGCTGAGGCAGATATTCTGTCGTTGGCCGCTGCACTGGAACGCGGGTCCGAGCATCCTCTGGCCGAAGCGATCGTGGAAGGGGCCGAAGCGGCGGGCACCGACCGTCAAGAGGCGACCGAGTTCGAGGCCGTCACCGGCAAGGGTGTGCGCGGACAGATCGGCGGACGGGCGATCGCGCTCGGCAACACGGTGATGATGCAGGAGATGGGCCTGGACACAGACGCGGCCGAGGCACAGGCCGACACCCTGCGCACTGAGGGCAAGACGGCGATGTTCATCGTGGTTGATGGGGAACTCGCAGGCATCGTGGCCGTGGCCGACCCGATCAAGGACAGCACCGCACAGGCGATCAAGGAACTTCATGCGCAAGGGCTGCGCGTCATCATGGCGACGGGCGATAATGAACGCACGGCGCAGGCGGTCGCGGGCAAGCTCGGCATCGACGAGGTGCGCGCGGGCATCCTGCCTGAAGCCAAGAAGGATCTGATCGACCGGTTGCGCCGCGAGGGCCACAAGATCGCCATGGCGGGCGACGGGGTGAACGACGCACCTGCTCTGGCCGCCGCGGATGTTGGCATCGCCATGGGAACAGGGGCGGATGTGGCAATGGAAAGCGCCGGGATCACCCTTCTGGGTGGCGACTTGATGGGCATCGTGCGGGCGCGCAAACTGGCGCGGGCGACCCTGCGCAACATCAAACAGAACCTGTTCTTCGCCTTCGCCTACAACACGCTTGGCGTGCCGATCGCTGCCGGGTTGCTTTATCCCGTGACCGGGTTGTTGCTGTCGCCCATGATCGCGGCGGCTGCGATGAGCCTCTCGTCCGTCTCGGTCATCACCAACGCGCTGCGGCTGCGGCGGGTGGATCTTTGAGGGAACGACCATGGCTGAAGAACCGAACCACTGGGAAGATGTCTATCAGAGCAAGGAAGAGGCCGAGACGAGCTGGTACGAGGATCGTCCGCAGGTTTCACTCGACCTGATCGCGGCGACAGGGGCAGACAAGGATGCCGCCATTGTCGATGTTGGCGCGGGGGCGTCGCGGCTGGTCGATTGCTTGTTGGAACAGGGCTTCCATCGGATCACTGTGCTCGACCTGTCCGAGACGGCGCTGGCAAAGGCCCGCGCTCGACTGCCGGAGGATGCCCCTGTCAAATGGGTTGTGGCGAACATCCTCGATTGGCAACCGTCCGGGCCCTTCGATGTCTGGCATGATCGGGCTGCGTTTCACTTCCTGACCAAGGCCGCCGATCAGGACGCCTATCTGCGGGTCATGGACCGCGCCCTTATGCCCGGTGGCCATGCCATCATCGGCACGTTTGCGCCGGATGGACCGGAAAAATGCAGCGGACTGGCGGTTGCCCGCTATGACGCGGCTCCTCTCGCGGAACGGCTGGGTCCGGGCTATCGGCTGATCCAGTCCTCGATGCACGATCACCGCACGCCCTGGGGCAGCGTGCAGCGATTCCATTTCGGCTTGTTCAGAAAGGTCTGACCGGTCCGGATTTCACATCCGAGTACGTCGCGAAGATCGGGTGCCGATCGCACGTGCTTTCTCCTATGTTCCTCGCCGACTCAGACGGCCCGGGCGGAAATGACGACGGCGGGCATCGGTGAGAACGGCGGTGCGAAAGTCGGCCACGGTAGCGGCGGGATGAGCCTGCTGCGGGCGGCGTAAAAGTCGGCCACCTTTACCCTTTCTGGTGA
>NZ_JBEPPW010000042.1:0-7879 GCF_040547525.1 Roseovarius sp. MBR-6 | reverse complement strand
CAATTCGCTATCATGTTCGACGAACGCTTCAACGCGTGACCGTAACTGAAACCCGCATGGCCCGGACCAGTTACACAGAGTTCATGACACTCCCGAAAGCCACCAAAGACCAGCTTGTCAGCGCAGCACTCAAATTCGGTCAACGCATCAAGGACCGACAAGAATCCGGAAAGCTGGACAATCACGATATCCTGCGCCTGCGTGCACTGCTGATGATTATCGCGGCTGCGTCGTGGAAGGGATCGGAGGCAAAGAAGCGCAAACAACCACCGCGCTCCTCGATTCAGGTCCTGCCCGCCGAAGGCGACAAGGACAGCTGGCCCTTTGTAATGGGTCGGCTGTTGTTCAACGTGTTCGGCGGCAACGTTCCGGCCATCCGACAGTTTTATCTAAGCAACGAGCATGACCAGATACCAGACGACATCGTCGAGTGTTGGGCGACTTGCTATTGGTGTTTCCAAGCCTGCATGCAGGCCTCGATCCCGGAGATCGAGAAGACCCGGATTACCAAGCATCTCGGCCCGATCGCTTCCTATGCTTACACTATGACACTCCCGACCAAGGCAGAACTGCTCGGCGATGATGTCATGACAATCATCGAGGGCATGAACGCACGTTATGCCGAGAAGCTCGGCATTGAACCAGCGGCCATCGAAAACGGCCACCGGTCGTTGGTCGAGAACCTGTTCCCCCTCGATCAAGCGGCAACCCGATCGACACCCTGAAGCTGACAAAGATAATCGACCGCGGGTTGCGCATGCGCGGGAGCTCCGAAGTTCGCGCGCTTGTCATCTTCCACAAACTTGACCCACGAGTCGATCTCGGCGGGATTTTTTTTACGCGAATAACGGACGCGGTGGTTCATCTTGCCTTGTCAGGTACCAGCAAATTGCATCCAGAACACTGAGTTTCCCGTTTTTGTCACCTGTGGCTCTCGGAGGTCGAGGTTAGTTAGAAAGGCATTGGCACCAGCAAATGAAAGGAAGCTGACCGATGGCGAAACATGATGATGACAATCGTGCAAACCAGATGAATCCCAACAACGATGCCTACTGGGACAGCCGGGAATATGATGGACGCCCTGACGACTGGGAAGAACGTCTCGAAGATGGCGATTACTGTAGCGCGACAAACTGGATGAGAGGAGCGCGTCAATCAGGATGAGAATCCTTGGTCGCGACACTTGAGACGATGCCGTCGTTTTCTGTCGCGATTTAGGGGTATGTGTTTTTGATTGTCGCGGCGCGTCAATCAGCTTTGACGTTGGCCGGTGTCGCTCTTTGGGCGGGCCGCCCTGGTCCCTTTGCCTTTTCGGCCGCTCTGCGTCGGTAGCTTTCCACATTCATCTCGAAGATGGTGGCATGGTGAACGAGCCTGTCGACGGCGGCCAGCGTCATCGCGGGGTCGGGGAAGATCGTGTTCCATTCCCCGAAGGGCTGGTTGGCCGTGATCAGCATGGAGCGGCGTTCGTATCTCGCGCTGATGAGTTCGAACAGCACGCTGGTCTCGGCCTGATCCTTGGTGACGTAGGTGATGTCATCGAGGAGTGAGGCGGATCAGCAAACTCTCCGGGGGAGAGTTTGCCCGACGAACGAGGTGGAATTTGTCGAGTTTCGCGATGGCGGCCTCAAGGACGAGATCGCGGCGCGCCTGCTGCAGCTTCTGGACCAGATCGGTGGTGCGGCTGAAGAGAACGCGGTAGCCTTTCTCGACAAGGGCGAGCCCGATGGCGGAGCCAAGATGCGACTTGCCCACGCCCGGCGGGCCGAACAGCAGGATATTGCTGCCCTTTTCGATCCAGCTGTCACCAGCGGTGATGGCACTGACATGGGCCTTGGACAGCATGGGAACGGCGGCGAAGTCGAAGGTCTCGAGCGTCTTTCCGGGCAACAGGCGGGCCTGCGCGAGATGTCGCTCGATACGGCGGCGATCGCGTTCGGCCAACTCGTGCTCCACCAGGGTGCTGAGCAGACGGGCGGCGGGCCAGCCTTCCTTGTCGGCCTGCTCGGTGAAGCGGGGCCAGAGGGCCTTGATGGCTGGCAGGCGCAATTCGTTCAGGGCGAGAGTGAGACGGGCGGTGTCGGTCTCGGGCGACGTCATGCTGTCACCTCCACATAGGATACCGTGCCGACCAGCTGGTCGTAGGATGACAGGTCGGCCATCAGCACCTCGACTTTGGGGAGCGCCTCAATCGGCGGGCTGAAGAGCGCGCGCAAGGCCGCCATGTCAGGCGGACGGTTCTGGCGAAGATCCTCCTCGATCTGCGCGGCCAGGTCTGCCTCGCAGCCCCGGTCGTTTCGCCGGAGGCGAACCTGCGGTTCGACGGCCAGCGCCAGAAGATCGACGGTCATGCGGCAAGCTGCCTTCTCACCGGTCTGTTCCAGCAGGACTGCGAACATGTCGCGAAAGGCTCGGCGTGGAAACAGCTGGTCCCGGTAGACCAGCCCCATCAGCGCCGTCGAACCGAAGGTTCGCCTCTGGCGAAACGTGGTAATTGACCACGTGACCATGGCTGCCGCTGCTCGATGCCCGACCGCGTCATCAGGGCGCTGCCTCCCGGAAACAACTCCAGCCGATCATCGTAGAGCCGAACCCGTTTCGCCGGAGGCGAACCTTCGGTTCGACGCTGATGCCCGATCAGCCGGGATGGCACGGTGTAGAACACCTTGCGCAAGGTGAATCCGCCCGAGGACGTGACGCGCAGCGTGACCTCCTCGTAATCCGTGGTGCGCCGAACGGGCAAAGGCCTGAGACTGGCGCGCTCCACGTCGATGCGTTTTGCATTGCGGGCGTTGATCCGGCCCACGATCTCGTCGATGAAGCGGCGGTAGGCGGTCAGATCCTCGAAGTCGCGCGATCCGCGCATGACCAGCGCGTCCAGGGTCGCCCGCTTCAGATGGCCATTGGGGCTCTCGATGGAGCCATTCTCGTGTGCAACGCCCTTGTTGTTGCGCGTTGGCGTCATGCCATAATGGCGGCACAGGGCATCGAAGCGGTCTGTGAGGTCAGCCTGGGCGGATTTGTCCAGATTCTTGAAGGGTGAGGTGGATCAGGAAAGGCGCCAGTGGTGCGTTTCCCCGCCGAACGACAGGCTGTCGGTGCGATGGTCGTGGGGCACGCCCCCAAGCGTCCAGAGGGCATGTCTCACAATCCTTCAGCCAGCGCCACATAGCTTTCGCCCCCCAGCACGACATGGGCGTGCTGAAACCCGCTATAGGCAAGCCGGAAGTGATACAGCCGATGATCCAGCGGCTCGCTGGCCACGGTCACCCCCAGTTTGCCCATGGCCGTGAAATCCGACAGGCCCATTTTGCCCGGCGTGTGGGTCTGCCGGAAGATCACCTCCTGTTCAGGGCCATGCTCGGCTTTCCAGGCACGCATCCTCCGCTCCAGCGTGCGCCGGATGCCCGTGCCCAGATCGGGGTGGCGGCGCAAAAGCTCCTCGTAAACCGACACCGGCCGGATCCCCGGGGAAGATTGAAGAAGGGGCACCACCTCCGCATCGAAAATATCGGCCAGCGGGTCCGGGCGGCGTCGGCCGCGCGGTGTCTTCTTTTGCGATGGTGGCGTTGGGTCGGCTTGCAGCCGATACCCCGTTGCCTGACTGATACCGGCCTTGGCAGCGGCCACGGGTGTTGAGTGGGTCTGTCTGAGCGTCATGAAGAGCCTCATTTGTTGATCGGTGACATGACGGCCCGGCATGAACGATCTCCTTGCACAGAAAATCGTTTGCTATCCGAACCGATCACGACCGTCAGACCCGCCCGTTTGGGGCGCAACGCGGGGGTGGGGCCTCTCCGGTCGGGCTACGCCCTCCCTCCGAGACCCCACCCCCGCGTTCTCATCCTGATTGACGCTGGATTCTCACCTTGTTTGTCGCGCGGCAGACATCAACGATCCCGCATCTGTCGCAGCGGGTTCGCCACGATTTCTTACGACGGCTGTCCGAGCGGCAGATCGAGGCGAGAGACCCCACAGAACGCGGCCCGCTGAACCTCTGGGACCGGCTTGCCAATGCCGCTGGAAACCACAACGGGCTGGTCAAGGCGCTCACGGATCAGCTTGCTGAAACTGCCGGCTTGCAGCGAACCACCTGCAGTAGAACCCCTGATCTAGCCGCCTTGCTGCGGGCCGCAACCCGGCTTCATGAAGACTGCCGATCTCCTGTCGAAGCCCTAGCTGCCTCTTAAATGTCCAGTGCCTCCGACGGGCCCGCCAAGCCGGCATCTGCGAGTTGCTCGGGATCGGGCAGGTCGCGCAAGGACTCCATCCCGAAGACGGCCAGAAAGGTATCCATGGTGACGAATGTATAGGGCGCGCCGCGGCGAGGCTCCCGCGGGCCGGTCCCGATCAGGTCTCGGTCCGCCAGCCGCCCGATCAGGTCACGGCTGATCTCTTTCCCGAAAATCTCCTTCAACCCGTCACGGCTGATCGGTTGGTGAAAGGCGATCGCCGCCAGCACGGCCAGATCGAACTCCGTCAGGTTCAAGGCCTGAGCCCCCACATCCGCTGCGGCGCGAATCGCGGGCGCATAGGCGGACCTGGTCCGCAGCATCCATCCCGCGCCCACCTGCGCCACCTCATAGGGGCGACCTTCCAGATCCGCCGCAAGATCCTCGATCAGCAGATCAACCGAGGCGCCCTGTCCCACGATCCGCGCCAGATCGTCCCGAGCGACCGGCGTGGCAGAGGCAAAGAGCACTGCCTCGATCCGCCGCATCCATTCCCGCCAGCGTAGATCGGCCGGCAGATCGGCCAGACCACGGTCGAAAACCGTCTCTGTTCGGGCGCTTTTCATCGTCACAGCCCATACAGGCGGAAGGTTTCGCGACCGGTCAGCTCGCGCACCGCACCCAGATTGACCAGCCGGTCACACAGACGCCGGGCTGCCCGATCAGACATGAAGTCGAGCGCCCCCGGCGTCAGCGCCTCGCGTGACAGGAACAGATCGACGGCGCGGCCCGCCCCCCCGGCCCGCAGCTTCGGAGTCACCACCCGCAGCCGCGCCGCCGCCCGTGACAGCTCTGTCGCCAGAGATACCGCCTGCGCGGCACCGGCCGCAACCGCCCGGTGGCAGGCCAGCCGCAGATCGTCGCCCCGCAGCCGTAGATCGCGCGGTTTTATGGCCAGCGACAGCAGCGGAACTGCGTGATCCTGCCCCCATCCCCGCGCCAGCACCGCATCGGCCAGAATCAATGCGGCCGTTTCGGCGCGCGGAACGTCGGCCAACACGGCTTCGATCACCGCTGCCGCCCGGTCCACCGGCGTTGGCCCGGCCGCATCCAGGCAAAGCCCGATCTGTTCGGGTGCGATCCCCTCCAGCACCCGGCCCAAACCGGCAACCGAGACCGGCCGCGCCACCGCCCGGCTCCATTGCCGCAGGACGCGCCCCGCCGGGCCGGGATCGTCGCCTGCCCGCGTCAGATGCAGCGCGTCGCGCAAGGCGCCCTGCCCTTCGCGCCGCCCGGCCATCGCCGCGCAGGTTTCCGCAGCCGCCAGCGCAAGCCGGTCGCGCCACAGCGGCAGGGGCACATCGGCCGCCGCAACCAGCGCCAGATGCGCCAGCGCCGCCCCCGACCGGAACGCCGCCGCGTCAAGGGGTTCAGCCGCCGCCCGAGCAATCCATCCGGGCAAGGGCGGAGGCCCCGGCATGGCTTGGCTAGGCTGTTCGTGCAGTTTTTTCATACCGACAGCCTAAGGCGAGGCGGCGCTTTTAGCCACCGAAAGTTGCGATATACGCCGCCTCTTCGACGATGTCTTTGTGTCCAATAAGTTTGCATTATCGGACATTAAAAGATATGCTGCGGCACAGGCGCAAAATTAGCGGATCTTCAGGGATACGATGGACTCAGAGACCGACAAATCGACGTCAGCGCCCTCTGATGATCTTGAGGATGCTCAGATCGACGACAGAGATCAACACCACAGCGATGGCATTGCTCTGCCCGCCCACGTCGCCGGGTCCAGCAGCCTCGATCGCCTGGTCGACACCGCGCGCGACTATGCACGCGCCGCCGCCTCCGAGAGCACGCTGAAGGCCTATGCGAAGGACTGGGCGCATTTCGCGCGCTGGTGCCGGATGCGCGGGGCGGACCCCCTGCCCCCATCGCCGGAGCTTGTGGGCCTTTATATTGCGGATCTGGCCGCACCACAGGGCCACGGTGCAACCAAGCCCCCTGCCCTGTCGGTCGCCTCGATCGAGCGCCGCTTGTCAGGCTTGGGCTGGGGCTATGCACAACGCGGATTGCGGCTTGATCGCACGGACCGCCATATCGCAAGCGTTCTGGCTGGTATTCGGCGCAAGCATGCGCGCCCACCCATGCAGAAAGAGGCCATCCTCGCAGACGATATCCGTGCCATGGTCGTCACCCTGCCCCATGACCTGCGCGGCCTGCGCGATCGGGCCATCCTGCTGATCGGCTTTACCGGTGGGTTGCGGCGCTCCGAGATTGTCAGCCTGGACCGACACAAGGATGACACGCTCGACTCTGGCGGCTGGATCGACATTCTTGACGGCGGCGCGCTGATCACTCTGCGCGGCAAGACCGGCTGGCGCGAAGTCGAAATCGGGCGTGGATCAAGCGATCAGACCTGCCCTGTCCACGCCCTGGAACAATGGCTGCATTATGGGCGCATCAGTTTCGGGCCGATTTTCACTCGCGTGACACGTGACGGCAAGCGCGCGAGAGAGACTCGGCTGAATGACAAGTACATCGCGCGATTGATCAAATCCTGTGTGCTGGCAGCAGGCCTGCGCCCCGATCTGCCTGATGCGGAGCGCGTGAAGCTCTATTCCGGCCATTCCTTGCGCGCCGGTCTGGCCAGCAGTGCCGAGGTGGATGAGCGCTATGTGCAGAAACAACTCGGCCATGCCAGCGCCGAGATGACCCGTCGCTATCAGCGCAGACGCGACAGGTTCCGCGTGAATTTGACAAAGGCGGCGGGGTTGTGAGCCCCCTGCCCTACTGGCAGCCTAAATTCAGCTCTTGATGAACCCAGAAAACTCCCCATATGATGCGTGATGATTGATGCGCGGAGCAACCACCATGAGAACAACTCTGTCTATTGATGACGATGTCCTGCTTGCAGCCAAGGCGATCGCGGGTCAACAAGGACGCAGCTTGGGTGAGGTGGTATCCGAGCTTGCTCGGCGCTCGCTTAAACGCCCCGCCTCCCGGGCCGAACGTAACGGCATCCCACTTCTGGCATCTCGCCCCGACTCTCCTCCCGTGACGATGGATCTCGTGAACACCCTTCGGGATGAGGCGCCTTGACCTACCTTCTCGACGTCAACGTCCTGATTGCCCTGATCGATCCGGCCCATATCGCCCATGACGATGCGCATAACTGGTTTTCAAGCGAAGGTCACACGTCGTGGGCCAGTTGTCCGATTACAGAAAACGGAGTGGTGCGAATTCTCGGCAACGCGAAATATCCAAACTCGCCCGGATCTCCAGCCGTGGTGGCTGGGATCGTCGAGCAGTTGCGCGCCTTGCCCGGGCACTGTTTCTGGGCCGAAGATTTTAGTCTTGTCGGATCTGACGCTATTGACGCAAGCCGGGTCCTGACCTCCGCACAAGTCACAGATACCTACCTACTGGCTCTGGCAAAGGTACGTGGCGGTCAACTTGCCACATTTGACCGGCGTCTGTCCGTGAATGCGGTGAAAGACGGAAAGGCCACACTTCACCTGATTCCATCCGGCAAATCTATGTGAACACACCACCAAGGGAAGGAGCGCCGGAGTGACAGATGAAGCGGATGAAACATGGCCCTCCAAGGAACTTAGGTGTCACATCCCGGAAGGTAGTATGGCTTCTTCCTGAACAACTGCGGCTTGAGTTTGTGCCAGTCCTTCATCGCCTGCAAGGGCGACCTG
>NZ_JBEPPW010000041.1:0-8785 GCF_040547525.1 Roseovarius sp. MBR-6 | reverse complement strand
CTTGCTCATCTTCGCTCCATGAAGGCTACGATGAGCCGGAAACCCTCCGTTCCGCAATATGCCTAAACTGTCCCATGGGTGCTGACGTCAGACACACTGCCCCCGCTCCCGCCCCGGCAAGGGCAGCGTGGCTAACTTCGGTCGAGAAACCTTCCTCAATCCCTCCCTCCTTTCCCAACAAGGTGAACCGCGGTGCCCCATCGAAGGTCTCGGGCGACAGGACCGCGATGCGCAGCAAGCCATCCTCCTCGACCTGACGCAGGATACGCGCCACCTCGCGATCGAGTCCGGTCTCGGGGAGGCCGATCTCCTTGACGACCATGCGGGCGATCCGCCCAGCCCCCAGCTCTAGCCACGATCGCAGGGCACGTGCCGCACCGATCGCCGTTTCAGGATCCTGCGCGCCCCAAAGACGTTGCGCGGCGACGATGATCTCCCGGCTGGAGTCGAGCAGCGGGCGCAGGGCGAGTCCGCCGGGTTCGGCAGTCGGCACGCAGTCTGCAGGAACACCCTTTGGCGTAGCAAGCGTCCGCGCCAACACGTCGAGAAGCCAGGTCCGGCTGGAATGACGATCAAACCGGTCCCAATGGCTTTGGTTGGAGTAATCGTTGAGGCAGGAAGTGCAACTGGTCCTGCAATCGTCCCCGCGGATGCAATCGAGTAGTCCGACGGCGCGCAGAAACAGGGTGCGCGCGGCATAGCGCGGCTCCTCTACGAGGCGGCGGACATAGCCGGCACCACCCGAGGTGGCGTCCGACAGCACAATGGTGGCACCGTCGGGCCCCCGTTCAAACACGCTGCGCAGATCGCGCGCATCGATTTCGAGCATCTGGGCCGCGGCCAAGCGGATGGCCTCGGCGACGCCGCGCAGCATATCGTCGGCCCAAGCATCGCCGTCCAGCGTGCCTCCGGGCGGCATAATCGGCCACTGGATCCGCAGGACGCGGATGTCGGTGGAAAAGACGTGGGCCAAGTCGACGGGCCAGCTCAACGTCTCGACGGGGCAGCTGTCACCGCTCCTTGGATCCTTGTGCAGGGCGGCCACTTCGGTTCCGCCGTGGGTGCCGGCCGGTGCAGGTCTCGCGTGTTCGCACCGGGGGCAGCGTAGATAACCCGCACCGGTCGGCCCCCGGTTCACGACGATCATCCGGCCCTCAATACCGTCACCTTCGGCAAAGGCCGGGGCAAAGAACGTCGCGACATGGCGCAATTCGGTAGGGACCATACGGTCGGCAGGCGCGCGAGTAATCAAACGCGCCTCGTCGACCGCGCGCGGCCGCAGACGGCTGACGCCCGGCTCGCCGCCGGCAGCGTTTTCGTAGGAGGTCAGAAAACCGAGGGGCTCGACATGGGGCCGAGGCGGTGGTGCCATTGCATTGGCACACCCCGGACACATGGGTGGAGTTTCCGGCTTTTCTCGCTCCAGTCGGACTTGGGCACATGCACGACACTCATAAAGCCAGCCGCGCTCTTCGTAGGCATCCTGACCGCCGGTGGTAGCCATCCGGCGGGCGATCCCGGCGCTGGTCCAGATCCGCCCGGCCGCGATGGTCTCGGCCCCGGGAGCGAACTCGGATAGGGCTAGTGCCGCATCGCGCGACAGGTCGATCCCGCTGGCGGCTTGACCGTCGCGCTGGCGCATCACGTCGAGGGTCAGGGAGTTTACAGGAAAGCTGTAGGTCGGGATCACCGCACCGCGCGACAACGCCTCGGTGAGAAACCGGCCCAGGTATCGTTTGCGATCCTGGGAGAAGCGTGAGGCCCGCCGCCGGGCTCTGTCTCGGGTCGCATCGTCGGATGCCGCCGCAGCGGCGGCATCTGCCGCCTCCTCACGCGACTGCATGTCCTGCCAGCGGGCCGCGATGGCATCGCACCAACGGCCAACTATGTCCCGGACATGTTGCGTCAGCGCTCCACCGGTGAGAGCCGTTCCCGGCGGCAGATCAACGGCCATCGCCTCGGCCACGGCGCGGGCGTCGCGCCCGTCCGGACCGTCCAGCCATGCGGCGATGTCGACGCCCAGCTCTGTCACTGTGCCCGGGTCGAGGGTATGGCCCAGCACGTCCGAGAGGCGGGGCGCACCGGTGCGCGTCGATCCGGCAAGGCGATGGTCGAGCCATCCGGCGAGGATGCAGGACACTTGATGGCGCCGCAGGAACCGGGCGTTATCCAGAGAGACATAAGGCACCGGCGGGACATCGGCGAGGTAATCGGCAAACCGCCGATAGCTGGCCTGATCGTAGCGTGCGCCCCGCGCGATTGTGAGGGCGATCGGGGCCACCTGCGCACGCCGCCCCGCACGTCCCGCGCGCTGCTGATAGTTGGCTATGCCGGGGGGGACGTTGCGGCAGATCACCGCCTCCAGATCGCCAAGGTCGACGCCCATCTCCATGGTTGTCGTGCAGCTGAGCAGGTTGACGGTGCCGTTGCGAAAACGGCCCTCGATATCACTGCGCAGATCGGCGCCGATCGCAGCGGTGTGCTCGCGTGCGATGGCGGCACCGGGCGCAGACAGGTAGCGCGAGACATAGTGATTGCTCGCATCGATCCCCGTCAGGGGCCGGACATTGCCGCTGCAGCGATAGGCCAGGCAGACGCCGCCCAGATCGAATGTAGCCACCCGGCCGCAGCGGTCGCATTGCATCCTGCCTCCACCCGGGCTCAGGCGAACCCGGTCGAGGTCGATCACAGAACCTCGCTTGCCGCCGCTCAGGACAGCCGCGCGCCGTGAGGTCATCGCCTGCCAGCACGCAGTCGCCAACCGGACGGCATCGGCGGCGCCCAAGCCCAGGCGTTCGGTCAGGATCCAGGTGAGGCGCGTCGTTTGCCGTGGGCCCGAGGGCAACACTGCGCGCATCCGCGATCCGGTAGAGATGCGGTCAAGCTCCCAGGCGATCGCGTCCGACCCAAGGCCCCGACCCCAGATAGCATCATCCGTTAGGTCCAGCCGACCGTCGAGATCTGAGATCGCCCTGCTTTGCCGCATCATCAGCAGGATCGTGCGCATCACCCCGGGCACATACGGGCCAAGCGAAGTGTCGGCCAGATCACGAAGCGCCAGCTTCTCGGCTGTTTCGAGGCCATCATGGTTGACGTGCATCAGACCGTGCGCTTCGAGAGAATCCCTGCCTCGTCCGCCTTTCGTGACCTCGGCCACGACCAGTGCCGCAACACGGTCCTTGATCGCCGACCCGTCCATCGCGACTGCCTGATCTCCACGATCGTAAATGACAAAGCCATGGCGGCGCAGACGTGCCTGCACTTCGCTGGCCATGCTGGTCAAACTTACAGGTTCGTCCGCGTCAGAAAGAGCGGCGACAATAGCGCCTGATAGCGCCTCGGTCCGCGAGATGCGTTCGAGGTAGGGAGCAAAGAAGGCAGCGTCTTGGCGGTTGTCGGCGAAGGCGAGAAGGGCGCGACCCTGCAGTGGCCCCTTGGAGCCCTCGCGCGCCGGGAGGGCCTCGAGCAGGGCCTGCGCGGTCACCGCCGTCAGCGCGTCGTCACCGGCATAGATCGACGAAAGCGGCTCGGCATGGCCCCGCCCGGTCTCACCGCAGGCCAGACAGCCCTTGATGTATTGCTTGCGGTCAAGGGCATCCGTTTCGGCGGCCAGACAGTCCAGTGTGAGGCCATCCGCCTGTCCGTCATCCAGGATCGCACCGGTGGCCGGGTCGAACGTGACCGTGCTGGCTGGGGAGACCTCTATGTCTGGAGCATCGTCGTCCTCGGTTGCGGCGCGCCCCTGGCCGGTCAGGCGCAGGACTGTCCGCGTCGCGTGCGCATTGCGTGGCGGGACCGGATGCAGGACCGCACCGTCGTCATAGGCCTCAGCATAGGGCTGTCCGCAGGCACGGCATACCAGGAGGGGCCATGCCGCGGGTAGTTCCCCCGCCGCGGGCCGTCCGACCCGTCCGATGGACACATCACGCCAGCCTTCGGGGGCGTCGGCAGCCAATTGGACGAGGATGCCGTCGACGGCACTCGCCGCAAAATGGTAGCGTGCGGGCAACAACGGATAGGCACCAGTGCCCGAAGGGACTGCCAAGACCGACAGGGCGACTATGGATGTGATCGCTGCCTGCGCCGTCTCGGGTGCGGCACCCGGAAAGATGGTCGCAGCCAGATCTTCAAGCAGCCACTTGCGATCTTCGCGGCCGGTCAGCCCAGCAGTCTCACGGACCTCCGGAAGGGCAGCCAGCGCATTAGTCAAGGCGGTTCCTAGATGGGCTCCGGGCGGCAGCGGAAGGACATCTCCGGCCGCATCGTTCCAGTCCGCGACTAGATCTGTGTCGTCAGGGTCCGCCAGAACGCCTGCGGACCGCAGGGTCGCAACGACGGCCCCCAGCCTGATCCAGTCCTCGGGCGACAGTCGCGCGGTCGGGGCGGTCCCGGCGAACGCCGGGTGCCGCGCGCGTCGTCCGGTCACGACGGCGGCGTCGCCGGCCCCGAAAGGTTCGCCAAATAGGTTCTGGGCGAAGGCCGCCAGCTCGTCCTTGCGTGTGGGATCGAGGCTGGCCGAGGTTCCAACGCAACGCAGTGTCCCGGGAGAAAGCCCTAATCGCGCCTTGAGTTTGCGCAGAAGGAATGCGACCTCGATGGCCTGCGCGCCGGTGTAGCTGTGCAGTTCGTCCAACACCAGCCAGCGTAGGTCGGCTCCTTTTAGGAGCGGTCTGTTGCGAGGCAAAAGCAGTATATGCTCCAGCATTGCGTAATTCGTGATGAGGATGTCCGGCGGCGTGGCCAACATCTCCTTGCGCGACAACAGCCAATTGGCGGGCACTGTGCGGGCGTCAGGGAACGCAGACCGGTAGCTCGGCGCCGCCTCAATCTCGCGGGCTACATCGGCACGGGTGGCATCAGACCGCGTCTGCCCCGTGAACCGGCCCAGCGTAAGGCCGGGATCGCCCAGTTCGGCAAACAGAAGGCGCGCGATGCGGTGCATCTGGTCACTGGCCAACGCGTTCATTGGATAGATCAGGATCACCTTCACACCCGTCTCGCCGCGCCGACGCAGCAGGTCGTCCACGAGGGGAAACAAGAACGATTCCGTTTTGCCCGATCCGGTGCCTGTCGCGACCAGATAGTTCTCGTCGCGACCGATCGCTGCCCTTTGATGCAGGTGTAGTGGCCGTTCCAGCAGGGCGGGCGGCAGAGCCGTCCAATCGGGCACCATCAGGCCCTCCGTGACCAACTGCGCGATCGATGCCCCCTTCTCGAAATCTGGCATGCTCTCGACGAATGGACCGGTTACAAGTCGTGCTCGACCGATCTCTTCCCTCACTCGGCGTGCAAGGTCAGGGGCATGAACCGACGATATTTCAGCCGCAGTGGTCGTGAACGATTGCATTAGCCGGGCCAAGCGGTCGCGGAAGGCCAGCGGATCGAGTCCGCCCGTGTCGCCGTGGTCCTTCATAGGTCTCTCCGCTCCAATTCAGCAGCAATCAAATAGAATGACAGTAGCTCAGGGCCCAGTCGCAACAGGTCGCCAAGGGCGGCGGCGATATCACTGGGGGTGCGTTCCGTCGCGATCGCTGTAGCGGAAATCAGGGCAGCCACTGCGTCTTGTCGCGCGGCACGAGCGTAGGCGACGATGGCTTTTTCGGCCCGGATGCGGAATTCGGTATCGTCACCTTCCAGTTCGATGGAAAGTCTTACACGGGACGCCAGCGCGGTAACGAGAACGTTGAGGGTCACCGACCGAAGGCTCATCGGGCCGTCCGCGTCGATGCCGTCGAACAGGGCCGTTTCCTCGATACGGTCGCTCAGGGCCCCGCGGCCCGCCAGCAGGTGCCCGGGCCCAAGAACGGGCGTGCCGGACCAGATGGCGGTATGGCCCGTGTCTGCGGCCTCGAGCAGGTGGATCAGGACCTGCAAATTGAAGCCTGCCAGCGGGAGATCGTGACGTTCGGCATCGCGATGGTTAGCAAACGCGACGAAGGCGTGAGTGTCGAGGGCTTCGATGCTGCGCAGCCGATTTGAGAGATGGGCCATGACGGAGAGCGCGCGACCGGCAGGTTCTGCGGACTTTTCCAGCAGGCTGAACGCGGCGCAGGGCGCAGAATAAAGGTCGGGCACAGGCCCCGTCAGATGGGTCAACGGAAGCCACCCCTCTGGTTCCGGCCCGCCATGAGCCAGCGCCAATAAGTGCTGTCGCCCGTCGCCTGCCGTCCGACGCATCGTTTGCGCTAGCTCCGTCCACCGCGCGACGAGTCGCTTCCCCAGGCCGCCATCCCAGGCGTCGCGCGCGTAGCAGGGCGTCAACCATCTGTCGAGTTGTGCTAGCCGACGCCGCCCGCCGCTGCCCGACAGGGGTGCCGCCGGGATCGCCAGTGCAAAACAGTCCCCGCGAAGATTGCCGAGTGGCGACCATGTGTTCGCCCCGACACCGCGCACCGACAGCGAGGCCAACGCCAGACCGTCGAACGGATCGCCGCCGACGCTAATTCGTGCGCCCCCCGTTCCGTCCGGGACTGCCTTGAACCAGTGGGCGTCTTGCAGGGCGGCAGGCAGATGGTCAAAAGAAGCTTCAATGTCTCGCCGTGTGCCGATTTCGTCTACAATTGTCATCCGCACGCCACCGATGGGCCAGTCCATAGCCAGGTCAAGATTGGCCAGCGTCCCGCCAAGTCGTGCGACAAAGTGTCGGGGCGTTTCGCGCGTCACGACGCTTGCGATCAGGGTTTCTTCTCCAGCGGCCGAAACATGGACGATATCCGGCGCCTGCGCTCCATCCAGCGTGCGTAGCGGGATCGGCCAGACCGTGCTCGTCCAGAAGGGGTTCGTCAATGTTCGGTCCCCCAGTCGTAGCGAGGCCTGCCGATCTGAGCTGCGCACGACGAGCGTCGTCAGGGTGTTGCCGTCTCGTTCCAATCGATCTCCCATTCGCCAAGGCTGCGTGATCCCGTCTCCGCGTTCCAGGGTTGCCGTCACCCCCTCGGGGCGAAGGTCGAACGTCGCGATCCGCTGTCCAAGGTCGAATGAAAGGCGCGCCAGATCATAGCCACCGCGGCGGTCAAGACACAGATGCCCACGGTCGTCGAACTGGACATGACGCAGATCCGTTTTGACCACGTTGCGCGGCGGGCGGACGCTTTCGAGGACGGTCCCGGTTCGCACCAGAAATCCTGGCCATACCGAGATCCGATGTCTGAACCGCGTCGGCATCGGTGGGTTGCCGTCCTCGCCCGGGCGCATCAGCACGAGGTCGACCTCGACGGGGTCGCCTTCTACGTCCATCCCGGCTGCGGACAGAAGCGATCCAAGTGAAATTGATCCCCGTCCGCTTTCGTCCAAAGTCAGCACTGCAGAACCTGCATCCTCGACGGACAATACGATGGTCTCACCCGAAAGGGCTCCGCGATCGACCGTCACTAGAGCATCCGGCCCCCAGAGTGGCTTGCTCCCCCGCGCGATTACAGGGCCCGACACCGTGATGCGCGTGCGCCGCTGACCGGAAAGGTCTAGGTCGAACGGTCCCGCCAGACGCACCCCGGACGACGCCAGATCCAGCCGAGCTGCTTGCAATCCGGGTCCCAGCGGTTGCGCCGCCGCGCCGTTGGTCGAGAAGGGCGCACGCGACAGGACGATGATATCGAGGGCCGCCACCGTGCAGGACGGCCCTGCTTTAGCGTCGGTCAGCCGTTGGCCTGTCTCCGCATCGAAAATCGCGTAGCCGACTGCGGGCACCAGATCCATCACACCCTGTGCGTCGTCCTCGATCCAGCGGACCATGAGCGGCGGTGGCAACGGAACCGGCCAGAGCGTGCCGCGCGGTAGGCGCAGTGTTCGGCCATCAACCTCAACCCGCATGCGGCCCGATCCCGGCGGAAGCTGCACGACAAGGCGACCTTCCACGACCATCGGCCGGGCAATGTTGACGCGGCTTACGATATTGCCCCGTTCGCTGCGGACAGTTTCGAAGGCATCATGAAGGGCGGCCAGATAGGGCCCCCGGCCTTGAAGCCCGACGGGATCTCGCCGCCACTCGAGAAACATCGATGCCATCCAAGCGGAGTGGTCGTGCATGATGGGTCGGTGCAGGACGGGGTTGTTCGGAAGATGCTGCAGAGATTCGTCCTCCCAGCGATTCAGCACGACGATATCAGTGCTATCCGGCACGCCCGCCACCCGCGCATGGCGGTCGAAAGCCTCGGCAAGGCGCGGCAGCTGTCCCTTTGCGACGCCAGCATGAAATAGCAAAACGTCGACCGGTCGGTCGAAGCCGTCTACGGTCAGTCCCAACTTACGACAGGCGTTCCGAAACTCCTCGACGATGGCGGAACGGCGCGCCACCGAAACATCCGCTCCAAACATTGCAGCGATATGCCGCCAGACAGCCGTGTCGCCATCCAAACCATAGTGTTCCGAAAGGGTTGCAGCGATCGCCCAAGCTGTTGCGGTCCGATAACGCATAAGAATCTTTTCGGGAGCGGCACCACGTTCGGACAGCGCATGGAGCGCGCGCACCGTTGGGCTCAGGCGGGAAAAATCGACGCAAAGTCCGAGGAAGGGAGGAGCGACACGGCCTACAAGACCTGCCTTAACTGCCATTCCTGTGGCGTGGAGCGTTGCATCAGGCAGGACGGTCCGTTGATTGGGCTTATTCATGTGAAACGATTACCGTTGTTTGGACCGTCCCGGATTTTCTCGAGACAAATTGATCAGTGTTTTGCCACCATATCGAGTGTGAATAGGTGTCACATCCCGGAAGGTAGTATGGCTTCTTCCTGAACAACTGCGGCTTGAGTTTGTGCCAGTCCTTCATCGCCTGCAAGGGCGACCTGCT
>NZ_JBEPPW010000040.1:0-9582 GCF_040547525.1 Roseovarius sp. MBR-6 | reverse complement strand
ATGATTTCTATCTCAGACATAAGCACGTGCTCAGGCATATACCTAAGCCTCCATGGTTATGCCCAAGTGTCCGGTCGAAAAAGGGGCCAGTTCATCTTCCAAGGGGCTATCCGTATGTTCCAGAAGGACAACGAGATGCGGAACATTGTGCTCACTGACGCGGAAGCGCGTGACAAAGCCACACGTCACTTCTTCAATCGAGCGCTGCGTGAAGCTCGTGATAGCGGCGCCTCCGGCTCTCCGCGTTGACAAAAAGAATTTGAAGGGAGGAATTCGAGCATGGCACTACCATCAAATTACCGCTGGATTGCAGTCGGCAAACTGGTAATTCGAAACCGCAAAAACGCACCTAATTATGCGCCGAACTTCGGCCTAGAGGACTTGATTGAAGCGCTAAGCGATAGAATTGCGCGCAGAAGCGCCATGCGCTCTTATTCTCAAAATGCCAGGCTCATGTGGTGTGCTGATCTGGCCGAAGACCAACAGTTTCACAGGTTGATTATTCAGGCAGGTGACAAGAATGTCGCGGGCGTTTCCTACCTCCACTTTGGCACGCTGCGAACCCGCGACATCGAGAAGGAGGAAGAAGAAGGCGGCCATTACGCTTCGCATATCCTCATAAAGAAAAATCCAGACCATTTGGGCCGCCATACAATCTTGATTGAGAAGGTGCCAGGCATCCATTTCGGCTCGATTAAAGATCATCTGACTTGGGTCTGTAATGATCACCGCTACGAGAAAGAGGCTCAGGACGAGCACGGCAACACAAAGCGATTTCGAGCTTTTTCCGAGGTAGATGGACACCAATCCCGCACGATACGTGAAGCCCTGCGGACTGGCACGCTTCAGGACATTGAATTCATTTCGCACGAAGAGAACCATGGAGATGGCCTTGATGAAGACCCCATCGTTGAAGAAGTCGTGCATGAGGCGCGGTGGGAAGTGAAGAAACGGGTCTCCGAGGATCAAGCCAGAGGGGTTTTCGGCAGGATCGGTCGCTTTGTGGAAGGCTTCAGGGGCGGCCAAGAGGAGACTCAGGTTTTTGTTCGTATCAAGGCCGCCAACGGGCAGATCAAGAGAACTGAGGTGCAGCATGATGGCGAAGAGATTCTAGAGCAGGCGTTCATTCAGAATGAAATTGTTTCGGACTTTGATCCTCCACTTGGACAGCGACATGAGGCATTCAGAGACGATATGATTCACAAGATGACTGAAGTCGCCAATAATTTGGGCGACTAGAATGGCTATTCAAAAGCACACGAAAGTATTCACGGTCCTATCGTTTCTACGGCTGCGCAGCCCAGACATATATTGGTATCAATGGATTTATCCGACGATCCTGTTTTTGATCATATTTTCTGCTTCTGTCTTGCTTGAGGGACACCTTGTCGGCTTTGACCGCTCGAAACTGGCGTCGGACATAAATGTTCTGATGGGCGTTCTGATCGGCTTCTATATTGCCGCACTGGCTGCGGTTTCAAGCTTTACAAATGAAAACCTCGACCAGATCATGAAGGGGCGTTCACCTAGCATAAAGCACCTTCGCCAAGGCGAAGAAATTACAGAAAAGCTTACAAGGCGGCGGTTTCTGGCAATCCTTTTCGGCTACTGTGCCAGCGTGTCAATCATCCTCTTTATATTTGGTGTCTTGCAGACCCATATCGCCTTTCGTGCCGCAACCCGCCCATGGGTAAACAGTGTTCTCGACATCGCCAAAGAAGTCGCCTGGGCGGGATATACTTGGCTTTTGGCGAGCTTGTTGGTCGTCACCCTCTTGGGTCTTCACTACCTCGTCGAGCGGATGCATCGTGCTTGACTTCGGTATGGTGGCGCACCCCTCGCGGGTCGGGCTCTCGTGAACTAAGCCCGCCTGTGGCGGTCTCAGCCGTGCGGCTTCGATCCCTTGCGCAGCTATTGCCAGCCCTGATGGGCTGACGTTCTCTTTCCTGTTTGGGGCCTGCGGCCCCGTCCTCCGTCAAGACCAAGCCCTCCGCATCTGCTGCGGGCGCAGCCAGCGGTGTCCCCGTCCTTCCGCGCCTGCGGCTTGTGCAGGACGGGTGATCCCCCTCCGCTGTCTGCGGTCCTGACGGTCTCCCCCCGCTCATTGGCGCGGGCCTAGATACTGTAATGCGGTCGGCGCGGCGCGTGAAAATTTTGGCAGTGCTGATATGATCGACCCTTTAAAATACATTCTTTGCAATAGCTTATCGGAAAGGAGCTTTATCATGAAGTATTACTGTGGCCTCGATGTTTCCCTCAACAGCACGGCGGTCTGTGTCGTCAACGCAGACGGTGACATTATCCAGGAAGGCGAAGTACCGACAGAGCCAGCGGCAATCAGCCAGTGGCTCAATGACCGGAGCCTCGATCCTGAAAGGCTGGGTCTGGAAGCCGGTAGCCTTACGCCGTGGCTATGTACCGAGTTGCTGAAACATGGCTGGAACGCGATCTGCATCGAGACCCGTCACGCCAAGGCGGCGCTTTCGGCGCAACAAATCAAGACCGACCGGAACGATGCGAGAGGGCTTGCCCACATCATGCGCACCGGCTGGTACAAGGAGGTTCATGTGAAGAGCAAGGACAGCCAGAAGCTGCGCGTCCTGCTCAACAACCGCCGTTGTTTGCTCGACAAGAGACTGGACATCGACAGTCAGATACGCGGGACAATCAAGGTCTTTGGCCTGAAGATGGGGCGCGTCACGCCCGCGACTTATGAAACCCGAACCCGTGAGCTCATCAGCGGCGACGCCGAGTTGCAAGACTTCATTTTGCCGATGCTGGAGGTGCGCCGCCAGCTCATCGAGCAATGCAAAAAACTTGAAAAACTGATCCTTGATCATGTGAAGCACGACAGCGTTTGCCGTCGCTTTATGACGATTCCTGGTGTCGGTCCGCTCACGGCGTTGGCGTTCAAGACCTGGGTTGACCATCCTGAACGGTTTCAGCGCTCCCGTGCGGTCGGGGCCGCGCTCGGCCTCACGCCACGAAAGTACGCTTCCGGCGAGGTGGACTATGACGGCCACATCACCAAGTGCGGCGATGCATTCGTTCGCGCGCATCTTTTCGAGGCTGCAAAAGTTCTGCTCAGCCGATCATCACGCCCGAGCGCCATCAAGAGCTGGGGGCTGAAAGTGGCGCGCCGCAGCTCGAAGAAGAACGCCTGCGTTGCCGTCGCGCGCAGGTTGGCGGTGCTGATGCATACGATGTGGAAAAACGGAACCGAATTTCAGTTTCAAGAGCCTGATAGCCAACAAGTCACCGCAGCATAAAACGATGCCCGATGTAATAGAATTGCTCTTTGCCGCTTAATTAGGTGAAGAGTCGTCCGGCAGGACGGGAAGGGACGAGGCGAGAACGGGCAACCGGATGCAGCATTTTGGCTGCGTGGCTTAGATAGTTCCGCCTCACTCTTCTTTTTGGAAAGTAACTTGGGACAGCACAACAACAGGACACGGCATTACCTGTGTTGATCCCGTAAAGAAGCACGATACCTGCCATTGGACGAAAAACTGCGGCCTGAAAATCATGCACAATAATATTGTCGCCGGAACTATCCGGCGGCACTGAATTCCTGTTGGGGGGATAAAGGGGGGCGCTGCCCTCCCTTCCCCCTGGCACGACTTCTACAGCATGGCAGAAACGCTCGCGCGCAAGGCTTCACCCCGCTTGCTCGCAACTCTGCCATGCCCGAACTCATACCGCCCCCATACCCTCCCGATCTCGCCGATGGGCAAGGGTTGCATGACGCAACCCCTTATTCATCAGGAGGAAATGGAAATGAGAATCCAAAGAAATCAAACACCGAAATTTAGAAATCGAACTGGGGAAAAACCCCAAAAATCGATTGATCAACAACCGCATTAAAGAAGTCCGGTTGCAGGTGCAACCGGCTTTAAAAGGAGAAAGAGCCAATGAAACAAGACGTTTACCAGAAAGTTACAGACAAGATCATTGCCGATCTGGAGCAAGGCGAACTGACATGGCACAAGCCATGGTCAGCCGGAAACATGGACGGGCGGATCATCAAGCCGCTGCGCCATAACGGCATGCCCTATAACGGAATCAACGTGCTGATGCTTTGGGGCGCGGCCATGGAAGGCGGTTATCTGTCGCCGTTCTGGATGACCTACCGACAAGCCAAGGAGATGGGCGCGCATGTGCGCAAGGGCGAGCGCGGGAATCTGGTCGTTTATGCCAACACCATCACCAAGACCGAAGAGCAGGACGGCGGCAGCGAGGAAGAGCGGCAAATCCCGTTCATGAAAGGTTATAGCGTGTTCAACGTGGAGCAGATCGAAGGGCTGCCGGAGCATTTCTACACCAAGCCCGAGCCTGTCATCGACCCAGCGCAGCGGATCGACCATGCCGAAGAATTCTTCACCGCCACGGGTGCGGATGTCCGGCACGGTGGCAACAGGGCATATTATAGCGGCGGGACAGATTACGTGCGGATGCCGCATTTCGAGAGCTTCCGCAGCCCCGAAGCCTACTATGCGACGCTTGCCCACGAGCTGACCCACTGGACGAAGCACGAAAAGCGCCTTGACCGTGAATTCGGGCGCACGCGGTGGGGCGATGAAGGCTATGCCCGCGAGGAACTGGTCGCCGAGCTGGGCGCAGCGTTCCTTTGTGCCGATCTGGCGTTGACGCCGGAGCCTGGCACAGACCATGCCGCCTATATCCAGAGCTGGCTCAAGGTGCTGCGCGATGACAAGCGCGCGATCTTCAGCGCCGCCGCCCATGCGCAGCGTGCAGCAGATTTCCTGCACGGCTTGCAGCCCGTGATCGAGGAACCCCAGCAGCAGGAAGGAGTCGCCGCGTAAGCGGCGGCTCTGCCCGCAAGGAGGGCTGAGACATGGAAAAGCACAGCATCACATGGCGCGGAATCGATATCGAGATCACCTTCACGCCGGAAAAATTCGGGATGAGTGATCACATCGAGCTGCGCAGCGCAGGCCGCGTGCCGCTTCCCGTGACCGAAACCGGCTACCGCTCGAACTTTCTGCCCTGCGGTCATGTCGCCGAGTACGGCGGCGCGGTGGCCTTTGTTACGGCATGGCTTGACCACGAAGCCGCGCAAACCGGCTGGAACGGCGCGCAGCTATCGCTGTTCTAGGGCAAGAAAATTTTCGCGGCTGGCCGCGAGGCCAGCCGCGAAGGTGCAGGGCACCTTTTCGTTGCAAAATGCTTGCAGGGATTTTGCCCGCTTCCTGAAATATATAACTATATCAGCTAGATAAACATTGCGCATTGCTGCGCTTTCGTTTCAACAGGTCAGCGACACCTTTTACGTTTCAAAATACTTGCAACGAAAACTTGCGCAAGCCATAAAACGTATGTATATTATAAGTTTAATCGTTTCACGGAGCTGTGTTTACGTTTCATGACCTCAGTCGATCAAGACATACTGGACTACGTTGCCGCGCACCCCGAGTCGGGCCGCGAGGCAATCCGCAGAGGCGCAGCACCGAAGTCCAGCGACACGACCGTCTGGCGGGCGCTCAAGCGCCTTGTCGAGGCGGGCAGGCTCGAAGTTTCCGGCAAGGGTCGCGCGACCGTCTATACGATTGCGGGCGCAGCCGTCGTCCGCGCGCACTTGCAGACCCCCTATAACAGGCGGCCTCCCGTCGCCTACAGCCCTGAATTCCTCGACGCCTATGTGCCGAACCGGACCTTCTACATCCCCGAGGCAGACCGTGAGAGGCTACGAAACGCAGGGCAGCCCGTGGGCGGCATGATCAAGGCCGGAACCTATGCGCGGCGTATCCTTGAACAGCTTCTGGTCGATCTGTCCTGGGCGTCATCTCGCCTTGAAGGCAACACTTACGATATTCTCCAGACCGAGCGGCTGATCCGCTTCGGTGAAGCGGCAGAGGGCAAGGACCGCAAAGAAGCGCTGATGATCCTCAACCACAAAGAAGCCATCGAATATGTGGTCGATAATCTTGATGATATCGGCCTGTCCCGCCCCGATATCTTCGGGATTCACGCGCTTCTGGCCGACGGCTTGCTCGCCGACCCGGCCATGGCCGGACGACTGCGCGGCACGCCGGTCGGGATTTCGCATTCGAGCTACAAGCCCCTCGATGATGCCATCACCATCGAAGAAGAATTCGACATCCTGCTGCACAAGGCGGCGGAGATCAGTGATCCGTTCGAGCAGTCATTCTTCCTGCTCGTTCATATCCCTTATCTTCAGGCGTTTGTAGATATCAATAAGCGCACGTCGCGCGTGGCGTCCAACATCCCGCTCCTCAAGGCAGACCTCGCGCCCATGTCCTTCCTGACTATGGATGACGCGGCCTATATCGACGGACTGATCGGCATCTACGAGCTCAATAATGTGGCGCTGCTGCGCGAGGTTTTTATCGATAGCTATCTGGCCTCTGCCGAAAAATATCGCATTCTCCGTGCCGAGGTTGAATCGCCCGAAAAGGCGGCGATTGTCTATCGTGACTTTGTGCGCGAAGCCGTCCGCTATAGCGTCCTGCAAACCAAAGTCTTTCGCAAAGACGACATTCTTGACCTCGCTGCCAGGCACGACATTCCCGAAGATGAGCGGGATGCTGTCGTGGCCTACGCCCACGAACAATTCCAAGGGCTGCATGAGGGTAATCTTATTCGCTACCGTCTGAAGCCAAAGGACATCGAAGGCGTCGATTTCTCATAAAGCCCAAAGCCCTGCCCGCAGGGCAGGGCTTTGGGCAGGACTTCAGGACGGCCTAGCATCGGCATGATAGCCTTGCGGTGCAGCCCATGGCGCGTTCGATATTTTCGAGCGTTGCCAGTATATTGCGGTGATCCGGCGTATCGGGCTCGGTCTCGATCAGCAGCATCGAAAAAAGTTGATGCAGTTCGCCGAGTTCCTGAGCGGTCAAGCCGTGCAGCTCGTGCATGGTGAGAAGCGTGATCATGTGATCCTCCTTTTCCGTCGTGAGACCCGGCCTATCCAGGTCTTCTCGGGATCAGGACGACGCAGGAAGCGGCCCGCGCGGACACCGCCAAACATCGTTGGAGGGCGTAACGCAGTGGAGCAGGCTTATCGCCTTGGCCGCAGGCTGTAGCCCTTTCTGCCAGCACTGAATTCTCGGAAGGACTGTAGGACGGTCGCCAGAGGAAAGACGGAGCGCCGTGATCGCTTGGGTCTCAGGTCACGTGATGCCTGTGCGATGAACGCTCTTTGGATCGCGGTCGGCTCGTTTTCGAAAAACGCCTGACTTCCTGACCGCTAGCGGCCCGCCATCAATATCCTGCCCGCACCACTCCGGCAGAGCCGGACCGTGTTGGAAATGACGCCGTGCCTTCTTCGTCCGGTCTTGCGGAATGGCGTAACGCGCCAACCCCAAACCAAAGGAGAACCATCATGGCACGCACACAGAAAAAATCTGACTCCCCGCAATACAACGCGCCGGACTTTCTGGCCTGGCACGTCATCGACAAGGGCGAGAAATCCTACTGGAACAAGGTCGGAGCGGCCTGGCGGCACAAGGACGATAGAGGCTACACCCTCCAGCTCGAAACGGTGCCGATTAATGGCCGCATCGTCCTGCGCCAGCCCCTCGAAGGGCCGGATCACCAGAACAAAGAGGAAAACGGGCGCGCATGAGCGCGCCCCGCTTCTCATTCAAATCATGCAAGGAAAGGAAAAGACCATGCCACGCTACATCATCTCACGCGGCGAATATGTCGTGCACAACATCATCATCGAGGCGGACGACGAGGACGCCGCCGTCCAGATCGCCAAAGACACCTCGATCCATGACGAACGCTGGCGCGACTGCGGCTTTCTCGGTCATGACGTCTTGTACCAGTGCGAGGGCGCGGCACCCGTTTGATGCCGCACCCTTCCGTCTGGCACGCACCGGTGTTGCCCTTTCGTTCTTATCAAAAATCTGCTATGTCGTATGCAGTGCCGACTCGGGCACGCAATGTAGTAGAAGGAAACGGATGATGCCGGATATCGGTGAAAAGCCTGGCAAAGGACGCTATTGCTGCACGAACTGCGATTGGAGCGTGTATCTCGACGATGCAAGCGACCGCCTGCCGCCCTGCGGTAATTGCGGCAAGGGCCAGAACACAACCTACCGCAAATGTTGAGCGGTGGAAGCTTGGCAATCGACTGACGAAAGGGTCGGATCATGGCGAAGAAATCAGGAAGCGGCGGCCATTACCGCAGCGCTATCAGCGGGCGCTACGTTACAAAGGCGCACGGCAAGCGTAGCCCCGATACGACGGTGTTCGAGAAAACCGGCGGCGGCGCGACCGGTTCGGCGCGGAGCGCGAAATCGGGCCGGTTCGTGAAAGAAAGCCCGGCAAAGAAGAACCCGCGCACGACCGTGAAAGAATCTTGAACTTACCCCTTGAGCGCCCGCCGCACGGTGCTTTCATGCACGCCGAGCAGGGCGGCAACCGAGCGCTTGCTGTGTGCGCCGGAATCCAACAGCGCCCGTGCCTTTTGCAGGCGCTCCGGCGTCATTTTCAACGGACGCCCCAACCGCGTGCCGCGTCGTCGTGCCGCTGACATACCGGCTCTTGTGCGCTCGATAATCAGCGAACGCTCGAATTCTGACAACGCCGCCATCATGTGAAACACCAGCCGCCCGCCTGCGGTCGTCGTGTCGATGCTTTCCGTCAACGAAGCAAAGCCCACGCCGCGCTTGCCGAGATCATCGAGTAACCCGACCAGATGCCCGAGCGAGCGCCCGAGCCGGTCGAGCTTCCAGACAACAAGGCTATCGCCCGCCGTCATGGTGTGCAGCGCGTCCGAAAGGCCGGGCCGCATTGTCGCGCTGCCCGATATGCCATGATCCTCGAAAATGCGCACGCAGCCCGCGCCTTCGAGCGCGGTGCGCTGCATGTCGAGATTCTGTTCATCCGTGGAGACACGGGCATAGCCGATTGCGTATTCCGGAACATCCGCCCACCCATTCCGACAACATGCGCCCACCTGTTCCGGGCTATCCGCCCACCGGTGACGCGTTGCCGTGAGGCAGCGTGTTTCTGGTATCAGGTTTGAGGCATTTCGTCATCCATTTTGGCGATGGTTTTGCGCATGGACGCGCCCTCGAGTTCGAGGCGGTAAGCGTTGTGGACGATGCGGTCGAGGATGGCGTCGGCGAAGGTGGGTTCACCGATGACGTCATGCCAAGCCTTGATGGGCAATTGGCTGGTGATCATGGTTGCACCGCGGCCATACCGTTCTTCGACGATTTCCATAAGGTCGCGGCGCTGCGTGCCCGTCAATCGGTCCGGTCCCCAGTCATCCAGGATCAGCAGCTGCGCTTTCGTGATGCTGCGGAACAAGCGGGGAAAGCGCCCGTCGCCATGGGCCAGCTCCAGTTCTTCGAAGAGGCGTGGCATCCGCTTGTAGACCACGGTGACGCCGTCGCGACAGGCCGCTTGCGCCAGAGCACAACCGAGCCAAGTCTTCCCGACCCCACAGGGGCCGGTGATGATCAGGTTGCGCTTGTCGGTGATCCACTTGCCCGTGAGCAGGCTCTGGAACAGCGCCTTGTCGAGACCGCGCCGCGCGCGGTAATCGACATCTTCGTGGCAGGCACCCACGTGGCGCAGCCTGGCGGC
>NZ_JBEPPW010000039.1:0-9802 GCF_040547525.1 Roseovarius sp. MBR-6 | reverse complement strand
AGCAGGTCGCCCTTGCAGGCGATGAAGGACTGGCACAAACTCAAGCCGCAGTTGTTCAGGAAGAAGCCATACTACCTTCCGGGATGTGACACCTAGCCATAAGTTGAGGGTGTGGGCGACGCGATCGACCCTGAACCGCCTTTCTAAACAGCATCGGGAAATGACAGGGCTGGACAGAGCGGACAATTAACTGCCGAATCGGGTGATCGTCACACTTTCATGGATCCGGCTTTGCAGTGCTACTTCACCACTCGCAGCGCCGGTTTGTGCGGCTCATTAACGGCCCGTTGATCTGGCGACAGTCGGAAAATAAGGGCCTCGATTTCCCCCAAAGGAATCCCAAGGTCTTTAGCGATGTCGTCCTTAGTCATGCCCTTTGACCAAAGAGCGGCCAAGACCTTTGCGAGCACGGTCGAAACCTCACGCTCGATTCCGTCTGGCTCGCCGCTTCGATAGCCTCGCTTCCCAAGCTCGATCAGCAAAGAACGGTAGTTCCATTCGCTGATATAGCCCAGAGAATTGAGGCGGTATGCCAAGGCCATGGCCGATACCTTCCAACGCTTCTTGGCCGAAATGATCTGCCCAACTGTGAAAAGGTGCGCATAGTCCATCATGTCGTTTTCGGGCATGAGGAATGCCGATGCAAATCTGTCGGCCTGCGTCTCTGCCTCTTTGTCGGCTTTCGACCCTGCGTGGTGATGCAAGACAAGGTGTCCAAGCTCATGTGCCGTATCAAAGATGGACCGTTCCGCCGTCTTCTCTTGGTTCAAGAAAACATAGGGATGTTCCCCGCGCCAAAACGAGAAAGCGTCAACATGCTTGGTCGCTTCCGACAGGGAAAGGACGCGAATACCCTTTGACTCGATCAGCTTGAGAACGTTTCCTATAGGCCTGTCGCCTATGCCCCAATGCTGGCGCAGAAGGCGGGCAGCGACATGCGGGCGGCTGCGCTCTTTGCTCAGGTCGATAAGGTCGGCGGCGGGCAGGTTGAAGCGGAAGTCGATCCACTCGTAAAGCTCGATTCCCAACGATCCCGCTGCTTCTGCAGCTCGGCGCTCTTTGGCCTTCATACGCGACAGACTGCGGAAGCTAACGGCGTCGGTATCAATACGCTCTGGCGCTTCTCGGTAAAAGAAATCAATTGGATAGGAAAGCGCGAACGCCAGGCGCTTCGCTGTCGCTTCATCGGGCGGATGCCCGTTTTCATACTTTGAGAGAGTGACCGCAGACACGCCTACGCGCTCTGCGAGTCCCTTCGATGTCAGCATCCGCCGTTCGCGGGCTGTTTTGAGACGATCTGCGTTGAACATTAGTGTTTGAAGGAAACAGTGATGTCGAAGTCTTCAATGGGGCCGGTATCGGTTTGCGGGTCTGCCTCCCAGTCGCTGTCAGGCGAATAGATGTATATCCGTTCCATCCAGTGAACAAACTTACCCTTTTCGATCACGGGACAAGACAGTTCCACACTGCCATCAAGGCCAACCATGACATAGTAGGTACGGATACCGTCCTTCAATACGGCGGTGAGGGGGCCGGGTTTCATACCTGCGTTGACAAACAAATCGGGTCCAGAAAGGCTTTCCGCGCCACTACCCTTTTCGGAGCGTGGCAGGGGCGGCATATTCACACAGCATTTATCAACGTTCTGGAAGCCAATGCGGACAGTGCGATCACGTTTTACAACCGCTTCAATGCCGCAAGTTCTGTCCGGCACGTAGTCAGGACCGACAAGCTGCTGGCGGAGTTCGCCAACGCCGTGAATGTAAGACAACATTCCAGCCGCGTTGAGCGGCATGGAGGGGCTGGCGTCGTCCGCATAGGCGCGGGCGGTTTGTCCGATAGCCATGATCTGCTGGCGAGTGACGTCAAAGTCCTCAAGGCGGGTTTCAACGTCCACCAGCGTGGAGACTATCACGGTGTTGAATGACGGCAATGCTCAGCCCCTTTAAGATTTTCTACATCATACGATGTTGTGTTTCTTAAAGGCAAGTGAAATTTTCCCGATGCTTCGATGGTTGTAGTGTCAGCCCGCTGCTTTGCGCTGCCATTCGTGCGCTTCGCGGTGAAGGTCGGCTCCCAGCGGCCTGTGCGCACCACGATCTGCGCCAGGGTGGCACACCGGCGTGCCTCAGATCGGCATCGCCGATCACTCTGTGGGCGATAGGCCCGGAGGCGCACCTGCGCCGTGCCCGGGCCCTCGGGAAGTGAGGCCAAAGCCTCACCCGAAGGGATCGTACTCCGAGACGATCACGACCTCGTCGCCGTCGATTTCATCGGCGGGGACGGCGCCGAAGGTTCCATCCCCTGCCTGAAAGACGACGATCGAGACCATGAGCGTGGCGGCGAGGGAGGCTGCGAAGGCGTGTGCATCTTTGCGGGACATCTGTTTGGCTCCTGTCTTGGAGGCGGGGGACCATCCCCCGCGCGACAGGACCTCGAAGGCCCGAATACTGGCTGACATCACCGGGTGCGTTCGGCTCGTCCGAATCCGCCCGGCGGCACGGGCTTGCCCGTAGTCCGACCCCTCGCGGGTTGATCTCGAAGACAGAATTCGGGGCAAGGAAGGGAGTGGCGAGCGGGGTATGATCCCCCAACGTCAGGAGCCGATTGTCCCGCTGATGCTTCTAACGCCGCCAGCCTCCCGGGCAGGCTCTTGGTTGAAGACGTCCTTCCTTGGGGATGGTTCCTTTGGCGCCCCGCGAACTCAAAGGACAAGGTTGTGATGGTTGAGAGGCCCGCGCTGAGGCGGGCCCCTCGGTTTCAGTTGGGCTCAGGCGGCCAGGTCCGCGCCCCCTGCCCTTTCGCCCTCTTCATCAGTGACGATTTCAAGTCGCGCGTTGCGGTATCCTTCCTTGGCGATCCAAAGCTCGGCCGCGGTGATGGATTCCGCCAGATGCAGCAGCTCGGTGTTGCCGCCGAAGTCGAGGAGCACGCGCACCTGCCCGGGCTTCGGCTCCTCGGCCACCTCGAAAACGAGGGCGCTGTCAGCCGAATGGCTGCGCATGATGGTCACGAGGATCACC
The DNA here is from genome assembly GCF_040547525.1 of Roseovarius sp. MBR-6. Lineage (NCBI taxonomy): Bacteria > Pseudomonadati > Pseudomonadota > Alphaproteobacteria > Rhodobacterales > Roseobacteraceae > Roseovarius > Roseovarius sp. MBR-6. The sequence continues at coordinate 6,779 of NZ_JBEPPW010000039.1, read as the reverse complement.
CCGTCCGAGGAGAAGTTGCCTTCATGCAGCGTGAACGACGCGGGTGCCGTCCATGTCGGGTAAGGCCGGGGTGGTTCCTTTTTTACAAGGCGGCCGACACCGTTCGAACGCTCCCAGGCCGCCAGCTTCTTGGTGAAGCGTGCCGGTGGCTTGGGGCTGCCGTCAGTGTAGCGAATGAGCGCCCCGAGGGGTGCGGTGTCGATGATGGTTATTGCAGACATGATTCCTCATTCCGAATGCGATTAATCGCACTCATCTTATTGATATTGTTACGTTATAGGGTGATTGGGGGCGGAATGCCCGCCCCCTGCTGGATCACGCTATTCCGCGGCCAGCATCGACGCGCCTTCAGCAGGCAGGTCATCCGCCAGAAATGCGGGAAGGTCAGCTTCACTGACGCTGTCAGCCACTTCGGCATCCGCCCCCTGCCCTTCGGCACAGTCCTCACCGTCGAGCGCTACGAGATCGTTCCGGCGCAGGACCTCGGGCAACCAGCCGCTGCCCTTCAGCAAGCGCTCGGCTTCACTGGCCATCTCGCCTTTCTTCAGGTGATCGAGGAGCTGGGCAGTCCCCTCCCCTTTCGCCTCCCGCACGGCCTCGAGAATCCGGGCTTTGGGCACGCGGTTGAGATAGGTCTCTACCGTTGGCTCCCAGCCCGCCTCGACCATGTCGAGATCCACCGCGCGCGCCACGAGATCGGCATGCGCCATGCGCCGGGTCAGACCACCTGCAGAGATGCCTGCCCCGTATGGGTTCACCTTTTCATGCAGCGCGTTGACGCCGAAGCTGAGGCAATGCGCCAGCAAGGCCAACCGACTGCCCTGGTCGAGGACCGTCAGATAGTCCCAGAGTGCCACATCGTCGCCAAGCGGCAGATCGGCTTCCCATTCAGCGTGACGCTCGTCGACCAGCTTTGCCACCACGCTGTCCTTCAGATCGGGCGCCTGCGCCGACATGTAGACGTGACGCACGGATACCTCGAGACAGCTTCCCGAAGCAGAGGAGGTGCGGAAGGTGTCTGTCACCAGCTTCAGCAGCAGCAGCGTCAGCGCGACATCCGGCGAGCGCCCGATTGCTTCACGCAGCGCCAGCGTCCGGTGGGCCGTCAACTCCATGACCAACCGCTCCGGCAGTGGCTTCAGCGCCCCGTCATCCTCATCCTCCGGCAAGTCAGCTCCAATCGGCTGGCCACCCGACATGATGACGGTTCCGCCATGAGCGGCACTGGCATGGCCATCGGCGAGATCATATTCATCCCCCTGTCCCACCGCCGCAGGATCAGTACCGTCCTGGACCGCGGCCTCCTCAACGGGCTCATCCTCTGGACGCACATAGCCACGATAGACTGCCAGCGCACCGTAGCGGTCGAGCGTGACGAACGTCCCTGCCCGCCCGATCTCCTCCGCGTCGAAGATCAACGGCCGAGTCTCGATCTTTTCCATCTCCGCTTCCAACACGCCAAGCCGCGTGTCGATCTCGTCAGGCAATTCATCCTGACCCGCGTATTCGTCTTCCAGCGCCCGATACTCGGCGAGCAGCTTGGCATGAGCCACGCCTTCGTCATCTGTCATTGGTGCGGGATCACCTGACAGGGACCGCAGGCCGTGGCTGTAGCCGTAGGGCAGGTCGAGTGCGACCTCGATCCACTTCCAGCCCTCACCCGCAACCGTCTCAGCCTCGGCCTGGAGTTTTTCCACCACCAGCCGATCGAGCAAGGCAGGGTCCTCAAACCAGCCACCGTCATCGCCCTGGAAGAGGTCATGAAGCATCGAGCCGCCCGCCGCTTCATAGGCCTCAATACCCACAAAGACCGCGCGTCGGTCGGACGCCCGGACCGAGGTCTCGGTCAGCATGCGCCGGATTTGGAATGGCTCCTTGTTCCAGGATGAATGGATTACATCCCAGACCTGAACCTGACGCGCATGATCGGGGTTCACGGTGAAGGCCATGAGCTGCTCCAGTGTCATGCCATCCTCGGCATAGATCTCAAGCAGGGCAGGGGCGACGGAGGCGAGTTTCAGGCGCTGCTTCACGATCTGCGAGGTGACAAAGAAGGCCGCTGCAATCTCTGCGTCGCTCTGGCCCTTGTCCTGCAGCGCCACAAACGCGCGGAACTGATCGAGCGGGTGCAGGGCCACGCGCTGCATGTTTTCCGCAAGGGAATCGTCCTCGGCGAGGATCGCGGACCCTGCATCCCGCACGATGCAGGGAATGGGCGTGGTCTTTGCCAACCGCTTTTGCTTCACCAGCAGTGACAAGGCTTGAAACCGCCGGCCGCCGGCCGGGATCTCGAACTTGCCGGTCTCGGTCCCATCGTCAGCCAACACGGGCCGCACGCTCAGGCTCTGCAACAAACCCCGACGGGCGATGTCTTCGGCCAGTTCCTCGACGGACACGCCAGCCTTGATGCGCCGCACGTTGGACTGGCTCAGCACCAGCTTGTCGAAAGGGATATCCCGGGACGGGGACAGAGTGATTTTCTGGACAGCTTTCGTCATCAGATCTTCTCCACAACGGGCGCCGGAAGCCACTCTTCCGATCTCACTTCCCGTCACCCTCAAACCAACACTCCTTTTCCTCTCGATAATCGGATGGTTGCCAAAAGGCGACTTAACAGCTGTTAAGTCAGGCAAACTGAGCACCGACGACATCGAAACTTAACAGCTGTTAAGCCGCACTTCGCCGACTGATCAAAGCCATGAGCATCGGACCGCAAGAGAACTCGCCCGCCGCGGCCTTCGACGTCAGCGCCCGCAAGTATGCACCCGGTGATCTGATGTCGGAAAAACGTTCCAGCATAGCCACGACGACGATCGAGGCTTGCTCTGGTCCCATGCAGCGCTGCGCTTCTTCCCAAGCGGAAACACTGATCCCCATGGCCGGCCGTACATGACAAGCCGCGTCGAAAAGTTGGTGCCAGTGTCGAATGTCGCCCTGATAGAAAGTCTTGAGCGAGGGACAGCCGGCGATCACCAGGTGGAGTGGGATTTTTGGCATCCGCCTCGTGTCAAGTTCTTCATCGTCAGCCACAGGCTCATCCGTATCCATATCAGGCGTGCGGCCCGCCGCCGCCCCGCCTTTTTCTAAGGCAGGTTCAAGATCTATGGAGTCTTTATTTGAATTATGAAGGTGACGCTCAAAATGGGCATCATTGGTGTTCATTTCTTCTGTTTCAGGGCCATCAATTACATTACGCGCCTGGTCAAGGAGGGTCTCCAGTTCAGTCCGAAATGCCGACAGATCCTCAAGCGAAAGCTTGCGGCGAAGAGCGCGGGCTGTGAGGGCGGCCGTATCGCTGAGCTGGTCCCATAGGCCAAGCCCGGGCTGGATCTCCTCGCCGAACTCCGCCAGAGCGGCCAGGTCGCGACGCATGAGGCTCACCACCTCCCTCAGTCGCCGCACACGGTCCTCAGCCTCACGCACAGCCTCTGCGGCCCGTGCAATCTCCTCTGCCCGGCAATAGAGCGGGGAAAGATCAAAGCCGAAGGCCACGCGATCTTCGCCACGCTTGCGCACATACCGCTTCCCGTTAGGGCTATCGCGCCGCATGAGCAAGCCTGCCTCCACCAACCGGGCGAGGTGACGGCGCATCGTCGAGCAAGGCATGCCGTTCAGCCGCTCGCAGATCGCCTTGTTGGATGGGAAGACGACCATTTCGGTGTTCCCGCCAAGCGCATCGTCCGGAAAGAAGCTGAGAAGTCCCTGAAGAACGGTCAGATCGCGCTCGGAAACCTTAAAGGCGGCCTGTGCCTTGGACAGCTCGCGGAGGATCTCCCACTTGTTGACGGGCTTGCCGGGAACAGACGCCTCAGGCCGCTCGACCACGCGCAGATGGGCGTGCGAGATCGGCCGCATAAACGGCGAAATCGGTGTGTAATCCATGAATTCATTCACGAAGGCAAAATTTCCCTGGCCCGCGAATCGCTTTGCGCTTGCGGGAAAGGGGCCAGATCGCTACATTCAGAGGTGCGAAAACTGAAGTTTTGTAGCGGGCTGGTCCCGTGCGAAACCTAAGAAAGGTCTCGTGAAGCTTGCTTCTCGGGGCCTTTTTCTTTTCTGCCTGTCTCGTGCCTCCTTTTTGATTGTTGCTCTTCCTCAGTCTTCCGAACGCTTCCAGCGCTCGTGAAGCTCGGCGATCAGCTGCAGGGCGTTGCCCTCAAGCCAGCTGACAAAATCGCTCTCCTCGGCCTTCAACTCGAGCTTGAGTTGCTTTCCACGACGTCCGGTCGTGACAGTGGCGGCACCGACCCCCGGAATCACCGTGCCGGGCCGCCCGCGAGGGCGAGACGAGGATGTGGTCTGTTCGGGCTTCCCTGCAGCAGAGAGGACGGCCAAAAATGCATGATCGGATTTCTCGTCAATACCGCTTTGGTAGGATGTCTTGGCCTCACCGGCCAAAGCTACAAGCAGTTCGCGATCGGCATCCGTAGCTACCAACAACTTCTTGAGCTCTTCCCACCTGGGCCGACCAATGCCCGGAGCGGCACCGATGGCGAGGACCAGGTCCTCCCCAACGGTGCGGACCACGCTTAACAGCTGCGACACACCTGCCTCGGTCAGATTGAGAACCTCGGCGACACCCTTGTTGGTGCGTTCGGATGCGCTCAGATGGTCACCGTCAAGCAAGGCGGCTGCGACAAGCGCGCGTTCGATGAAGCTTAGATCCCGACGCTCCTGGTTTTCCAAAAGCTGATCGCGAAGCGCCTGATCGCCCTCCATCTCTGTGACAATGGCGCGGACCTTGATCCCAAGTTCTCTGCAAGCTTCCAGCCGACGACGGCCATAGATCAGGCTGTAGCGATCACCCTCAAGCGGCCGGACGAGGATTGGTACTCGCTGTCCGTTCTTGGAAATCGACGCCTTGAGGCCCTCTGTCTCGATCTGCAGCCGGTCATCGAGCCGACCAGTGGTCTCGATTTGGTCAGGCTCAATTTCAAAGACGCCGCCGCGCAGCCTGCGCCCCTCAAGAGCGTCGGGCGCGTTGCGCAGGGTCTGCAGTGGCAGTCCCAGTTTAGGCTTTCTTGCCATTGCGTCCCCACGTGTTTTGGATGATCGCCGCGATCTCGTCGTTGACGGCGTTCATGGATTCGATTGCTCGATCGAAAGTTTGACGCGTGAAGTCCTTCTTGTCGGCCTCATAGAGCGTCTGCTTCGTCAGCCCTGCATCAGAGATCGCAGTCGACTCAACCATATGGTTGGTCAGGACTGACCTGCTGAACAGACCCCGGATGAAAGCAATGACCTCGGTCTGCGGGGCATCACCCACCTTGTAGCGGGTCGGCAGAAAACGCAGCCAGTCGAAGCGAAGGTTTGCGCCAGCATCCCGGATGACGCCAAGCAGATCGGCGGTCATGCGCAGAAACTGCGACATGGACATCAGATCGAGCATTTGCGGGTGAACTGTAACAAGCACCCCTGAAGATGCTGAAAGGGCGGACATGGTCAAGAAACCGAGCTGCGGCGGACAGTCGATGACGACGACGTCATAGTCCGCTTCGACACTGTCGAGCGCGTCACGCACACGGGCAAAGAATGCGCGGGCGCCGCCGCGCTGGATGGCTGCCGGTGTTTCATGTTCGAATTCCATGAGCTCGAGGTTCCCGGGAATCAGGTCAAGACCACGGATGTAGGTCCTACGGATCACGTCCGAGATCGGGACCGGTTCATCGTAGCGAACCGCGTCATACAGCGTGCCACCCTCCATCAGGTCCAGCTCAGGCTGGATGCCATGCAGGGCAGAAAGGGATGCCTGGGGATCCAGATCGATCGCAAGGACACGATATCCCTTGAGAGCCAAGCGCTGTGCAAGGTGAGCGGATGTCGTCGTTTTCCCCGAGCCGCCTTTGAAATTCACAACAGAGACAATCTGAAGCTCGTCACCGTCACGACGCCCAGGAACGTAGGTTCCAGGTTTCTTCGCGTTTGCCTCAAGGGCGTGGCGAATCTCCCAGATATCATCGAGTGTATATCGCCGGTGACTGCCCGCGGTGGTTTCGACGTCAGCGATCTTTCCCTCTCGATGAAGCTTGCGAAGGTAGGTATGATCGACGCCAAGCAACTCGGCTGCCTCGCCGCTGGTCAGGCTGCGCATGACTTTCTTGGCGTCGGGAGGGAAGTGGGCCGCACGTTGCGCATGAAGGTTGGACGCGAGAAGCTCTGCGTAGTGCCCGATGGCAATGTCCAGGTCCTGCTCAGCTTCGCTCATCTCTGCCTCGATTCGTGGGCGCGTTTTTTATGTGACCGCGCGTTATTTATCGAGACTATTGCCCGAGCTATCAGATTCGCGCAAGCTCTTTCTAGATTTGGTGTGGTTCAGCCACACAGACACAAGGGCAAGCCCTGCTGAATTCAGTCGAGCAACCCCAGCTTCTCCGCCCGCTCCAACAGCATCTTGACCGATGACGGCTGCCAGCTTGTGCGCCCACGGGGTGTGCGTTCGCGCATCGCCTGCAGCCGATCACAGATAGCCTGAAGCGTGATGCCGGGGTCCGCACCTTTGATAGCTGCGACAATCGCCGGTAGGCGATCATCTCGCGCACGTGGGCCCGCGCGGTCAAGCACCGTCGCGGGGAGGAACCCATCGCGGACATGGGCGTTCACAGCGCGCAGCAGTCGGCTTTGGGTCCAGCGCCGCGCCTCGGGCAGGGGGCCGTTGATGATGCGCACCACGTCTTCCCAAGCCAGGTCGGGTCGCAACCGGCGCACATGGGGCACCCAATCTTGTGCCGTCTCGTTCAGACGCTCCATGTAGCCGTCCTGTCGCGCCAGCCGCACCCTGC
>NZ_JBEPPW010000038.1:0-10769 GCF_040547525.1 Roseovarius sp. MBR-6 | reverse complement strand
GGATAAAACGTATCTCTCAAAAACGATACAACAAACCACAACACCGCGGGATGGAGCAGCCAGGTAGCTCGTCAGGCTCATAACCTGAAGGTCGTCAGTTCAAATCTGACTCCCGCAACCAAAATCCCTAACCTTTCCAAACAGTTAGAACCCGATAAAAACACTTGTGTACGGCCCGTGCAAAAACGAGTCAACGCCAAGTCAACGTTTTGCAAGTCCCCCTGAAAACTCAGGTGGCTTTTTGCGTTCTGGCCTCTCACGGGGTGCTCGGCCACTGAGCCCGAATAGATGCTATCAGGCTGGAGATGGGCGGGGACTCGTCTTCGGCTCTATGAACCGCGTAGAAATCGATCGGCGGCGGTGAGGGCTGAATGTCGAGCCGTCTTAGTGCTCCGCTTTCGAGTTCCTCTTTGAAATAGCCGACTGGGAGGAATGCCACGCCAAACCCTGATCTCGCCAATCGGGCGCTGATCAACATGGAATTACAAGAGCTTTGGCGGCTTGGACGGACATTGTTCGCTCGAAACCAGGCCGCCTGCGCTTCGGCAACATAAGATCCCGCGCCGAGGTTCAACACAGCATACTCCTGCAAGATATCGGGAGAAAACTGACCCTCTGCAATCGGCAGATCAGGTGACGCAAGAAACGCGAACTCCATCGAGCCGACTGGAACTGTGACGAGGCCCGGATCTGCCGGAGGCTCCATGCCGACAACCCCGAGCTGTAAGTTAGTGGCGTTCAAGCGGTTCATGACCGTGCCTGTCAGGCCAATCTCAAGGTCGACTTGGACATTCGGATAAATCGTCTGGAAAGCGGCCATTACTTCTGGCAGGCAGGTAAGAGCGATCAGCTCCGCCACTCCGATCCGGATCCGCCCGCTCAAGTGGGCCGGATCGCCGACGACAGCCCGCGCCTCGTCGACCAGTCTGCCAATCGACTCGGCGTAAGCCAATAGCTCCCGCCCCTTCGTCGTGATTGTTACGCCTCGTGTGGATCGGCCAAACAAGCGCGCATCCAGGGATTTTTCAAGTTCCACAATCCGCATCGAGACGGTCGACTGAGTCGTGTTCAGCTGCTCCGCAGCCAAGGTGAACGATCCGAGTCTGGCAACACAGACAAACGTGTTCAGTTGTTCGAGCTTCATCAGAAAATCCTATATCTGACATTCATATTTATCGTTTTACCGCGTTGCAATATCTGCATAACCTTTCATGAAACTGCCACACGACGCCAGTGGCACCAGAGCATAGGGGGAAATGGCATGAACGAATTCGGCGCTGAGGCACTTGGTGAAGAGGCTGTGAAAGCCTTTGAGCGCGACGGCATCGTTTGCGTTCGTAACGCTTTTACGCATGATGAGGTCGAATTCCTGCGTGAAATGGCGGCGCGAGATATGGCAAACCCCAGCAGGATGAGCCGCGACGCTACCCGTGATGGGTCGGGCCGTTTTTTCAGTGACACGTTCGTCTGCAAGCATCTCGATGAAATGATGCGGATCGTAAACGAGTCGCGTGCTGCCGATATGGCGCGTCAAATTATGGGATCGAAGAAAATCAACCTTATCTTTGACCAATTTTTAATCAAGGAGCCCGGGACCACCACGCCCACTGTCTGGCATCACGATGCCACATACTGGCCCGTGGCGGGCGATCAGATCTGCACGTTGTGGGTCGCGCTTGACCCCGTCACGAAAGAGACGGGCGCAGTTGAATATGTGAAGGGGTCGCATCGATGGGGCCAGAGGTTCAAGGCGGAATCATTCGTCGACAAGGATCTGTACAAGGAGGACCTGCCCCCGGTGCCGGACATTGCGTCGATGCGTGACCAATTGGAATTCGAGCAGTATGAAATGCAGCCGGGTGATTGTACGCTTCATCACGGGCTGACGGTTCATGGTGCAGAGGGAAATTCGCGGACAGACGTTCAGCGCCGTGCATACGTCATGCGTTGGGCTGGCGACGATGTGACGTACAACCCTCGCCCGAATTTGCAGGAGATGTTGTACGATCCTGAGATTCCGATCGGGGCGCCCCTTGATTCCGAGCTTTTTCCAGTTGTTCGCAAGTAAGAATCTGTAACGCCATTGGCGGCGAAGTCACGCAAAACGAACGAAGGCCGCAACCTGAATGGATTACAGCTTCAACTTCAGGCCGGTATTCAACAACTTCGATATGTTGTTAGAAGGTGCCTTGCTTACGCTCGAGCTGTCGGCCATCACCATGATGCTTGGCTTGATGGTCGGCACGCTCGGTGCGGCGATCAAAATATGGGGGCCGCGTCCGGCACGGCTGCTTGTCGGCGCTTATGTGAATTTTATCCGGAATACGCCGCTCTTGGTGCAGCTTTTCATCGTCTATTTCGGCCTCCCGTCAATCGGCATACGATTGGCGGCACCAGATGCAGCAGTTCTCGGATTGACGATATATCTGGGCGCGTACGCAACCGAGATTATCCGTGCCGGCATCCAAGCCATACCGAAAAGCCAGATAGAAGCGGGCTTATGCCTTGGGTTGAGTTATCTCCAAGTTTTTCGCTACGTGATAATTGTCCCGGCTCTGCAAGTGGTCTATCCCGCCCTGGTAAGTCAATTCATTCTATTGATGCTCGGAACGAGCTTGGTGTCATTCATATCTGCCAAGGAGCTTTTCCATACGGCCCTATTTCTAGATTCGCGCACGTTCCTTCCGTTCGAGATCTACTTGGTCGTTTCCCTGATGTACTTGGCTATGTCACTCGGGTTTCGAGCACTGTTCGCCGTGATCGGTCACTTCATTTTTACCCCTACGCGAGGTTGACAGATGCTTCGTGAACTCGGCGTTGATGACTTCATACTGCTGCTCACTGGCGCACAGTGGACAATTTTATTGTCTTTGGTCGCCTTTGTAGGTGGCGGTTTGATCGGTCTGTTTACCGCGATTGCAAGATCCCTGGGTCCATTGCCACTGCGATGGCTGGCTGCGGGTTACATACAGGTGGTTCAAGGCACGCCACTTTTGGGGCAGTTGTTTCTTTTCTATTACGGGTTCAGCATATTCGGGTTCGATGTGTCAGCATTTATCGCCGTTTCGACGGCAATGATCCTCTTTTCGGGGGCTTTTCTTGGAGACATCTGGCGAGGCTGTATCGAGTCGGTGCCAGAGACGCAATGGGAGGCGTCAGAGGCGCTGGGGCTAAGTTTCACCGAGCAGTTGAGATACGTCATCCTGCCCCAGGCGGTTCAGGTGGCGATTCCTCCGACTGTCGGCTTCATGGCGCAAATCGTGAAGAACACATCGCTCGCGGCTCTCGTTGGATTTGTTGATCTCTTGCGCATGGGGCAACTGGTGACGGCCGCAACCTTCGAGCCGTTTGCAGTCTACATGATTGTTGCCCTGATGTACTTCTCCCTCTGCTACCCGCTCTCGGTATGGAGCTACCATTTGGAAAGGAAGCTCAATGTCGCTGATCCAAATTAACAACGCCGTAAAGAAATTTGGCTCCCTCGAGGTGCTCAAGGGCGTATCGCTTGAAATCGACGAGGGTGAAATCGTCGTGATCATCGGACGTAGTGGCTCTGGAAAAAGCACCCTATTGCGGTGCATCAACGGCCTCGAAAAGGTGCAGTCCGGTGACATCTGGGTGAACGGAATAAACGTAAACAGTCCAAAGACGGACCTGCGCCGTCTTCGCCAACAAATCGGCATTGTTTTCCAGAGCTACAATTTGTTTCCGCACCTTACGGTTGGGCAAAATATTATGTTGGCGCCGCGGGTCGTGCAGAAAGCCTCGAACGCAGAAAACCTTAAACTAGCCAAAGATGCCTTGGCACGCGTTCAGATGGAGGAAAAAATCGACGCTTATCCGCGGCAGCTATCAGGTGGACAACAGCAACGCGTGGCAATCGCACGTTCACTGGCGATGAAGCCGAAAATGATGCTGTTCGATGAAATCACCTCAGCACTTGACCCTGAGTTGATAGGGGAGGTGCTCAAGGTCCTCGAGAACTTAGCCCATGAGGGCATGACCATGGCTCTGGTGACCCATGAAATGGGCTTCGCCCGTCGGGTCGCAAACAGGGTCATCTTCATGCACGAAGGAAAGATTTGGGAGACCGGTCAGCCGGATAAGCTGTTCGATTCCCCGAAAACCAGCGAACTTGCCAGCTTTATCAACTCTGTCCTGTGATGCTTCTGGCAAGATCGCATAACGAAGAACCAACAATGGAGGTTAAGGAAATGTCAAACATATCTAAGAAATGGATCGCCGCGTTCGCGGTGGCAGGTGCCCTCTTGCTGACGCCATTCAGCGCACAGGCACAACAGCAGTCTACACTGAAGACGATAATTGACCGCGGCAAAGTGGTGATCGGAGTGCCGGTGGATTCACCGCCTTTCGGGTCCATAGACAGCAAAGGTGAACCGATTGGCTTCGACATAGATCTGGCCAACCTGCTTGCTGAACAACTCGGGGTTGAACCGGAATTGGTGCCGATGACGGCCATCAATCGCATCCCGAACCTTCTGACAGGAAAGGTTGACGTTCAGGTCAACCTCTTCGGGGCAACCCCAGAGCGGGCTCGGCAAATTGCATTCACGTCTCCTTATAGCGGACTCATCATCGGCGTGTACGGCTCGCCGGACATTCCTGTAACGGCACCTGACGACGTTGGTGATTACAAGATCGCCGTGGTTCGCGGGACAACCATGGACACGACGCTGTCGCCCATGGTCCCCGAGGGCAATATCGTGCGCTACGAGGACACGCCCACAACACAAGCTGCCACTCTGACCGGCCAAGCAGACATGTGGGCCGCAGTTAACACGGACATCATCGCGTCAAACAAGCAAAACCCAGATCGTCCGCTTGAGCTGAAGTTCATAATGCGCAGGGCACCAGCCTCGATCGGTTTGCGGCAGGGTGATCCGGACTGGCTGCGGTGGCTCGATACGTTCGTGTATTACAACAGGGTCAACGGCAATCTGCAGGAACTTCATCAGAAATGGCTGAACGAGGATATCCAAGAGGATCTGCCGACCTTCTGAATCGACAAGCCGGGCTGCCAATGCGGCCCGGCCCCGTCCGCGCGGGGAGCATATGGTCAAGAAAGGACCTATTTAATGACGGACCAAATCGAGTATTTCTACTCCATTCGTTCTTCGTTCACCTATCTCGGTGCCGCACGGCTTAACAGTCTAGCCGCAGAGGCCGGATTGGATGTCTTACATCGACCTATGGATCTCGCTGCACTAATTGAGAAATTTGAGAGCATAGAGGCTGCCGGAACAACAGATCGGCCTTATGCCGGAGCGCGCGTGCTTGAGGCGGATCCGATACGTGAGCGCTATACGCAATTGGAATACCGACGATGGGGTGCCTATCTGGGCATAGAGATTAACGTCGACCCGTCACATCACTACGGTCCGCGAGAATTACCGTCCGGTGTGGTCATTGCTGCGCAACGTCGTGGTCTTGATGCAGGTCGATTGAGCCACGCCATCCTGGAGGCGCTCTGGCGAGACGATCGCGATATCGCCAGTCGCGACGTCATTGAGTCTTTGATACATAAGCTGGATCTCGGAATCGATCCGACGCAGCTCTGCGAAGAGGCAATGAGCCCTGCTGTTTTGCGGCAAATTGCAGAGAACACGGAGGCAGCGGCTGCAAAGGGCGTCTTCGGGTCCCCGACATACATCTGGAAGGACGAGCTCTTCTTCGGTCAGGATCGCCTTGGTTTTCTGCGTCGCGCAATCTCTAATGATCATGTCCTCGGCTTGGAGTATGACCTTTAACCTTTAGGACTAGACCGCACGGACGATTGGGCAGGCAGTCTTGAAATTGACATGCACGTACTGGATGCTGCGCTCCGGCCCGTAACCGCGTCGGACAACCAGCTGACGACCGTCCGGCAGCACCTCTTCGGAATATTGCGCGACGAAGGCGTCGGCTTCAGCCCGGAGCGCGGCCGCCAGCATCCGGCAGGCCCCGTCCCGGGCAATATCGGTCGGCGGATCATCCACAGATCCCGGCTGACGCAGAGCGATGAAGTCAGTATCTTTCTTCATGGCGTATCGTTCCTTCTGGAAGTTCTGGCAGGCTTGATCACCCGCCACGATACGCCGCCTTCTCAAACCCCGTCACCCATTGCCCGGCATAGCTCTGTGGCGTTCGTGATTTTGTACAACTTGCTCCCCTCGCCCTATCGCGCAGCATCCTCCGAAGCGGTCAGCTCCGGCGCAGCAAGGGACCACTGCCAAGGTCAACGTTCGTTTTATGTGGACCCGGAAAAAGTGGCCTGTGAGTCGGGCCGATATCAATGTGCAAGGCCACGATTAATCCTCTTCCCAAGGTGCACAATTGTGCCCATTTCGGCACGCGAGAGGTGTCCCGCCCCATGCCATCCCTTGAAGGCAGCAAATCTCTGCCGCTCTTTGAAACCGTGAACTCATAAACCAGGCCGGGCGTGACGCTGCGGTCGAGGCGTCTGCCGCTTCCTGCATTGCGTTTGCCCGGCCCGCTCATCACCTGCACGCCCGCACCTGATCGCGCAGGACAGCATAATCGCCCAACATGCTGCGCGTTTCGCGTGATGGTGGGCACTGATTTCAGCTGATCGTGGGCATGGATTTCACGGGAAGTCGGGCATCTGTTTCGCGGGATCGCGGGCATTGATTTCACGCGATCATGGGCAGGACTGGCCAACGAACCGAAGCTACTCCGCCTCCTGAAGAACAGGAGGATCGGAATGCCGACAGGACGTTTGACCATGCACCGTATTCGGGACGTATTGAGATTGAGATTTGCCCAAGGGCTCAGTGAGCGAGCGATTGCTGCGTCTCTGGGGCTTGGGAAAGGAAGTGTTGGAACCTATCTGCGCCGCGCGCGCGATGCTGGTTTGACGTGGCCATTGCCGGAGGGTCTGGATGACGACAGTCTTGAGCTGTTGTTGTTTCCAAATGCGTCGGATGTATCTGACCCGGACCGTCCGGTTCCGGATTGGGCGGCGGTCGACAAAGAGCTGCGCCGACGCAGCGTGACCCGCATGTTGCTGTGGCAGGAATATCGTGCGCAGCACCCTCAGGGCTTTGGTTACACTTGGTTTTGCACCCATTTTGAAGCATGGAAGGGGCGCGTCCGGCCGAGCATGCGGCAAACACATGTCGGCGGTGAGAAGGTATTCATCGATTTTGCGGGCGACACGATCGACATTGTCGATCCGGCCACGGGTGAGGTCAGCGAGGCCAAGCTGTTTGTCGCGGCGATGGGGGCCTCAAGTTATACCTATGCTGTGGCCGTCGCCAGCGAAGGCCTCGAGGACTGGATTGCGGCTCATGTCGGAATGTTCGCCTATCTGGGCGGCGTGCCGCAGGTTGTCGTGCCCGACAATCTCAAGTCAGCGGTGATCAAGGCAGACCGGTATGATCCCGGCTTGAACCGAACCTATGCCGAGATGGCGGAACATTATGGCACGGCGATCCTGCCGGCGCGCGTGCGCAAACCCAAGGATAAAGCCAAAGTCGAGGTGGCCGTTCAGGTGGCCCAACGCTGGATCCTCGCGCGGCTGCGCAATCACAGGTTCTTCTCGCTGGCAGAGTTGAATGCCGCCATCCGACCGTTGCTCGACGCATTGAATATGCGTGTCATGCGCGACTATGGGGCAAGCCGGGCGGATTTGTTTGCGACGCTCGATCGCCCAAACTTGCAGCCATTGCCTGCAGAACCCTATGTCTTTGCGCGCTGGAAACGAGCCCGTGTTGCGCCGGATTATCACATCGAGGTGGATCGCTGCTGGTATTCCGTGCCGTTCAGCCTGATCCGGCAGGTGGTTGACGCGCGCATCACCCACAGGACCGTGGAAGTCTTCCATCGCGGCAAGCGCGTCGCCAGCCACCTGCGGGATCCAGGGCGCCGCAGCCATATCACGGTGCCAGAACATATGCCCTCGGCCCACCGCCGCTATGCGGAATGGTCGCCTGGGCGGATCCTCAGCAGTGCTGCAAAGCTGGGACCATCGGTGGCTGCGTTTTGTGACATCGTGATGCAGGACAGGCCGCATCCCGAGCAGGGCTTCCGGACTTGCCTGGGCATACTATCGCTGGCCAGAAGCTTTGAACCGCAGCGGCTTGATGCTGCGTGTCGGCGCGGGATCAGCATCAAGGCCCGGTCGGTCTCATCCATCCGTTCCATCCTGAAGACCGGGCTTGATCAGGCCTTCATGGAACCCGAACCCGAAGAACTGCCGCTGCAACACCCCAACATCCGCGGCCAGAAATATTACCACTGAAAAGGAGACAACCCTTGCTGACACATCCCACTTGCGACCGCCTCGAGGCGATCGGGCTGACTGGTATGGCACAGGCCCTGCACGAGCAACACCGCGCCGGTGCCATGTTTGAAAGCCTCAGCTTCGAGGAAAGGCTGGGCCTGCTTGTTGATCGCGAAGCCGCAGACCGTGACGCCAAGAGACTGGCAAACCGGTTGCGCTTTGCCGCCCTGCGTCACGCAGCCTGCGTTGAAGATATCGATATGCGCAGCCCGCGCGGCATCGATGCAGGCGTCATGGCACATCTGATCGATGGGGGCTGGATCAACCGCCATGAAAATCTGCTGATCACGGGACCAACAGGCTTGGGGAAAAGCTGGATTGCCTGCGCCCTCGGGAACAAGGCCTGCCGGGATGATCGGCGCGTCGTCTATCACCGCGTGCCCCGCCTGTTCCAAATGCTGGCCATCGCAAGGGGCGACGGACGACATGCACGTGTCCTCAAGGCGATCGAACGCACGGAATTGCTAATCCTAGACGATTGGGGGCTATCAATTCTGACACAGACCGAGCGTCGCGACTTGCTGGAAATCCTCGATGACCGCCAAGGTCGCGGCTCGACCATTGTGACCAGCCAGCTGCCTGTCGATCAATGGTTCGAGGTGATCGGAGATCCCACCCTCGCAGATGCCATCCTTGACCGATTGGTTCACAATGCGCACCGTCTCACGCTCACCGGCGATAGCATGCGCAGAAAGATCGACACGATGAAAAACCTTGACGTCGGCGTCCGACCCTGACCCAATGACACACGTTGGCCAGCCTGCCCGAGGGCGCGAAATGGCTGCCCGAGATGCCGTGAAATGCGTGCCCGAGATCACGCGAAATCACTGCCCAACTTCCGCGAAATGCGCAACATGCCGGTCAGGAGGGTAATCCCCCCCGAAATTAAGGGGCTGCAATAGTAGAATTTTCTCGGCAAGATGAACGAGGAGATTTCGAATGAAGACAAGCAGATACACTGAGGCGCAGATCATTGCGATTTTGCGCCAAGCCGAAGGCGGTGTGCCGGTGGCGCAGCTGTGCCGCGAGCATGGCATGAGCGACGCGTCATTTTACAAATGGCGGGCCAAGTATGGCGGGATGGATGCGTCCATGGTCAGCCAGATGAAGGCGCTGGAAGACGAGAACCGGCGCCTGAAGCGGATGTATGCGGACCTGAGCATGCAGAACGATCTGATAAAGGAAGCCCTCGGAAAAAAGTAGATCGGCCATCTCAACGCCGCGAGATGGCCGAAACGGCGGTGGAACGACGAGGTGTCAGCATCGCGCTGGCCTGTCGGGCCTTCGATGTCAGCGAGACCTGTTATCGCTACAGCCCGAAGCTGAAGGACGAGAACGAATTGATCGCCGATCTGCTGACAGGGCTGACGGATGCGCGCAAGACTTGGGGCTTTGGCCTGTGTTTCCTGCACTTGCGCAACGTGAAAGGGCATCCGTGGAACCACAAGCGCGTCTACCGGATCTACTGCGAGCTGGAGCTGAACCTGCGGATCAGGCCCCGAAAGCGGCTGAAACGGGAGAAGCCTGACGTTCTGGCCGTGCCCGACGCACCGAATGTGACCTGGTCCATGGATTTCATGGCCGACCGATTGGGTGATGGCCGTGCGTTCCGGCTTCTGAACGTGCTGGATGACTTCAACCGCGAGGGATTGGGGATCGAGGTTGATTTCTCGCTACCCGCCGAACGGGTGATCCGCAGCCTTGACAGGATCATCGAATGGCGCGGCAAACCCGGGACGATAAGGGTCGACAACGGCCCGGAATACATCAGCGAGACGCTGAGAAAATGGGCTGAGAAACATGGGGTTGCCATCCAGCACATCCAACCCGGCCAGCCGCAACAGAACGCCTACGTCGAGCGCTACAACCGCACCGTCAGGCACGAATGGCTGGATCAATACATCATCGAAAGCATAGAGGAGGCCCAGGATCAGGCCACGCAATGGCTATGGACTTACAACAACGACCGCCCCAACATGGGCATCGGCGGCATAACCCCCGCCATGAAACTGAAAATGGCCGCGTAAGTTCTACGGATGCACCCCGTTAAAAAGGGGGAGATTACCCAGTCGTTCGCCCTTCCATTCACGCACGAAGGCCGCAACTCGCTCATAGGACCCGTCAAATCCAAGCTGCACAAGATCGGCATGCATCTGCTTGGCCGTTCGCCGTTCCTTGCGTGATTTGCGTTGCTCGGACACCAGCCAGCTCGATAGCTTCTCAGCATACGGATCCAGCTTGCTCGGGCGATCCGGCGCCTGAAACGCCGGCTCAACAATCCCTTCCCGCAAATACTTCTTGATCGTGTTACGCGAAACGCCCGTCCGCCGTGCAATCTCGCGAATGGGCATCTTGTCTCGCAACGCCCACTTCTGCGTATTCCGGAACATCCGCCCACCCATTCCGACAACATGCGCCCACCTGTTCCGGGCTATCCGCCCACCTGTGACGCGTTGCCGTGAGGCAG
>NZ_JBEPPW010000037.1:0-11992 GCF_040547525.1 Roseovarius sp. MBR-6 | reverse complement strand
GTTTGCGGTCACATTCTGTGACCGCAATATCAGTCGCGGGGGCGGTAGTTCTCCATCCCCTTCGCGGCGCGGGCGATGCGCTCCTCGACCATGCCCAGCAACTCGCCCAGCTCGGCAGGGCCGACCAGATCGAATTGCTGACGGCACTGGCCGACCTCGTTGACCAGATCGGCGAGGCCGCGCAGCGCAAGAGCCCCGGATTGGTAGACCACATTGACCGACCAAAGCGGATATTTCGTCGTCCCGAAGCTTGAACCAAAAATCGTCCGGAAAGCGGTCCGGGTTGCGCCGAAACTGCTTCAAAGATCAGGCGTTGAAGGGACCGGTTCATGACGCGGCCCCCCCGTGACAGAGGGGCCGCGCGGGTTTGCGGTCACATTCTGTGACCGCAATATCAGTCGCGGGGGCGGTAGTTCTCCATCCCCTTCGCGGCGCGGGCGATGCGCTCCTCGACCATGCCGAGCAACTCGCCCAGCTCGGCAGGGCCGACCAGATCGAATTGCTGACGGCACTGGCCGACCTCGTTGACCAGATCGGCGAGGCCGCGCAGCGCAAGAGCCCCGGAAACGATCTCGTCGCGCGGATCAGGCATTGCCCACCTCGCTGTCCGGCAGCTTGATGAACTCCGCGACCTGATCCGCGCGTTCCGCGATCAGTTCCGGCGTGCCCATTTCGAACCGGATCGTATCCCGCAACATGCTGAGCAAGACGATCTTCGCAATGTCGAGAGTGTGACCCTCGAATTGCCGCGCGACGGCCTCTTTGCAGGCAACGAGGTCTTGAAACGTGTCTTTCATCGCTCAGCCCTCCAGCCCGAGGCGCATCTGGCGGGTATCCTCGATCTCCGCCGCGATGCTGTTGGCCTTCCGTTGCAGATCGAGCAGAATGTAGAGCGGCGGCACCAGAGCATCCGGCGCGATATACCCGCGCAGGCGCATCGCCTCGATCTCGGCGGTCAGCGCCCGGTGCGAATGCTGCCAGCGCCCGTAGAGTTGCAGGTAGCTGTCGCCGACCTCCGCCGCCGCCGCGATACGCTGCCGGATCGCCTTCTTGCCGATACACTCCTGCCGGTCGATCGCCATCTCGCGCCGCAACGCCGCCTCGCGGGCATGATAGGAGTTGAAGATCGTATCGACCAAGCTGATACGCGCCGGAATTACATCCGGCCCGGTCATCAGGCTCAACAGCAATACAGCACCTCTTTCCGTGATAGCGACCTGCTCCAGATCGGTGCGCTTTCCACGTGAAGTGCGGACGTGGTGTCCGAACCTCGTAGAAAACTCGGCTTCCGAAAGCGTGAAGTAATAGCCTTCCGGAAATTGGCCTCGATGTCGCCGGAACGCCTTTTGAACTGTGTCCAGTTTGATGCCGACCACATCCGCAATCTCGCGGATCAGCATGAAGGGCGGACGGTCCGGCAGATCGTGGATCTCGGACCGCCCGATATTGGCGGGTAGGGTAATGTCTGTCTGAGACATGGCTTATCGCTCCTTCGGTTACGGGGGGCACACAGCCCCCGGGTGTTAGCAAGACCGCCGAAGGCCGATCCCCACATGCCTTTAGGCCGAAGCCCTGGACATTCGCATGCGGCACCCGGAGTAAGATCGTCTCATGTGAGACGCCGTGTCGGGGCGTAACCGCCTTCGGTGTCTTGGTTCGGGCGCTTGCTACGGCACTACCGAACGCCACCAAGATGCAGCGGTTCGCTCTGATTGTCAATTGCGGGGCTTCGACCCCCCCGACCGGGCCGGGGAGCGTGCGGGGGATCACACTGCTCAAGCCCGCCGCTCGACCCGGCCAGTCAAAGGATTTCACGCTGTCAAAGAGCGCGGGGCAAATCATTGCCCCGGACGAGCAGCATAGCCCGCGCGCATGGCGTCTGGGAATGCGGCTCGTCATCTCCTCACACCTTCGCCAGGTCGAGCGGGATCGACTGCCAGGGCGCGTCGTGCGCCTCGCGGTGCCAGCAGCGCACATAGGTCCTGGAGCCCACCACGCGCATTGCGTCGCGGATCGCATCCTGCCCGCGCCGCCAGCGCGGATCGCTGCTCTCGCGGCGCAAGAGCACGAACATCAGCGCGCGGTTGATCTGGCCTTCCTTGTCGGTGTTGAACGCATCCGAGACCAGCCCGCGCAGCTCCGCGCGCGCATCGGCAGACCATTCGTTCAGGCACTCATCGAAGAGCGCCTTGGCGGTCTGCAACTCGGGGCCGAAGTCGATCCGGTCCGATACGCGCACCTCGACCTTGTAGAGCTGATCGACGGTCATCAGGGTCTTGTTGCCTTTCTTGCCGCCGACGCGGGCCCCGTATTCCTGCTCGAGGATCGCCTCGAAATCCGAGATGTCGTCGAAGGTGTGTTCCTTGAACCGCGCGATCTGCGCCGAAAGCGGCAGCGCGTAACCCACGATCTTGCGGGCGGTCTCGTCTTCGAGCAGGTGCTGCGGCTTGATCGTCTCGACCGGCTGCCAGCCGCCGCGACCGTCGCCCATGTAGCTGTGACCGTCGATCTCGCGGCGACCGTCGGGCATGGGGTGAGGGGTGAACTCAGACATTGTCATCTCCTGTTGAAGGGGTGGTTGAAGGGGGCTTTGATCCCACGCCGTGCAGCGCGCAGACGCCCGCCATGGCGGCGATCTCGTCCATCGAGCAGAGCGTGGTGCCTCTGGGCCCGAGCAGATCCACCTTGGCCACGCCCGAGGCGGCAAGGCGGATCATCTGATCATAGCTCCAGCGCGGGATGTCGGGGGTGGTCATAGCCTCGGCTCCTTGTCGTCGATGATGGCGTCAACCAGCCGGTCGCGGGCGACGATCTGGAGGATCTGGACCGAGAGCGCCTTCACGCTCATCTGCCGGGCGGCGGCATAGGGAGCCAGGGCCGCGCGCACCTCGCCGCTGAGCCGCGTCAGCCGAGCGCCTTGCGGGGCGTTTGACGGCCCCATTTTGATGCGCGGAAACTCGGCTCCGTTGCGGCGCAGATAGGCCAGCACGCTGTGCACCCGGTTCGGCGTGACACCGATGCGCCGCGCGATCTCGCTTGCGGGGACCGCCTGCCCGGCAAGCGCGCTCACCACCGCATCAAGGCTGTCATCACGTCGCATCATGCCCTCCCTTGTGAACGGGGCAGCGGTTGCAGGCCCGATACATGGTCACATACTGGGCATTGACGTTCTCGAAATGCCCGGCGCGCCCGCGCCACTTGCGGCAGACATGCGTGCCGATCTCGCCCAGCACCGGGCAGGCGAGGCGGCCCGACATGAACGTGCCGCGCACGATATCCTCCACCGCGCTGGTATCCGCCGGATAGCGGTTGCGCAGGATGTTCGACACCAGGCTCGCGCTGCGCTCCAGCCGCAGCGCCACCTTGTTCTGGCTGGTCTCGTCGCAGGCCCGCGCCAGCGCCTCGACCCAATCGGGGATCGCCTCACCCCAGAACTCGCGGGCCGTCTCGACGGCGCTCATGCCGCACCACCTTTCGAGGGGGCGAAGGCACCGGTGTTCGGATCGAGGATACCCGCGAGCCGGACCGGCCTGGGCGGGCGCGGGCCGCTGTCATCGATCAGCTGATAGATCGCCTCGCGGCGGCCCGGCACGGCGGTCTGCCGCGCCTTGAGGTGACCCGAGCCGATCAACTGGCGGCAATAGGCGCGCGCCTTCTCGACCGTCACCTCAACGCCGCCCGCATTGGCATGTGCGGCGATGTCCGTGGGGCTGAACTGCCGCAGATGCCGCATCGCGCGCCACATGTTGCCCTCCGGCGTCGCCTTGCCGCATACGGGCTCCGGCATCGCTGCGGGCTTGTGCGAGGGCCGCCAGAACTTCTTGTTGTTGTCTCCGATCCGCGAGACGCAAATACGGCCATCCTCGCGCCAGAAACGGATATAACGGATTGCCGTCTGCTCGGTGCAGCCCCGGCGCGCCACGTCACGGAAGTCGAATTCGTCCAGATCCCGGACCTGCTCCCACATCCTGTCGAACAGTTCGCTCATTTGCGCACCGCCTTGGCTTCAGCCGCAAGCGGGATCACCGTCTCGGCACGCCCGGGGCGCGCCGCGGGTCGGAAATCCTCGACGCGCCGCACGGTCGGCGGCTGACCGGTCGTGAAGGGACGCGTGCTCCAGAGATCGAGATCGGCGCTCCTCCGGCCGCGCCCCTTGGCCAGCTCGCGCGCCGACGCGAGATTGGTCGCCACCCGCCGGATCGACCCCGCCGAGGCATCGACGATCGCGGCCAGCAGGTCATCGGCCACCTCGACGCCGGCCGCATAGATCGGCACGAGCTTTGCCGCGTCCGACATGTTGCAGGCCAGCGCGGGCTCCCACGCCAACTGCCGGTTATGGATGTGCTCCCAGCGGGTCAGGTCCTGCGGCAGCTTCTCCTCGCCTACGAGGATCACCGGGGCCTGGCAGCTCTCGTAGATGTCGCACGCAAGCTCGATCATCCGCTTGCGCAACAGATACTGCGCGTCGTCGATGATCAGCGGACGGTCGCTGCGCGCCAGCTGCGCGCCGATCGCATCGACCATCGCGGCCACGCTGCGCACCGGCGGCAGGCCGATCTCGCGCAGGATCGCCTGCGCGAAATAGGTGGGCGTCCAGCAACCCTTGACCTGCACGACATGCGCCTGATACTCGTTCGCCGCCACCGTCACGGCGGTAGTCTTGCCCCAGCCCGACGGGCCGTAGAACGTCGCCATTCCGGGCAGGCCGAAGGCGCGGGACTGCACCCGCTCGACCAGACCGATCAGGGCCGCGACATTGCGCAGGGGGGCGATGGATGGTGTCATGCTGCTCTCCTTTTCTTGTTACTCTCGGGCCCCAAAGCTGCGCGCCATGCGCAGATGGGCCCGGTATTCCGCCGAGGATTGGTAATCGCGCAGCCACTCGTCCTGCGCCTGCGTCAGCGCCTCGCCCTCGCCCTGCGCGCGCTCCAGCGCCATCGCGCGGGCAAAGCGCTCTTCGGGCTCATGGGCCTCTCGGGGCTGCGCGCGATGCTCTTCCAGCCGCATCAACTGCGCCTCCAGCGCCGCCTCGCGCGCCTCATCCGCCGCCTGCGCCGCCCGCCGCTTCGGCGCGGCCTTGTGGGGCACCACCAGCTGATGCACCTGCGCCTCGGGCAAGGGCGCGCCGGGGGCAAGCGCCCCGGTCCCGCGCATCCGCGCCGCGATCTCAGCCGCGCTCAGCTCGCGCGCGGCCACGGCCTCGGCCTTCTGCGCCTTGACCCACGCGCCACGCTTGCGGTTGTGGTCGCGCGCGTGATCGACGCTCAGGAACGGGGCGGCCTCGCGGCACTCGGCATGGCCCAGGTAACGGCCCTTGAGGTCGTAAATCTCCAGCCCGGCCGCCAGATCGTCGGCATCGAACCGCGCGACAACCCGCTCGCCCGCGATCCGATACATCCACTCCGACCAGTAGCGCGACCCGTAGAGCTTCAGCTCGCCATTGTCCTTTTTCGCGCGCACACCCTCGGCCCGCATCAGGAACAGGCGCAGCTGCTCGTCGCTCGCGCGCCGGATCGTCGCCTTCGCATACCCTTCGTTGAAAATCTCATCGAACGACCGGCCCATCGCCACCTCGCTATTACGACCCGGCCGCGCATTGTGATGCGCCATCTCCTCCTCCATCACCGCCTTGAAATCCTCCAGCGGGATGGCACGGCTGCCGTAATCCTCGGGCTTGGCGGTGGGGTTGTTGCCGGTATAGGCCCCGTCGAACGCGGGATGCTTGGCCACCCGGTCGCAGAGGTCGCGAAACGCACGCTCGATGGGCTTGGATTGCCCGGCATAGGGCGTGGCCCAATGGATCTCGATACCCAATAGCGGCAACAGGCCGGGAATGTCCTCATCCCTGATCTTGAAGCGGAACCGGCTCGGCGCGCCGCCCGTCATCGCCTTGGCAGCGAATTCGCGGCCATTATCCATCAGCGCCGCCTGCGGCACGCCCCATTTGCGGATAAGATCGCCGGTCACCAGCTGCACCGTGTGGCTGTTTGCCGTGTCCGATAGCCGCCACGCCAAGAGCTTGCCCGAATAGACATCCGACCAGACCATCAATTGCGGACGCACCGGTGTCTCGACGCCCGGCCACTGCACAAACACGTCGAACTTGTGATAATCGCCCTGGATGCACTCCATCGGGACCATGAACGCCTTGCTGCGGACCTGCGCCGGGTAGAACCTCTTGAGCGCCTCCGCCCCTTTACGAAGGAAAACCTCGGTCGGACGCGACACCTCGGCCCTGATCCGCCGCCGCACCTGGTGCAAGGGCGGTACCGGGCTGTTGCGCTTCTCGGCCACCCAGACGCGGGCGGCGCGGTCATAGCAGCTCGTGAGGCTCGGCTGCGACAAGCGCAGCCAGTCGCTGCGCACAAGCGCGATGAAGGCATCATCCAGCTCGACCCGCGCCACGCCACTGCGGCGCACCGCCCGCCCGTCGATCAGATAGGCCAACCGGTCCGGGGCCGGAACACCCTCGATCATCCGCAGCCAGCTCCATATCGTCGTCGCCGCGCAGCCCTCTTTCCGGGCAATCTCGTATACCGCCAACGACCGCGTCAGCCCCGCCGCCTCCAGCGCCTCAACCTCGCAAAGCGCCCCCAGCCGCCGCTCCGCCTCGGCCCGCGACTTGTCACTCGCCGCGTCATACCGCGCCCAGGCATCGTCAGTCCCTCGCTGAACGCGAGGAGGTTTTGCCAGGTCCACGCCAAGTCGAAGTCGCGCGCGCAAGGGCAGGACGCTCCAGTGATACTCGACCCCGCCGCCCGCGCCGCGCCTGCGCCGCACCTTGCCCGCCACCATGGCCCAGCCCTCACGCTGCGCCAGATCGTTGACGCGGCGCTTTGTGCCGGGCACGTCCGGCAGACCGGACGCGGCCAGCTCGGCCGCACTCCACCATTCCTGCGCAGTGGCGTGATCGCTCATGCGGCGTCCTCCTCGTCAGAAAGGAAACGGAGCAGACCCTCGATCTCTGCGGCATTGTCGGCGACGAATTTCCGGCGCGCGTGCAGACCGGCCCGGCTCCACGCATCGCGCAGCCGCGCCAGGTCCCGATCCGTCTCACTCAGCGGGGCCGGGACCTCGCCCCGCGCGGCCCGGTAGGCACGGCGCGCGGCCTTGACCGTCGCCGCCTTGCCTTCCGCCAGCGCCTCGATCACGAAACTGCGCTCTTCGCGCTCACCGATCTTGCCGACCCCGATCAGGTCCATCACGCCGACCTGACGTTTCGCGCTGCGCAGCGCCTCGGCCTCGGGCCTGTCCAAGAGCAGACCGGCCCGCACGTAGTTGCGGATATGCCGCTCAGACAGATCAAGATGTTCCTGAACGCTCTTGGCAAACGATACGACGGAAATCGTTTCCGCCGTATCCCAGCGCTTGGCAATCAGCGCCGCGCCCGTCGCGGCGCGGGCCTCTGGATGCAATGCCTCATAGCTGCGCTTGCGCTCGGCAAGAAACATCGCCAGATCGACCGGGATCAGCGGCGCACCGGCAAGATTGCTGTCGATCTCGATCAGCCGCGCCTCGGCATCGTTGCAGCGCACCAACCTCACATGGATGCTTTTATAGCCCATCTCGCGCATCGCCGTCAGGCGGTGCAGGCCATCCAGAAGGTAATCACCGTCGCGCTTGCGCCGCACATTGATGTTCTGCAGCTGTCCCTGTTCGAAAAGCGATGATTTCATCGCTTCCACCGTCGCTCGGCTCACACCTCGCAACCGGTCCTCGACAAGGATCGCATCCACCGGCAATTCAGTGACAGACGAGATATGTTCAATCATTCCGGGGCCTTCACCATTGTATACCGGCAAATGAGCCGGTCCTTCTTGCGCTCGCGGGTGCAGTGGATCACCGCCCCGTTCGCCCGCAGTTCCGCGATGCAGCTGTTGACCGCCACCACATGCGCCTCCCGCACGATCTCGCGCGTGGTATGGGCCCGCCCGTCCCTCAGGACCGACAGAACCCGTTGCAGGCGCGGCGAGGTGAGCGGTGCGTGATGCATCAGCCCAGCATCCTTGCATCGAGGCCGGATTTCCGCTCCCGGCACCGGTTGCACATCCGGTGCCCGAAGCATTCCGACCAGAACCGCGCGCCGCAGCTCAGGCAGGCCCGCTCGCGCGCCTGACCTTCCCGCCGCGCGGCCTCCTCCATCAGGTCCATCTGCCGCAAGGCAAGCTCTCGGTGACTGTAGGCGCGGGTCTTGCGCACCTTTCCGTCGAACACGGCATATCCGGTGCCCCAGCGGGCGACGTGAAGGGCCATCGCGCTCACCCTCCCAAGCTCGCGACGACGAACAGCGCCACGAAGAGCGCCACGCCCCCCAGCACATCGCCGATGATGGAAAGGACGCCGCGACCGGGGCCTTGCGGCCTCGCACGGTCGCGGCGCAGTGCCCGCGCGCCATAGAGGCGTCTGCTCGCGCGGGGGTTCGAATGCGTGTTCAAAGGGGCCTTCACCGGTGCACCCTCCGCGCGTCATTCTCACGGATGAACTCTTCGCGGCGGATCGCCAGGTGCTGCTCCTCGGCCAGGCGGCTCAGCCGCATCAGCGACAGCGCGCAGCACGGACTGTCGATATCGCGCACCAGCTGCAACGCCAGCGCCACCCGCATCGCCTGCGGCATAAGCTCGATTTCCGATTGCAACTGCCCCGCACCGGGCACCAGATCACGGATTTTCATGGCTCTCTCCTTGATAGATCACCGGCACGGGCCGCAGCACCGACACCACCAGCACCGACGCCACCCCGGCCCAGAACAGCCCCGCCAGCACCATCGCCAGCCCAAGGCCGCTGCCCGGTGGCAACCGCCCCTCCGGGTCCCGCCGCCCGCTCATGACAGCACCCCCGATGCACGGGCGAGGCTAGACACCCCGCCCGCGCGCGCCCTACCATCGCAAGGGTCAACAAACCGATGGAGGGAACCGATGACCAAAGACCCCGAAGCCGAGATCAAATGGCTGAAGGCGCAGATCCAAGCCCTACGCATGACCGTTGTCTTTCTTGTCAGCGCGATGGATGGGGTCGGTGCCGGTGGCAATGCCGATCACATAGTGGTGCAGCTTCTGGCACAGAAGAAGAACGCGGACGGCAAAGACGCGCTGACGGCCTTCGCCCTCGACGACATCATCAACATGATCGACACGCTGCGGGAGCCGTGAAGTCTCGCGTTCACGCTCGATCCGCCGCGCCGCTTCAAGATCGACAAACCCGGCCCTGTCCAACCCGAGTTCCTCGCGTGCGGGGGCGCGCGCTGGGCACACCTCCGGGAGAGCGACACTGACATGCTCGCCGCAGCGCAGGCAGTAGACCCGTTTGCTGCCCGGCCCATGCACCTCCATCTGGCAGGGCTGCGCCGTGCGGCGGGCCTCCTCGCCGATGCGAACGGCACCAGCGTCGAGCTTCTTCACGGACCGCAGCTCAGGGCAGATCATCAGGGCAAGGCGACGGCGAAGGCTCATGCCGGGTCCTCCTGATTGGGGTTGCGCTCGCCGAAAAAGACGAAGTTCCAGTCAATTTCGGGAAAGAGATGATCCAGCCGCTCGCCATCGCGCAGCCGTGCCCAGATACGCCCGATCTCGGGCCTGCTGATCCCCCGCCGGTCACCTTCCTCTTCAAGACGCTCACGGCGCGTCGGGAGGCAGGCATTCCACTTGTTGAATAGTCGTCGAGCAAGATCCACACCCGCCCAGAAACCTGCCTTGTAGTCGCGGGATCGGCGTAACGCCTGCGCCTCGGACGCGTCGGTCCGAACTGAGCGGAACACCGGCGTGACATCACAGGTTTCCGGGGTAAGCTCCGGGCACAACAACAGCGCAAGGCGACGGCGAAGGCTCATGCCGCGTCCTCCGCGTCACCGGACGGGCGACGGATGCTATCCGGCCACGCATGACCGGAACCGTCCGGCCAAAGGTCCGAACAGCGTTGGATGATGACCTTGGCGCGGCGCAGGGTGATCCCCACGCCAGCATCAAGACGGGCCACCGTATCGCCGCTACCGCTGGCCATACGGGAGGCATAGGTGACCTCCCAATCGCGGGCTTTTGCCAGCGCGATGATCAGGTCTCTTATTTGGTGCTCGCTCAACATGCACCCATTTGTGCACAATCATGGATGCACATGCAAGCACAAATGCGGACAGATGGAAAATATTGGACGGGAACGCGTTTTTTGTGTAGTGCACGATTGTGCACACCGATCCATCATATGTCCTGCTTGAGGAGATAAAGGCCCGCCTAGAAAGGGACGGACTGTCCCATCGCGGCCTCGAAAACCGCCTTGGACTTCGGCGGAATTTCCTCAAGGGAATACTCGACAAGGAAACTCGGACGCCGAGCGTTGATAACGCCAAGAAGATCGCAGAGGCCCTTGGCCTCGAATTCTACCTCGGCCCGCCGCGCGAAACCGGCCCTGTATATGATGTGTCGCTCGACGGCTCCGAGTATGCCGCCATCCGCCGCATCGACGCCCGCCTTGCCGCCGGGGCGGGCGCGGTGAATGACCAGGTCGAGCACTCCGACGCGCTGGCCTTCCGCCGCGACTGGCTGCGCGAACGTGCCATCTCCCCCGATCAGGCCTGCCTCCTGACCGTCACCGGCGACAGCATGGCCCCCACGCTCCATGACGGCGATCTCGTGATGATCGACCGGCGCCGCCGCGAGGTCCGCAACCGCCGCGTCTATGCCCTCATCGACACCGACGGACATTCCCGCGTCAAACGCCTCGACCTGATCCCCGATCAGCTCCTCATCCTCACTTCCGACAACCCCGCCCACCCCGCCGAGACCCGCCAGGGCGACGACATGAACCGCCTGAACATCCTGGGCGAGATTGTCTGGTCGGCGCATAGCTGGTGATCGGCGCGCGCGCGTAACTTCATCTTAAGCAGGAGATTTCGATATGGTAGACCGTAAGGCACCACCCACGCGCCCCGCCCCTGTGCGCGACCCGCGCAACGACGCGATAGAGTATAGCGAGGGCAAGCGGAACGGCCTCAACGTCTCACCCACGCGCCCCGCCCCCGCGCGCAAACCCGACAAGGGGCAGGACGAAAACGAAGGATAGGACCATGCCCATCGACGCCGAGCACCACGATCTGACCTGCCACCTGCAACGCTCGATCCGCTATCACCGCCTGCGCGAACGCTTCTTCGAGGGCTGGTCGAACCGGGTATCCTTCCTCTCGCTCGTCTCCGGATCGTCGGTCGTGGTCGCCCTTCTGGCGCAGTGGGCCGATTGGATCCCGCTTGTCGCGGGCGCATCCGTCGCCGCCTTGCAGGCGCTCGATCAGGTCGCCCGCCTTTCGGCCAAGGCGCGCCAGCACAGCAGCCTCGCCGGTGAGTTCCTGTCGCTCGAACGCATCCTCGCCATGCGCGCCGATCCCACCGCCGACGACCTGCGCGAGCTGCGCGCCGAGATACTCTCGATCGAGGCCCGCGAGCCGCCGATCCGCCGCTATCTCGACCTCATCTGCCACAATCAGGTGGCCCGCGCCATCGGCTCCGACGACATCGAAAAGCTGTCCTGGTGGCAGCGCCTTTTTGCCCAATACCTGCCCGGCGACACCGCCCTCCAACGCTGAGATTTGCCCGAAAAAATGCGCCCACTTCTCTGGTCGGAAATGCAGGTCGTCGGCAAGGCTACGCCGTTGATCTTCAACGCAAAAACATGGAAGTGGGCGGATTTCTGAGAACTGGGCGCGAACCCGCCCAGTTCAGGACGCTCCCTGACCCGGTTTTCCACTCCGAAATGCGCCTCGAATTTGCGTTTAAACCCTGTTTTAATGGGGTTTGACGCATCGCGCGCCTCGTTGACCCTCAACCCGCCTCACAACCCTCAAACCGCCCAGATCGGTCATTTTTCCCGATCCACTGCGGACTTCACCCAGCGCACTCCCTGGCGCTCTCTCACGTCCATACTCCCCTTATTTTACTGCCCCATCCGGCAAAGGCCGACCTCTTCGGGGCTTATCCGGAAACACTTCGGAATAGAGTGTCACACAACA
>NZ_JBEPPW010000036.1:0-13185 GCF_040547525.1 Roseovarius sp. MBR-6 | reverse complement strand
CGTGCAGGACACGGCCAAAAAGCGGGTGCCACGGATACTCGATCCGCAGTTCTCGATTTTTGTATGCGGAATGATTGCCGATTTGGCGATCTGGTGAAGCTGCTCTGGCATGATGGGGTCGGTATGTCGTTGTATGTGAAGCGGCTCGAGGCAGGCAAGTTCATCTGGCCTGTAAGTCAGGATGGAACGGCCGTTTCGATATCTGCGGCGCAGCTGGGCTATCTTCTCGAAGGCATCGATTGGCGCAATCCGCGCTGGACGCAAAGGCCTGCAAAGGCTGGATAATTCATCCTGAAACCCCTGTTTTTATTGGCGCTCCAGGGCATCTGTGGTAGTGCTTTGCCATGTCAGATACCGCTTCCGAGATCGCCAGATTACGCGCTGAACTGGCCGCGCAAACAGCCCGTGCGCAGGCCGCGGAACGCGATCTGGTGCAGGCGCGCGCCTTGGCATCCTGCACGGAAGCGATGGTCAAGGAGTTGAAGCTGGAGATCGCCAAGCTGCGCCGCGACAAATACGGCATATCGTCCGAGCGTCGTGCGCGGCTGATTGACCAACTGGAATTGCAGCTTGAGGAACTGGAAGCCGCCGCCACAGAGGATGCACTGGCCGCTGAACAGGCAGCGCAGGACGACAAGACCAGCTCCGTGCGCACCTTCACGCGGCGCAAACCCGTGCGCAAACCCTTTCCCGACCATTTGCCGCGCGAGCGTGTGGTGGTCGCGGCCCCGACCACCTGCACCTGCTGTGGCTCGGATCGCATTGTGAAGATGGGCGAGGATGTCACCGAGACGCTCGAGGTCATCCCACGGCAGTGGAAGGTGATCCAGACTGTGCGCGAGAAGTTCACTTGCCGGGCATGCGAGAAGATCAGCCAGCCACCAGCGCCCTTCCATGTCATCCCGCGCGGATGGGCCGGGCCGCAACTGATCGCGATGGTTGCTTTTGACAAATATGGTCAGCACCAGCCACTGAACCGGCAATCCGAGCGCATTGCACGCGAGGGCATCGATCTCAGCTTGTCCACCCTGGCTGATCTGATCGGTCATGCCTGCGTGGCGCTGGCTCCGATCCACGAATTGATCGAGCGCCATGTGCTGACCGCAGCGCGCCTGCACGGCGATGACACGACGGTGCCGCTTCTGGCGCGTGGTGGCACAAAGACAGCGCGGCTATGGACCTATGTGCGGGATGACCGACCGTGGGGTGGCCGCGCGCCACCTGCAGCCGTGTTCAAGTTCTCGCGGGATCGCCAGATGATCCACCCGAACAAGCATCTCGCTGGCTGGCAGGGTGTTCTGCAAGCCGATGCCTATAGCGGCTACAATGACCTCTATCTGGACGACCGCAGCCCCGGCCCTGCGCGCAGCGCACTCTGCTGGAGCCACGCACGGCGCAAGTTCTTCGAGCTGGCCGACATCGCCGGGAACGTGCGCAAGAACAAGCCTGCGCATGACATCTCGCCCGTCGCTCTGGAAGCCGTGAAACGGATCGACGCGATCTTCGATATCGAGCGTGATATCAATGGAATGGACGCGGCGGCCCGCCACGCCGTGCGGCAGGAGCGATCCCGACCGCTTATCGAGGCGCTGCACAACTGGCTGCTGGAAGAGCGTGCTCGAATGTCGAAACACAACAGCGTCGCAAAGGCCATCGACTATCTGATGCCGCCCAAGGGCGACCGATGGGATGCCTTCACCGCTTTCCTCGATGATGGACGTATCTGCCTGACCAACAATGCCGCCGAACGCGCGCTCAGAGGCATCGCATTGGGAAGAAAGTCGTGGCTTTTTGCGGGGTCTGAACGCGGCGGCGACAGGGCGGCCTTCATGTATACCCTGATCGTCACCTGCAAGATGAACGACATCGATCCCCAAGCCTGGATGGCAGACGTCCTGGCGCGCATGCCGGACATCACCGTGTCACGCTTGCCCGAACTGCTCCCGTGGAACTGGAAGGTCATGCAGAAAGCTGTCAAGGCCGCGTGACCGCGCCCTTCGCCGGATGCTTACCGATATACTCTTGCAGAATGCGACGTAACGCAGACGCGACAGACATTGCGTGCAGCGCCAGAATCAGCTTCTGGCGTTCCGATCACCTGCGCGTCGACCGCGCATTCGATGCCGACTGGCTGCGATCTGCTCCGGATGAGCAGGTTATAACCCCTGTCATCCCTCCGAAATCGAACCAGCGTAGAAAGCAATTTTGAGATGTTGGCCAAGGGCAGTCAATGCCAGTGCCAGCCCAACCTCGGATCGAGATGCTTCAGCAATGAGCAACTATCCGGACATGGCTGAACGGCTGGACGCCCTGCACCACGCCTTGGACAGGCCGGAGGATTGCCTGTTCGCCAGGCGCGAGTGACGAGTTCAACAGATCGACAAGGGGCCGGGCGGGTGAAAACACGACGGGACACGCGTGTGCCTCTTTCACAGCCAGCTGTTGCTCTCTTGAAAGAAATGGAGCAACAGCGGTCCGGTAAGTACGTATTCCCGTCACGGACCGGCTCGCCGATCACCGATATCAACGCGCCTTGGCGCTGGCTTCTCGAGAAAGCAGACCTGACGGATTTTCGCATTCATGATCTCCGTCACAGTTTTGCTTCTTTCCTAGTCAGCGACGGTGAGACCCTGGAGACCATTGGCCGACTCCTGGGTCACACACAGGCCCAGACGACGGCGCGTTATGCCCACCTGATGGACGACCCTCTGAAACGGGCTGTGGATAGGGCTGGCAAGATCGTATCTGGCGAGAGGTGAGGTCAGGTAGGAGCCGGGGGCTGGAGCAAAAGGTTCGAGGTTCAGCAGTTTTCTCGGAATGTGAGGGCGATGCGGAAGACCCGGACGCGGAGCAGGCCGATAACGTGGTGACGCTTGGGGTGGCGAGGTAACACGCCGCAAGGTGCGCGGTAACTTGCTTACCTTCGAAGCCAATCCTGCAATTTAGCTCTATCCAGGCATTTGCCCGCTCTGGACCTTTGTCGATACTGGCACGCTCGAAGCCCGTCGAGGCTCGAATGCGATCAGAACCATTCAAGCCATCGACAGGGTCCGCATTACGATTTCTTGTAGTAACCTGCCCGCACGGTTGCCCCGATCATGTTGACGAAAAGACGCGCCGCGGTGATCAGCGAGATCCTGTTGACATCGAGAGAAGGACAGATTTCCACTACGTCCATACCAACGACGCGTCCCTTGCCAACCAGCCCGTGGATCAGTTCGCGCGCCTGATTGAACGTCACGCCCCCAGGTGCCGGACCGGCCACCGCGGGCATAATCGTTGGATCGATGCCATCCGCGTCGATAGTAAGGTAGTATTGTCCGCCATCCGGGATACGGTCGAGAATCGCAGCCGTCCCCTTTTCTGCAAGCTCGTAGGCGGTGATCAGGTTTGCGCCATACGCTCGTGCCGCCTCGACATCGGCCGGCCGCGCGCTGCCTTGTGCCCGGATCCCGATCTGGAATATCTGGTCGACGTGCGCCATTTCAGATGCACGACGTATAGGGCTAGACAGTCCGTTCCGAACGCCGTTGACATCGTCGCGCCAGTCAACATGCGCGTCTATCTGCACGAGCGTGATGGGTCCGCGGCCCTCGTAGGCCTTCAGAACCGGGATGGGGATCGCATGGTCGCCACCGATGATGAGCGGCAAGGCACCCGCGGCGAGAATCTTCTCCACGGCCTGTTGACTGCGTAAGATATGTTCCTCGAAGTCGTGCATGTTGCCCGGAACATTGCCGCAATCGACCATGCGGATATCCTGATTGTCGAAGAGGGGACCGCCCAGATCGAAATCGTAGTGCTCGAGCGCCCTGACCGCGCGCTCGCTCACCTGACGAAGTTCATCCGGAGCCCGGCTCTGATCGTTGTTGACGAAGCGCATGTCGTAGGGTGAACCATGGGGAATCCCGAGAAACGCGATATCAGCCTCGAGTGCATCGAGATCCAGTGCGAGGTCAGAGAATAGGAATGTCTCGTGTCCCGCTTCCGGGCGCGTTGTCATGGGCAGTTTCATGGATGTTATCTCCTTCGTCTTTCCAAGTTCTATTATCGGGCTCAGCGACGTCCGCTGGCATCTCGTTGGCGCGTCGCGCCGTTTGGCGGAGGGTCTTCTGCAGCCTGAGTGGCGGCAAGCTCTTCGAGCGGGATGTGACATACGACGCGGTGGCCCGCCAGCCCCGTCTGGACCGGTGGTACGACTTCGTCGCACACATGACCGATCCGACGCGGACATCGACCGCTGAACGGACAACCCGTCGCTTCGCCACCTACGGGCGCATCCGACCGCAGTGCGATCCGGCTCCTCTCAGCAGTGCCTGGATCGGTGCGCGGAATGGCCGATAGCAATGCCTCTGTATAGGGATGAAAGGGCGGCGCAAGGACCTGCTCCGTAGTGCCGATCTCGACGATGTTTCCTGCATACATCACGGCTACCCTATCGCTGATATGGGCCACGACGGACAGATCGTGAGAGATGAAGAGATAGGAAAGACGTTCCTCTTCGCGCAGATCGGCGAGCACGTTGAGCACCGTTGCCTGCACCGAGACGTCAAGAGCAGAGGTCGGCTCATCGCAGAGAATGAACCGCGGGCGGGTTGCCAAGGCCCGAGCAATTCCGACGCGCTGGCGCTCACCGCCGGAGAGCTGATGTGGATACCTGTCATAAAAACTGCGCGGCAGCCCGACACGATCGAGCAGCGCTTCGACTTGTGAACGCATATCAGCGCGCCGCACGGTCGAATGCAACATGACCGCGCGGGCGATTGCCGGCCCGATGGCACGCCTTGGATTGAGCGAGGAGTCCGGATTCTGGAATACCACCTGCGCCTTGCTGCGAAAGTCGCGTTCTTGCGAGAGCGTCGTCACATCTTGCCCCTGGAACAAGACCTTCCCTGAGTCGACCTCGATCAGGCGCACGATCGCCTGCCCGAGCGTCGACTTTCCGCTGCCGCTCTCTCCGACGAGGCCCAGCACCTCGCCTTCCATGATGTCCAGGGAAACGCCATTGATCGCGCGAACCACGCGACGGGGTTGGTAAGGAAGCGGTATACCGAAGCGTCTGCGCCAGATGGTCTTGCGTATAGCCGCCCCGCGAAAGGTCTTTCGGAGATCTTGTGCAACGAGCAGCGGTTTCGTGTCTGTCTCGTCATCCAGACGTTTGCGGCTGACACGCTGCCTGCGCTCGACCGGCCAAGGGAGATCCACGACCAAGTCGGCCTTCCAACAACGCACGGACTGACTTTCCTCCACCCGAACCAAGGCCTGCGGCTCCTCGCAGCGGGCTTCGGAGAAGGGGCAGCGGGGCCGGAATACGCAGCCTGCGCTTCGATCACCCGGCTGCGGCATTTGTCCGGGAATGGGGGCCAGAGAATGGCGTTCACGATTGGCCGCCAAGACGGGCAGCGACGCGAGAAGACCCTTGGTGTAAGGGTGGCGTGGCAGGGTAAGGACTTCGGTCTTGCGACCGATTTCGGCTATCCGGCCCGAATAGAGGACGCAGACGCGGTCCGCGATACGGTTCACCACGCCGAGATTGTGAGTAATGAACAGCATGCCGAGTCCACGCCGCCGCCGGATGTCGTCAAGCAGATCAAGTATTCTTGCTTCGATGGTGACATCGAGCGCCGTGGTAGGCTCGTCTAGAACGAGAAACTTGGGATCGCACATCAGGGCGCTGGCGATCAGCACGCGTTGCTGCATGCCCCCGCTCAACTGGTGAGGATAAAGCTCAAGAAGTTGTTCGGGTTCCTGCAATCCGACTTCGCCTAGGACATCGAGCGCGCGCCGCCGCGCCTTGCCTGGTGAGACCTTTCGGTGATGGATGAGACCTTCTGTGACCTGGCGGGCGACTGTCAGTCCTGGGTTCAGTGAAGTGAACGGGTCCTGAAAGACGATCCCTACCTCGACGCCCCGGCGACGCCGACGTTCCGCCTCAGGTGCCGAGATGACGTCCCGCCCAAGCAGTTCCGCGGTACCGGCAACCTGAGCCTCCGATCCGAGGAGGCCGGAAACGGCCATGGCAACAGTGCTCTTGCCGGAACCGGATTCGCCGACGATCGCAAGCGTCTCTCCGGCATCAACGTGAAAGTCCAAGTCCTCGATGGCACGAACCGGTCCCTCCCTGCCTTCGTAGCTTACGTTGAGGCCGCGAACCTCGAGCAGACGCGCGTTGCTGGGCCGGCCGCTCATGCGCCCCCCTTACTTTTAAGCCGAGGATCGAGCATCTCGCGCAGGCCGTCACCGAACAGATTGATGCCTACAACGGCAATGCACATCACGAAGCCAGGAGCCAGGGCAATCCAAGGGGCCTGATTGACGAAAGGCCGCGCCTCGGAAATCATCAAGCCCCAGTCCGAACTTGGAGGTTGCGCCCCCATGCCGAGGAAACTCAGGGCCGCTGCAAGCAGGATGGCAAAAGTAACCCTCAGGCTTGCTTCGACGATGATCATCGGCCACGCGTTGGGCAATATCTCCCGCGCAAGAATGTAGGCAAGCCCCTCGCCTCGCGCTCGGGCCGCCAGGATGTATTCCTCGTGGACGAGTTCCATGGTCCGAGAACGCACCAACCGAACGACTACGGGGACGTAGACGATGCCCACGGCGAGAATCGACTTCCATAACGACGGATCGGTGACGGCGAGGATCAGGAGGCCAAGCATGATGGGCGGAAAGGACATCAGCACGTCCATCGCGCGCATCAGCAAGCCGTCCAGGCGCCCACCGACGTAGCCCGCGATAAGTCCGAGCGGCACGCCAAAGAGAAATGTGATGAGTGTGGCGGCGAACCCCATCGCCAAGGAAAGCCGTCCACCGTGGAGCACCCGCGCAAAGACATCGCGCCCGTACTCGTCCGTCCCAAACCAGAAGACTGCATTTGGCGGAGAGAGGCGTTCGACGACGTTGATTTGTGTGGGCGAGTGCATCGTCACGATGGGTGCCAGGATGGCGAGAACGATCAGCAGGAGAACGATCCCACCACCGATCCTCAGCTTGCCGGGAATATGACGAAGCATGCGCCACCCGCGGCCGCTTGGCGCTTCGGCGATCTCATCCATAACGTATCCTTGGGTTGAAGAAGGCGTAGAGAAGGTCAGCCATGAGGTTGGCCAGACCATATATTGCCGCGATCAGTAAGATCGAAGCCTGGATCAGCGGCAGGTCCTGACGCTCGATCGCAAAGACAAGAAGTCGGCCGAGGCCAGGGTAGGAAAAGACCGTTTCGACAACAACGATGCCGCCAACCAACCAGCCAACATCTATGGCAAGAATCGTGATCGTGGGCAGTAGCGCGTTGCGGAGCGCATGTCCGAAAATGACGTCGCGCTCCGGCAAGCCCTTGGCTCTCGCGTTGCGAACGTAATTGCTTCGCATGGCTTCGATCATGCTTGAACGTGTCAGCCTGGAAACATGCGCGATGAGCGTGAAAGTAAGCGTCAGAGTTGGCAAGACGAGGTAGCTCGCCCAAGACATGAACCCGTCGGACATGTCGCCAATGCCGCCGGACGGGAACAGGCCGAGATAACGGGCGAAAACGATGATCATCACGATGCCCCAGAAGAACTCCGGAACCGAGATGCCGAGATAGGTAAAGGTCGAGATGGCCTGGTCGGTCGGTCGATTCTCCCGGATCGCCGAGATCACCCCGAACAGAATCCCGAAGATTGCCACAAGAACCAGAGACGCAACGGCGAGAACGGCCGACGCCGCGAGCGCATCGGCGATCAATGGCGCAACAGGCCTGTCCATGATGATGGATTGACCGAAATCCCCAATCAAAACACCGGATATCCAGCGCAGATACTGCACATATGCCGGGTCGTTCAAGCCAAGGCGATTCTCCACTGCGGCGATGACTTCGTCGCTTGCGAACTGTCCCGCGACTATCGAGGCCACGTTCCCAGGCAGGATCTGGGTGATGCCGAAGATCAGGATCGACATCACGAAGAGTATCCCCACAATCGCGAGTAGGCGGCGAAGAACATAGGCAAGCATCGCCAATAACTCCTGTTCGGATAAAAACGGCGCGCGCAGTTATGCGCGCGCCAGATGGCGCCAAGTCACTTCAGAGAGACGTTACGCAGGTCAAGCCACATCATCGGATGGGAGGAGAAGTCTTGAACTCGCGGCGAATAGGCGTTCGCGTGATTCATGACATAAGGGATCACGCCCGCAGGCTCTTCGACCGCGATCCGCTGGAACTCGCGATAGGCTTCGGCACGCTCCTCATCGCTTCTCGCACTGCGGGCAGCGTCGAGAACGGCGTCCATTTCTGGATTCTCGTAGTGCCAGAGCTGCGAATTCCACGAGCCCGAGGAGTGGTACCAGGGATAGATCGAGGTATCGAGGGTCGGGCGACTGTAGAATCCGTCAGTGAAGAAGCCTGCCTTGCCTTCGATCTCGGAGATGAAGCGGTCCCATGGAACTCGCTGGACCTCGACGTTGACATTGATCTGCGCCAGGGATTCAGCCACGGCGACACCCAGCCGCTCCCGAGTGGGGCGGCCCGCCGGCACATACAGCGTAACATCGAAGCCGTCCCCGAGCCCCGCCTCGGCGAGTAGCTCCTTCGCACCGTCCAAATCCGCCGGCTGGATATCAAGCGCGTCGTTGTAGAAGGGGTGGTTCGGCGGGATCATTGTGTTGGTCGGCGTGCCGGTCCCGAACAGCGCGACCTCGGTCAGGAACGTCTTGTCGAGCGCCATGGCGATCGCCTTGCGGACACGTTGGTCGTCGAAGGGCGGAACAGCCGCATTCATGATCACACCGTCCCACGTGGACGTTGGAATCGAGTCGATGATGATCTCATCATTACCTTCGTTCTCCATGACCATTTCGGGCGTGATGTCCCAAAGCAGGTGGACCTCACCCGTCTCGAGGGCTGCAATCTGGGCGGAGCGCTCCGGTATGATCTGCATCACGACACCATTGAGCTTTGGCTGACCATCGATGTAGTAATCATCGTTGCGCTCCAGCGTGACCCGGTTACCTGGCTGAAACGAAACGAAGCGGAAAGGACCTGTGCCAACCGGTTCGGTGGTAAGCTCCGAATCGAGTTCGGATGGCACAATACGAACATGCCTGTCGCCCAGGATATCTGGGAAGCCTGCATATGGCTCGTTCAGGACGAAGCGGATCGTATCGTCGTCGATAACATCAATGCTCTCGACGATCGCGAAGTTCACCCGCGCGGTCGAAGCCGTCTCCGGATCCATGACCCGCTCGATGGTGGCTTTAACGTCTTCAGCGTCGAACCTGCTGCCGTCATGGAACGTGACGTCGTCGCGTAACTCGAACGTCCACTCGGTGAGAGTCTCGTTGGCACTCCAGCTTTCGGCAAGATCTGGCAGAACCTCACCATCGGCAGTGATTTCCGTGAGCGCCGAAAAAACGAGGTTGTTGACGATATACTCTTCACCGATCTTGGTCCGTGCCGGGTCGAGCGTATTCAGATTTGACGGGATCGCAATTCGCAGCACGCCGTCTTCCTGGGCGAACGCAATCCCTGGTAATGGCAGCATCGCGACCACGAGGGCAGCCGTTTTCAAATGTCGCATTTTTCATTACTCCTGTTGGTTTTCGCGCCTTCAGCGGTCGCGAGTTGGTTTCTAGGAACTAGTCAGGTTTCGGAGCTTCTTCGGTCGAAGATCGCCCCAAGGAACTCGAGAATAAGGGTATTCGCGAGCAGGCAGGTGCGGCCATGATCGTCGACCATCGGGTTCACTTCGACGAGGTCAAAGCCCACGACGTTTCCACGGCGCGCAACCGAACGGAGGATCGATTTTACCTCGTGGTATAGCAGTCCGTCCGCGGTCGGTGACCCAGTGCCGGGCGCGATCGAGGGATCGAGCCCGTCAATGTCTATGGTGACGAAGACGTTGCCGAGCGGCGGCAAGAGTTCGGCTGCACGCTCGGCCCCGCGCTCACGGACTGTGTCGCGTGTGATAATCACCGAGCCTTCGGCCTCTGCATCGGCGACTTGGTCTTCACTCGTCCTGATGTCGCGGATACCGATCTGGGCCATGTTTCGCACGAAGGGCAGTTCCTTGGCGCGGCGCATCGGACTTGCATTGCCATACCGGACATTCCCAACCGCGTCCCTCCAATCCATGTGCGCGTCGATCTGGACTACATCGAGTTCGGGATACCTAGAAAACGCGCATATGTTCGGATAGGTGACCGAATGATCGCCCCCGACAAGGACCGGAAACGCGCCCCGATCCAGCAGCTTCTCGACGGCGGCAGTGATGTTCCCGCGGTTCGTATCGATATCGTAATACGCGATATCCACATCTCCACAATCGACCATGGTGACGCCGGAAAGATATTGACGCCGCTCGTTTACATCCCAATAGCCGCTTGGCCGGGGTCCACCCCATGCCGAATAGCGCAGCGACATGCTCCGCATTTCCTTCGGCCCGAACCGCGTGCCAGGCCTGAACCCGATTCCGCAATCGTACGGAATGCCCAGAAAGGCCACATCTGCCGCGACCAGATCCAGATCTTCGCAGACCGGCGACTTGAAGAAGGTTGACAGACCCACGCTCGGCAGGTTTGCAGTATATCGAGTTTCGGGCATCCGTATCTCTCCTTTTGGCGATCATCCGCGGTTTCTTATTCTTCCGGTGCTTCCGGAGGCTCGCGCCCCAGAACGCCGCTCCAGACTGACAATGACGCGAGACGCTCCTCGCGCCTGCGCACGCGGGTCATGACGTCAGGACCGATGCGACTCGCCATGGTGGCAGCCAGGATTTCCGCAGCTGCAAACGCGGGTGTCATCGTGTCGAAGAACGACGGAGAGTCCTTTGCGACAGGTATTACGACGCTTGACAGGGGGGCTATCCCCTCCACCTCGCTATCGGTGATCGAGACAATGGTTGCTCCGGCCTCTGCGGCGATCCCAACAGCGTCAACTGTGGTCTTGGCGTAAGGATTGAAGCTCGCGGCCAAAACGGCGTCGGCCGCAGTGATGTCAAACATGCTGTCGAAGTCGACGTCGCCTCGCGATCCACCGACGATTCTGCCGCCGGGCCAGAAATAGCCGAGTACATATGAAAAAATGAAACTCACCGGGTACGCGGAGCGCGCACCAACGCAGAATATGCGGTCAGCCGCCATCAGGAGATCTGAAGCTCGAGCAATCGCACGGCGGGCTTCTTCACTCGCGAGCGCAGCGGTATTTCCTGCGAGGCTCTGGGCAAGATCGCAAACCAGAGCCGGTTCGCCCTTTTCATCTCGTCGGCTCAGCATGCCCTGCGCCTTGCTACTGAACCAGTCCGGAGCGGCGCGGGCATCGTTCAAGTACACCGCGCGAAGGTCATCAAAGCCCGCAAAACCCACGCGCTGTGCCATGCGTGTCATCGTCGCCGCAGGCACGCCGGCGCGCCGCGCGAGGGCCCTCATTGAGAGGAGAACCACGTCTTGTGGGTGATCGAGAACGAAACGAGCCGCCAGCTGCATCTGCGCAGGCATCTCTCCGTAAGTCGCCTTGATCCGATTAGTCGCGTCCGCTCCAAGCATGAATCATTTGTATCTTTTTATACCCCAAAATGCAACACTTGATTCACCAAAGGTAAGGTGAACTCCGGGGACGATTGATCGACTCTGTTACTCTAACCGCCTGACGAAAGGACTTTTCCTTTCTTCGGCAAACAGCGCCCCACGGTCATCCGCGCCACTGTTCCGGCATTGACCTTGTACATGAGCGTCGCGCCCAAGAGGTAGTTGCCCTTCGATGGGTTCCACCGATCGGCCATTACCCGCCAGGGCTGTCACCTGCTTTCGATCAGTGACAGCGCCTCCTTCATCGCTTGTCGGTACTGCGCGCGATTGTAGATGTCGTTATGGCCAGCGCCGGTGATGAGCCGGTCCATGACCAGGTCGTCTGCGGCCCTTCGGACGGGTTCGGTTCTGCGCGGCGGGACGATGCTGTCCGCCTCGGCCGCGATCACTGCCACGGGCGCCGAAACCGACGCCAGGTCTGCGGCCACGTCCATGTGATGCCGCAGCAGGAGGCCGACGGGCAGCCACGGGTAGTGTTCACGTGCCAGGGCCGTGAGCGTGTCGAACGGGGTGACCAGTACCACTCCCCTGACCGGGCGCGACCGGGCAAGGTGTGTGGCCGGACCCGCGCCGAGGCTAAGCCCAACGGCCGTGATCCCGTCTGGCGCCAGCCTGGCGACGATCTCGTCGTGGATCTCCAGCGCGTCATCGAGCATCACGCGCGCGGTGGGCCTGCCGGTGCTGGGCGCGTAGCCGCGGTAGTGGAACGCGACGACGTGCCGATCGGGAAAAATCGAGTTCAGGTGAAGCGCCAGATCGTCCGCGTTCCACGCGTTCCCGCCGAAACCGAGGACGAGGCTTGCGCCCTCGGGCGATGGCCCTTCAGCCTGCAGAAGCACCCCGACCAGTTGCTCGTCGGACCCCACGCTGAGGGCGAGTCGCTCGGCCTTGGGCGGCAGGGGTGCACCCGGGCCCACCATCTCTCTCGGAAACAGCAGCTTGGCCTGAAAAAGCGCGACCATGGCGACCACCACGAGGTAAAGCGCCACGACACTTCCGGCGATCTTGAGAAACGAGAGCATACGCGACTGTCCCAAATCGACGCCCCCGCCGCAAGACCGCGTCGTCCGCCGCTCACGGTAGGGACGCGGGCGCGATACACCTTGCGATTGCGGTGCGTAATCTATTCACTGCCTCAAATGGTTCCGAGGGGTAGGCAGGGTCATTGGTCGCAAATTTCGCTGTTGGGGGTCAGACAATTCATTCCACGTGCAACGACACGTGGTTCCTTACCCTTTATCTCGCCCTCCTTGCGCGGCGCCGACAATATCAGCGAAGCAGATCAATCGATATTGTCGAGCACGAACATCAAGATTTGCAGAATGCCGCAGATGAACTCACATCTCGAGCCGTAGCCCAACCGAAGCGGCAAATGGCAGAACACCGAATGTGTTGATTGTCACTGAGAACTGACCCGGCAACTGCCAAAATTGTCACCGAGAACTGACCCATGTGCAACCTTGCCTCGGCGTGAATCAGCTGGGGATTACCGGAGTGTTAGACATGGGATTTTTGAGGATTATTCGGAAGTGTGCGTATTCCGGGATGATGCGCCCACCGATTCCGATTTGATGCGCCCACCCGTTCCGATTTGATGCGCCCACCGATTCCGGGGGATCCGCCCAC
>NZ_JBEPPW010000035.1:0-13288 GCF_040547525.1 Roseovarius sp. MBR-6 | reverse complement strand
CATCAGCGCCAAGCAGCATAACATCAACCAACAGAGCCGGAGCCCTCCAGACCAAAATCACGCCGCCTGTTCCAAATCATTCGACGACGGACAGGTCCCGCCTTGCGCGTGGTCGAAATCACCGCCCCGCCAGAAATACTGGCCGCCCGCCTTGCCGCACGCGGCCGCGAAAGTGCTGCAGATATCGCCGTGCGCCTTGCCCGCACGGCAGAACTGCCGCGCGACACGCCCGACCTCGTCATACAGAACGCCACAGCGCCCGAGACCGCCATCGCGCGGCTGCACGCCGCCCTGACACCCGCACCCGCGCCAACCGCGTCGAGGAACCGGGGGCGTCCGTGATCCTGACCCGCGAGGCATCATTATGATATTGTCGGCGGGTGTGGTTCGGCATGCGAAACGAAGTGAGGCCAAGCCGGGCGGTCCCAAGGGCCGCATCCGAGGCATTTCTGACCGCATCTTGGCACATCGGGCTGGCATCGGGCGCAGACCCGCGCGCTATGGCGTGCGGTGCTTCAAAGGCGAATTTTCTAAGAGTCTGATTCAAAACTAAGCGAGCATGTTCATATCGTTGCAAGATGACGCGTGACCCGTCGCATGTGGGCGACGAGCACCCAAGCCTCTGCGCTGGCTATGGATTTTTCCCAGTCCTTTGACAGGCGGCGGCATAGCCCCAGCTAGGTAAGGGTGCGCTCGACCACCCATCGGCGGGGCAAGACTTCGAAGCCATCTGCGGTGTCGGAGCGTTTGACGTTCTGGACGGTCCAGCGCCCGATGGCCTTCAGGGCATCGCCCAGTTTGGGGCAGGCATAGCCGCCGTCGGCGAAGATGTGGCACAGCGTGGGTGGTCGCCGCGAGGTTCTGGGCATGGAAATAGGGACTTCCGAGGCAGAACCGACCTGGACGGAGTTTCTGCGTAAGCTGACCTGTCGCGGCCTGCGGGGCGTGAAGCTCGTGATCTCGGATGCTCATGAAGGCATCAAGGCAGCCGTGACAAAGGTGCTGTGCGCCACATGGCAGCGCTGCCGTGTTCATTGCCAGCGAAACGTTCTGGCCCATGCGGGCAAGAGCGGCAGGCGTGTTGTCTCGGCCTTCATCGCCACTGCCTTCGCGCAGGACACCGCAGAAGCAGCAAGCACTCAGTGGCGTGCAGTCGCCGATCAGATCCGCCCCAAGGTGCCAAAGCCGGCGAACATCATGGATGACGCCGAGCACGACGTTCTGGCCTACATGACCTTTCCGAAGGAGCATCGCGCCAAGCTGCACTCCACGAACCCGATCGAACGTCTGAACGGCGAGATAAAGCGCCGCACCGACGTCGTCGGCATCTTTCCAAACGACGATGCCATCATCCGCCTGGTCGGCGCGCTGCTCCTCGAACAAAACGATGAATGGGCGGTCCAGCGGGGGCGATACATGACACTGGAAACCATGGCGCCTTTGAGCGATGATACTATCGTTCGCCTGCCTGTCGTGGCGCGCTGATCAGGCAGGCCCGCGCCGGATGTCATGGTGATCTTCGAGGCCAGCTACACCATTCAATGGGACACGATCAACAACCGGATGGAAGCCTCCTATCTCGGCGCTCTTGCGTGCCGAAACCAGCGTAAGGTCGACGACGCCATTCCTACGGGTCAAGAGCATATTGAGCGGTCATTTACATCTTAGACCAAACGTGAATCTCGCGGTTTTCAACAGGAACATCACGGAAATATCTGATCCTGCGCAGACATGTGGATGCCAGTCAAACAACACACCTCAAATCAG
Organism: Roseovarius sp. MBR-6; assembly: GCF_040547525.1. NCBI lineage: Bacteria > Pseudomonadati > Pseudomonadota > Alphaproteobacteria > Rhodobacterales > Roseobacteraceae > Roseovarius > Roseovarius sp. MBR-6. Next base: position 11,521 of record NZ_JBEPPW010000035.1, on the reverse strand, counting down.
GTAGGCTACGGCGGTAGCGGCCTCCCGCAACCAAACTCCTTAATCTTTCCAAACAGTTAGAACCCGACAAAAAAACTTGTGTACGGCCCGCGCAAAAACGGGTCAACGCCAAGTCAACGTTTCGCACGTCCCCCTGAAAACCCAGGGGCTTTTTGCGTTTGGGGGTCTTGGGCAACGGCGTTGCGTCCGCCACGGTTGAAACCATCGTCCCGATCCAGTATATGACTCAGTCATACCATGGAGGCACGGATGACCGTCAAAACCACCCTCAGCTTCACCGACCGCCACCACCAGTTCCTGTCGGAAAAGGTCGGGCAGGGCGTGTTTGCGACCCAGAGCGCTGCCGTGGCGGCCGCGCTGGAACAGATGATGCAGGACGAACAGGAGCGCGACGTGGCCCTCTCGGCCCTCGCGCGGGAAATTCGCGCACGGATGGAAACGCCCCGCGAAGCCTTCATCGATCAGGACGATGCCTTTGCTGCTGCCCGCCGCACCATCGGGGCGGTACGCGGCGCGTGAACTACCGCATTCGTTTCCACCCACTTGTCGCGCGTGATCTTGATGCCATCGCCCAGTGGATTCTCGATCATGCCGGTCACGAAGCGGCCGCCCGCAAGCTGGCCGAGATCGAGGCGGCCATCGCGACGCTGAAGGCCACACCGCACAAAGGTAGCCTGCGCGATGAAATCGCCCCTGGCTTGCGTGCTATCCCGGCAGGAAGGAAAGCCGTCATTGCCTTCGTCGTTGACGATGACGCCGCCGAAGTGCTTGTTTATGCAGTCACCTATGGCGGCGCGGATTGGGCCATGCGCAGCCGCGCGCGCCGCCGGTAGTGGAGCAGAGGCCACCCGCACGCACGCGTCTGATCGCGCTGGACGGCGTAATCGCTGAGCATGCGGACGATCATCGCGGTGCACGCCCCTGTGGTTCTTGCGCGAAATGCCGATTAGACTGCAGGGATCGAAGGCGATGACGGGGGAAAACGATGGCGGCGCGTGACAGGAAACAATCGGTAGATGACGGGGCAATGCGCGCGCTCCTGAAACGCCATGCGTGCCCGATCGGATATCATCAGCTTCGGTCCCGCTTCATGGGCAATATTGCGACGCCGGATATGCAAGCGTCGCCCATGCAGGAAATTAAGCGGATCTGGAACGATGAACTGCCGGAATTTGAAGATCAAAAAGAGGCGGAGGCATTCTTCGGCGCGCTCCTGCAGGGCATGTGGAATGGGCTGGGCGCGCACCAGAAGCGCAATGATCCCTTCAAGCTTGCACGGGTAAAGACGGCTCCGGCCAGCTATGAATATCTGGCCCGGCTTGCGAAGGTGCGCCGCGAGGAAATCGAGGGGTTTCTCGACGGGCTGTTCGCGGGGAAGGGCGAGATGGATTTTCCCGAAAGCGCGCACAAGGCTGTCGGTATCCTGGGCGAATTGCGCGCCTTGTTTGCGGCGACCGAGGATCTTGCGACCACCCCTCCGGGTCCCGCCGACGTATCGAGCCTGGAACAGACCGCCAGGCACCTGCGGGAATTGACCCGTATTTCCGAGGTCGAAATCAATACAATCATCCAGTCATGCCGCAAGGCGCGCCAGCAGATGCTGGAAACCCGTGTCATGGAGCGACCGGACCGGCTGCATTGATGCCTCCGGCTCTTCCCGCGTGATACGTGCCCGGGGCCCGGTCTTCACCCACAGGCCCGCGCCTGATCGCGCAGGACGGCGTAATCGCTGAGCATACGGACGATCATCGCGCCTTCGGGCAGCGCCGCGACCTCGGTGGCGGCGCGGGCCTGATCGACGCGACTGTATGCGACGACTGGCGGGCAGACCTGTTGCGGCCCGTCAGAACCGCCCGTCGCGCAGCCGCTGAGCCAGAGCATCAGGGTCAGGGGGGCGGTGAGCGGCCGCTTCCAGCATCTGGCGGTGGATGGCATTGTTGGTCTCCGATGTTTGCAGACGCTCGGCCAGCCGCCCGGCGCGTTCCCCGGCGCGGCGGAGGTTCAAGAGGAACAGAGCGATGGTGAGGGCGGCCAGCATCAGGCCCAGCGTTTCGCGCGCCGGGCCGCTGGCGATGAAGGATGCAATCCAGCCGATCATCTCTGGCCCCGCTTCCAGTCGTCGATCCGGGCGTGGATGGCGACGGCGATGCCGATCAGCGCCAGGGCGATGAACACCCAGCGCAGGGTGTCGAGGTAAGGCACCAGCGGCAGGAGGGCGGATTGGGTTTCCGCGAGGACGTCCTGTGCCACCTCGATTCCGGCCGCGCCGACCGTGGCCACCCCTGCCGCGCCACTGCCCTTTAGGGTGCGACTGTCGGCCAGCACTTCGCGGGCGGGGGCGACCTCCGGCACGAAGGGCGTGGCGCGCGGTGGGAAAGGCTCGCCCCAGCTGCGCTCGGACCCGAGGTCGATATGCATGAAGTTTGATCGCGGGTAATAACCGAAGCCGAGGAAGCCCGCCGCCCGTGCGGCTGCCTCGAATGCCACCGGATCGTGGTTTGACATGGCGATATCAAAGGCGGTGCCTTCCATGTGTTTGGACTGACGCGCGCCGCCGACCGCCTTGTTATGCGCGGGGCTGCGATAGCCGGAGAGCACGATCAGCGGCTTGCCGAGGCGGTTGCGCAGGTTCTGCAGCGCGTCCATGGCCTGCGTGTTGATCCTGATCGTGCCGTCACCGCGGCTGGCGATCTCGGCGGGGGAAAAGCTGGGCCAGCGCCAGGTGCTGTCGGGCACGTCGCGGAAATGGGCATAGGTGGTGGTCGGCATTTGGGATCCTCCGGAAATGCAAAACCCGCCGGGTCAGGGCGGGTCGGGGGCAGGTTTGGTGTGGTGATCGTCAGTCGGTGCGGTCGCGCTGAAACGCCTCGAACATCAGATCCCGCATGGCGCGGATGTCGGTTTCGATCCGTTCCAGCCGGTCGGCATCGCCCTTGCGGTCCTCGGCGCGCTGGCGGTCGACGCGGTCGCGCTCCTGGTCAAGTTCCCGCTCAAACCGGGCCAGCATGGCGTCATTGGTGAAGGCCCGGCGCGTCACCGCAGCCAGGCGCCATCGGTCCAGAGCGCAACGTTCAGATCCCACCCCGCCCAGTCGCCGGTCGCACCGGAGCCGACGATGTAGCGGTCGCCGTCGGCGGGGCTGCCGGGCGGGGCGGTCAGGTCGCGGTCGCGGACGGAGAGCTGGACGAGCCCGTCGAGCAGCCGCAGCGCCTCATTGTGGGTGACGTGCTTCTGGGCCTGCGCCGCCAGGATGAACGGCAAGAGCAGGTTCGTGGTGGCATCGGCCATGATCTATCCTTCAGAAACTCAGCGTGACGGTCTTGGGCGCGCCCCGCCCGACGCGGGCGGAAAGCTGGAAGATGCGAATGTCGAGCGTGTCGCCGGGGCCGAGTGGCGCGCCCCAGTCGGACGTTTGCTGGGCCGCCGTGTAGACCGCGCTGGTGATGGCCGTAGACAGGGTTCGTTTCACGACCGCGCCATCGAGGATCTCGACCTCATAGGCTTCCAGTTCCTCCGCCATCGGCACTTCGACCGCGCCCCAGCTGTCGGCTGAAAGTGCGCGGGATCGGCGCGTCCAGCGGATGGTCAGATCGCCGGGGGTGCGCGGCCTGCGCCACGGCTGTTCGACATGGACGACCGAGAATGGCTGCAGCCCGACGCTCTCGGGCGTGAAAGCTTGCGCAACATAGGTCTCGTCGCTCACCGGTCGGCTGGCGGGGCCGATGCGCCAGTTCCACGGCAGCCCGAGATCGGCCTCGGCAATCGGCAGCGAGGCGAGCGTGTTGTCCAGCACGACGATCCGCGCGCCCGCGGGGGCCGGGTTGCCCATCGCCTCTTCCGTGCCGCGCTGGCCGCGCAACAAGCGCGTCAGCCGGTACCGGCCGGGCGCCAGCAGTTCCGCCGCGCCCGCCTGGACGATCTCCCAGACGCCGGAGGCCGTTTCCACCGCCAGCGCGTTGGCGCCGCCGAACAGCGTCAGGTCGGTGACGCTTTCCAGCGTGCCGGTCAGCAGATCGATCACCAGCGCATTGCCGAGATCGAAGCGCGCGGTGGGACCCGGCCACAAATCCGACACCAGCGCCCCGATCCGCGCCCGGCCGCCAAAACTGGTCAGCAGATCGAAGCCATCGGTCGCGGGGCTGCGGTAGACCGCCATCTCGCCGGGCCAGGGAACGGCATGGGTCGCGACAAGGGGCCGATGCGCGGGCTGGTCCTCGCCGATCTGCGGCAGGTCCATCAGCAGCGCCACGGGCGGGCCGAACACGATGGCCTTCGAAAGCGCCGAGGTCCGGGCCTGCCCGAGCGGCAGATCGTAGGCCTCGCGGTCCTGGCGCACCGCCTCGATGCCGCGCGCCTCGGCGTCGGCAATGGAGACGAGCCGCAGCGGGACGGACCGGCCGTCATTCTCAAGGTTGACCACATCGGCCGGATCGAGGGCCAATCGCGAGGGCGGCAGGCGGAAGGCGGCGCCCTCGCGCCCGATCCACGCCTCCATCAGCGCGCGACGGGCGCGGCGCTCGGCTTCCTCGGGCGGCACCGCCATCGGGAAGGTCTCGGAGGCAACGCGCGTGGTGTCCACGGTGATGCGGCGCACCTCGACGACGGCGGCGTCGTAATCCTCGTCCGCGCGAGCGACCTGCCATTTGAGCGCCTGCGGCAGTTCAGTCTCCTGGCCGCGGGTGAGGTCCAGCACGTCGCCGTCGCGGGCCCCGCTGCCTGCGCTCAGAGCGACCAGATCGTCGGGCGTGACGGTGGTGACCGCCGCCCGGCCGCGCATCATGAAGCGGATCACACCCTCGGTCTCGACGGCATCAAACCCGAAATGCCGCGCGAGCGGTCCGATCGAGGCGCGCGGAGACTCGAGCGCGGTGATGACATAACCCTCGACAGCGCCCCATAACTCGGAGACGTCGATCTGGTCTTCCGGCAGGCCGGCGCGCAGGCTGAGGTGGCGGACGAGGGCGGCGAGCGACACCGCGCCGAGCCGCCCGGTCAGCCAGTGCCCGCGCCGTCAGTTCGCGCCATCGGTCCAGACGTCGGTGAGTTCGGGGAAGAACGGATAGGGCCGCGCGTCCCAGGTCCAGGCGGCGCAATCGGGGATATGCACCATCCGGTCGCCTGAGAGCGATGACACCGGGTTGTTCGCGGGATCGCCTCGCTGATCGAAACCTGCAAGGTCAATGGCGTCGAACCCTTCGCCTATCTCAAGACCACCCTGACAGCCATCGCCAACGGCCACCCCCAAAGCCGCCTCGACGACCTGCTGCCGTGGAACTTCACGCCGTCAAGCTGACCCGACCGTGGTCCCCAGCGACCGCTTACGATGCAACCTTTGAACTGGCTGGAAGCGAGGAGGCCTTCGAAGACGTTGCCGGGGCTTGTGGTTGGACAACGCTATCCCTGACCTAGGACGATTATCGTGCCATCCAGACCCTCTTGAACGGAGGAGGCTTCAATGCTGGCACGCCAGATGGGCAATGGGGTTCAGGCTCCAAGGAGGCAATGAGAGCCTTCCAGACGTCTATCGGCATTCCCGCGACGGGCGCCCCTGACCGGGCTACGTTGCAGAAACTTGGCTTCGGAGGCTAACGGTCACAGTACGGTCAGTAGCCAGCATCGCGCTGATGGCGCACGGCCAAAACCACCGCCGTTTCACCATCAAACCGATAAAGCGACACATAACCGCTGTCGCCGAAGGTGATGAACCACTCGCGGAATTCCGGCTCCATATCCGCGACCGGCCGTCCGGCCCCCGGTTGATCGCGCAGGATGTTCATGCCCTCGCGGATGGATTTGGCCGCGCGGCGGGCGGCATCGGGGTTCTTGTCTGAAAGGAAACGGTAAAGTCGTTCGACATCCCGCAGCGCGGCGGGCGACCAGATCAGTCGTGGCATTCAGGTGCTGCCGCCTCTTCGCCTGCTTCCAGCCTGGCAAGCCAGGCATCGGCTTCGTCATGTGTGATGTGCTTGCCCGTCGCTTGAAACTCCTCCCAGGCCTGCAACCCGGCCTGGCGAAACGCCTCGCGTTTCTCTTCGCGCTCGACGAACTGCGCTACCGCCTCGCGCAGCATCCAATGCGTGGAGCGGTCTTTGGCATCCGCCAACCGCTTGAGGCGGTCGCGGGTATCCTGATCGAGCTTTACGGCGATGGGGCGGACGGCGTTCATGCGGGTGACTCCGGATGGGTATTCATCAGTATTACCTTTAGCACAACTGCATCCCTTGCAGAAGTCACAATTCAGAAAGTGCGCCGTCATGCCCAGGCGATGCCGCCTTCGTCGTGACCGGCGAAGAGCGCATTCTTGCGATTGAGGGCAATCGGGCGGATCAGGTTTTCGACCCTGTTGGAGTCGATCTCGACGCGGCCATCGGTCAGAAAGGCGCGCCGCCTGCGCGCAGACCTGCGCCACCTCGGCGGCCTCGGCGCGAATGGCGTCGGCGGTCATTGTGGTGGGCACAGCATCACCCACCGCTGCCGGAATCTCTGGAGCTGCAGCGACGGTTGCTGTCGCGGCGGGAGCGGCGGAAATATGAGCCGGGTTCGGCGTGTCGGAGGGCGCGTCAGTGGACGTGGTGGTCATCTGTAGACCCTTTCTGCTGGAGGGAATGGTGCCGCGCGGGGCGGCGGCGAAAGCGTGGAAAGCGGTGACGGGATCGGCAAGATCATCGGCCAGACCGGCAGCGATGGCGTCAGCCCCGCGGAACACGGCGGCTTCCGTGGCCAGCGCCGCCGCGTGGCTCAGCCGATTCCCGCGCCCGGCGGCGACGGTTTCCGCGAAAAGGAAGCGCACCACCTCGAGCTCGCGCTGCATCTGGTCGTGCACGGCTTCCGGCAGCGGCTGGTACGGATTGGCATCGATCTTGTGCACGCCCGCGTGGATCAACGTGACACTGAGGCCCTTCTGATCCAGCGCCCCGCTCATATCGGTGTGCAGGGCCACCACGCCGATGCTGCCGACAGCCCCCGTGCGGGGCAGGATGATCCTGTCGGTCTGGGAGGCCAGAACATAACCAGCGGAAAGGGCATGTTCGGCGACAAAGGCCTGGACGGGTTTCTGCGTCCGCGCCGCCCGGATGCGGTCGGCCAGATCAAAGGCCCCGGCCACCTCGCCACCAAAGCTGTCGATGTCGAGCGCAATGCCGCGCACGCCGGGATCGGCCAGCGCTGCCTGCAATTGGGCTGCGATCCCCTCATAAGAGGTCAGGCCAGAGGACTGCCCGATCCACGCCCCGCGATGCACCAGCGTTCCGGCAATTTCGATCACCGCAATACCGTCCACCATCGCAAAGGGCTGGGTGCCATTCCGCTGGTGACGCTGGGCAAGATCATTGCCGAAGAGCGAGGCGCGGGCGGGCAGGGCCGCCGCTGCTTGATCCGAAGCGTCGACCTCCAGCCCTTGGAGGGTGATTTCCTGCCCGGTGATCCGAGGCCCCAACCCCGACAGGAAGGCCAGCGCCTTGGCCGGATCCACCATAAGCGGGGTGTTGAAGGCGCGTTGGGCGATCTGGGCGTGGTGCATGTTCAGGGTCCTGACCGCCCTGTCTTGCGGTGACAGAGGGTCTCATCTTGATTTTCCGGGGGATGTGCCGATATAGTAAGGAGATACGCCAATAAGTAAGGAATCGCGGTGATGCAGGAATCGACGGTGACCATCAAAGGCCAGACGACCCTGCCGCGCGATGTGCGGGCGGCGCTTGGTCTCAAGAGCGGTGACAAGGTGCGCTATGTCGTGATGAACGGCGAGGTCAGGCTGCTGAAAGCCCGGCCCGTGGCAGAGCTTGAAGGCGTCCTCGCGCGGCCTGATGCGCAGACAAATGCGGGGCCTGTCAGCCTTGACGAGATGGATGAGGCCATCGCAGCCGGGGCAGCGGATGGGATGCGCCCCGCCAAATGATCGCCATCGACACCAATGTGCTGGTCCGCTTTCTGACCCAGGATGACCCGGAGCAGGCGGCGGCGGCCAGCGCCTTCATGCGCGGCCTCACTCCTGCAGCGCCGGGGTTCATCAGCCGCGAAGTGATGGTCGAACTGGTCTGGGTGCTGGAGCGCGCCTATCGATTTTCGCGCGCCGAGGTCTCTGCCGCGCTGGAAGGCTTGCTGGCGGCGATCGAGATCGAGGTCGAGGCGGCGGATGATGTCGGCTCGGCGGTGTTTCGATATCGCGATGACGGGTTCGGTTTCTCCGACCTGATGATTGCCGCAGCCGCGCGTCGCGCCGGGGCCGCGAAGCTGGTGACATTTGATCGCAAGGCCGCGTGCCTGCCCGGCGTCGATCTTTTGCCCACCTGATCGCATCATGCACCCCCCTTTGAGTCGGGTTTCTCGTCGCCGGTGTCGTCGGCCGCGCCGTCCTTTTCTGCGTTGGGTTCTTCATCCGTCTTGCCGCTTTCGCCCGGCCCCTGTGCAGGCGACCCCGGACGGCGGAAGTCGAGGCCCAGAGCCAGTTCGCGGTTGCGTTCAGCGGCGATTTCCCGGTCCACCTGTTCGGCGTCATAGCCGCGCTCCGCCAGCGCCTGCGTGCGCGATTTCAGCTCTGCCTCGATCTGCAGGATCTCGGCCGAGGCGTCCTTCATCGGGTCGATCCAGTCCCATTTCGTGGGAAGCCAGGCGCAGGCCTGATAGTGGCGGCGCTGGCTGTCATAACCCTGCAGGTCCAGCGCGCCCGACAGCACGGCGGTGTCCATCCAGCGCACCCAGACCGCGCGGCAGAGCTGATAGACCAGCACGCCATGCTGTCAGGCCGATATCCGGCGGCGGAATTCGATCAGCGAGATGCGGGTGTTCGAGAAGTTGCCCTTGGCGGTGTCGCCGGTCAGATAGCCGTAAGGAATGCCCAGCGCTGCCGCGATCTGCAGCAGGGTGCGGTACTGAAACGGCTCATAGGTGCCGCCGGAGTCTGGTGTGGCCGGGGTCGAGACATCCTCGCCGGGATCGAGCCGCACCACCTGTCCCGGTTCCACCTCCAGATCCTCCTCGGTCGGTTCCAGCGGCGTTTCCGGCGCGGGCGAGGTGATGAACATCGCGAACATCGCGGCGATCTTCTTTCGCTCCAGCTCGGCGTCGTCATAGAGGTCCAGCGTGAACAGCTTGACGATGGCGGCCGCAAACCGCGACACGCCGCGCAGCTGGCCCGCCTCGACCGGGTCCAGCACATGGATCACATCCGTAGCGGGCACGCGGACAGTCTCCCCTGCGAGCCCCGGATCGGTCATGTCGCCCGGGTGGCGGCGCAGGAAGTGATAGGCGACGCGGCGGCCGATACCATCGAACTCGATGCCCTGCCGGGTCAGCCCGGCGCCGGGCAGGCTGCGGTTCATGTCGAGCGGCAGCATTTCCGCAGGCAGCATCTGCAATTACAGGGGAACGGTGAGGCCGTCTTCCGCCCGGCGCGGGCGGATGCGCAGTAAGACCTCGCCCGACAGAAACACCTCGCGCGCGGCGCGGCGCTGCAGCCCGTAGAAATCCGTTAACCCTTCGGCGTCGGCCTCATCGGTCCAGGCCAGCCACAGCGCCTGCAACTCTTCCTTCCTGGCGGCATCCGCGATGGTTGACGATGGTTTGATGCCGTCGCCGACCACATTGCTGGCAAAACTCTCCACCGCATTCGCGGCATAGCCATTGTTCCTTACCAGCCAGCGGGCGCGGGCGGTGATCGTGTCGCCCGAGGCGGCGATCAGCGTGTTCACATGGGCGCGGCTGGCCCGGAAACCTCGAAGCCGCCGGTGGGCCTGTGCGGCATCAAAGCCTCCGATGATCGACCCCAGCCGCTGGCGAAAAGCCTCGAACGCCATGGATCACAGGCCCTTCGTCGCGACAGTGCCCCAGCGACGGCGACGCGGTGTGCCGGTGGTGGCGGTGGCAATCCGGGTTTCCAGATCGGCGATGGCATTCGCCAGTTCCGCGTCCGAGCCATAGGTGATGGTCTTGCCGTCATAGCTGACCGAGCGGACGCCCGCGTAACGGGCCTCCTGCAGTGCGGCCAGCAGGGCGCGCATCCGTTCCAGATCCATCTCAGTCCCTCATGAAGTTCGGTGTGTAGGCGTCGACCTCATCAAGAAAGATGTAGCGTGCGGGCATCGAGCGCAGGCCGGTGGCCGAGTTCGCCCCGGTCAGCACCAGGATGCCGCCGGGGAATTCCTTGGACAGCATCGAATTGCCCGCATCGCGCGAGCGGGCCGGTTGCACGCGCTCCCGCAGGGCCGGGCTGTCCTCGATCAGCGGATCGAGCCGCCCGCGCGACGTCCGCTTGGCCATCTCCACCGTCGGCAGCACCGCCAGCATCGGACCTGGTGCGTGGTGGATGACAAAGCCGATCCAGTTGTTGCCCGCCTCCGTGGCACCCACCTGTGCCGCCTTCATGAAGCTCACGCGCTGCGCCGGGTGGCGCGGCGACAGCGCATCCATGATCTCGCGCAGATAGGGCGTGCGCGCGGTGCGGTATTGCCCCGGCTCGGCCGAGGCCCGCGACGACAGCTTGCGATGCGCATCCGCCCATCCGCATCGACCACGCCGCAGTGCCCACGCCCCTGAACAGCAGGGACCCGGACGCGGTGGCCCGGATGATCGAGGCTGCGCTGCGCGACGAGGGCATCAAGGCCGAGGCCTCGGACGTGATCTCGCATCTGAAGATCGAGCTACCGACCACCCAGCTGGTCGCTGCCAGCGCGATGCTGGCCAGCTTGCAGCTGATCTGAAGGAGCTTCCAATGGACATTTCCTTCAACTGGCCTGCTGCCGGTTTGGTGGACACGAAGATAAGATCGTGACCAAGGAACTGGAGATCGGACATGGTAAGACGGAAGTTCACGGAGGAGTTCAAGTTTGAGGCTGTAAAGCTGGTGACAGATCGGGGCGTTGCGGTGGCGCAGGCGGCCCGAGATCTGGATCTGGCCGAAAGCGTGCTGCGTCGGTGGATGCGGGAGGCCGCAGTAGCCCCGATCACAGCGTTCCCTGGCAATGGCCAGCAGCGTGCCGAGCTGGCAGAGATCGCAGCTCTGAAGAAAGAGGTCGCCAAGCTCAGGGCGGAGCGTGACATCCTAAAAAAAGCCGCGGCATTCTTCGCGAGGGAAGCGACATGAGGTTCGCCTTCATCGCGAAGCACCGGCATATCTGGCCGGTCAGCTGGCTGTGCGAGGTTCTGGAGGTCTCACGCTCGGGCTTCCATGCATGGCTGAACCGCTCTCTCAGCGACCGAGCGATCCTTGATGCGAAGCTCGTCACGGCCATCGACACGAGTTTCAAGGCCAGCGACCGGACCTATGGCACCCGCCGTGTCTGGCATGACGTCCTTGAAGAAGGTCTGATCTGCGGCCGTCACCGGATCGAGCGGTTGATGCGCCAGAATGCATTGAAAGCACGCCCAAAACGGCGCGGAAAGCCTGGGGACGATGGAGAACGATCGGTCATCGCCGACAGTGAGCCGGTGAACGCCACTGATGAAGTGGATGGCTCCCGCTTTCGGCATCGCAATGTGCCATGTTGGGTGCTGTGAAACGGCCAACAAAGGGAGCCATCCATGGACA
>NZ_JBEPPW010000034.1:0-13963 GCF_040547525.1 Roseovarius sp. MBR-6 | reverse complement strand
CTTGCTCATCTTCGCTCCATGAAGGCTACGATGAGCCGGAAACCCTCCGTTCCGCAATATGCCTAAACTGTCCCATGGGTGCTGACGTCAGACAGACGCTGACCGACCGCAAAGATGTGCCCCGACTCGAAGATATGGCCGGCGACAGCCCTGCCCTTTTGGCGGCGCGGCGTATGGTTGCCGATCTTCTGCTTTGGAAAGCCGGTCAGGTCGCATGGTCCGACCTCTCGCGCTCAACCCTGTTTTACGGCCCACCCGGAACTGGCAAGACGTGGCTGGCCCGCGCCATGGGGGCCAGCGCCGGTATCGCTTGCGTGACCGGCAGCTTCGCGGAATGGCAGGCGGCGGGCCACCTGGGAGATATGCTGCGCGAGATGCGCAAGACCTTTGCCGAGGCGCGGAGCCGCGCGCCCTGCATTCTCTTCATCGACGAGATCGATGCCGTCGGATCACGAGCCAGCCGCGACCCGCACAACTCGAACTACCGCACCCAAGTGATCAACGGATTCCTGGGTGAGATGAACGCCATCGCGCTGCAAGAAGGCGTGATCGTGGTGGGTGCGTGTAACTTTATCGACCGCATCGATCCTGCAGTCCTGCGCGCCGGTCGTTTCGATCTCAAGATCAAGGTGCCGCTTCCGGATGCTGCGGGCCTCAGGCCCAAATCAGGGAAACGCGTTCTGGTTGACGCTCTGGATTCCTCTGGGTCTCCTGATCCCGATCTGATCGATCATTTGCCCATGCGGGTCATTGCCTTCCTCACACTTCCGGGCGGTCGATTTTGGCGGGGTCGCAGTATTACCCCACCATCACCGGCCCCCGGTATTCCTCGTTTTTCGTCAACATGGCCCACAGCCCCCGCGCCATCTTGTTGGCCAGCGCGATGGCGACCAGCATGAACCTCACTGCCACCCCCGAATGGCTCGAGCTTGCCCCAGGCCTGCGCCTGCAGGTCGCACCTCTGACCACCGCGCTGATGGTCGCGGCCCGGGCCGATGCCACCATCGAGGCTTTGTCCGAAGATGCCAGTCAGGAAGAGCTGGCGCTCGCCATGGCCAAAGCCGTCGCCCGCCGCGCCGTGCTGGACTGGGAGGGCGTCGGCGATGACGCGGGCAATGTCGTGCCGGTCACGCCCGAGGGCATTGATGCGCTGCTGGAGATCTGGCCGGTCTTCGAGGCGTTCCAGACCTCCTATGTCGCGCGCGGTCTCATTCTGGACGCGGAAAAAAACGCCTCATCGCTCGCGCCGAGTGGTCCTTCGGCGGGGGCGAGCGCTATTGCGCCGCCTGCCCGCCCTTTGAGGGCCGCGAGCAAAGCTGCCCGGACTGCCCCGCAAGACTGAACCGACCCGCCACCTTTGAAGGCTGGCAGATCTGGGATCTGGTCGGTCGTCTGGGCGGCCAGATCCGCGTGACCCCCGGTGCGGTGCTGGGCTGGGACATGGGCGCGGCATTGGCCCTCGCGAGCGGCTTAGGCATTGACCCCCTCATCGCCGCCGAACTGCTGCCCGGGATCGAGGCGGTGATGGTGCGCAAACTGAACGAAGAGATAGCCGGTGAGAGAGAACACGCCGTCAGGTCTTGATCTTCTTGATCACAGTGGCGCCCGGCAGCCCCGCAAAATGCTGGTCGCAGGTCAGGAGACGCGCGCCCCGCGCCTGCGCGGTCGCCAGAATGATGGCATCGGCGGTGGCCAGCTTGTGGATGCGGCACGCGTCAGCCGCGGCCAGCGCAATATCGGTGTCGAGCGGAACAACCTCGCAGACCTGCGTGAAGGCGATCACCTGATCGGCCTTGTCCTCGCCCACCTCGCGGGTGAGCCATTTCGCGAGCTCCAGCTGCACCATGGTCGGCACCAGCCACTCCGCCTGTTCCGGCAGGTCTTTTGCCACCACCTCCCCGGTGGGAGAGCCAATCAGCCACTCGATCCATGCCGAGGTATCGACAAGGATCATCAGACCCGGTCCGTGCGGTCACGGTAGTCGCTGCCCGATGCCCCGCGCGCAAGACCTTTCAGGGCCTCCCGCTCCGGGACCGGGACCAGCAGAACGCCGGTGCCCTTCGGAATGAACGCAAAGGTCAGCCCGGCTTTCCAGTGTTGGGCACTCCGGATCGCCTTCGGGATCGAGATCTGGAACTTCGAGGAGAGGGTCGCGGTCTCGGACATGATCATACCACTTGTTTATCGATGCGCCAAACGTAAGACAGACACATCCCAAATTCAAGGATTCTGATCCATGGCTGAGAAACACGTTTCCGTGCGCCTCGTTGCGGAAGGCGGCCGCCAGGTGCGCGCCGAGCTTGAGGGCGTGGGCGAAGCAGGCGCGCGGGGCTTTGGCCGTCTGTCGCGCGAGATGGATCTGGCCAATGCCCGCATGGCGGCCTTCGCGCGTCGTGCACGCGTGGCGGCCGCCGCCGCAACGGTCGCGCTGGCCGCCGCCGGGGTCGCGATGATCCGCTCGGGGCTGCAAACGGTGGATGCGCAGGCCAAGCTAGCGGCCTCGCTCGACACCACTGTTGCCAGCATTCAGGTGCTCGAGCGCGCGGGCGATCTGGCGGGCGTGTCGATGGGTCAGGTCGAGCAAGCCACCGTGCAGCTGACACGGCGGCTGAGCCAGGCGGCGGCCGGGACCGGACCGGCGGTGGAGGCGCTGCGCCGCCTGCAGCTTTCGGCCGAAGACCCGCAGCGCCTGCCACTGGATCAGCGCATCGCCACCATACAGGAGGCGCTGGGCCAGTTTGTCCCCGAGGCCGAGCGCGCCGCTGTCGCCTCAACGCTCTTTGGCGACCGCGCAGCTCTGGTCTTCACCCGGATCGACACGGCCACACTGCGCCAGGCGACCGAGGATGTTCTGGCCTTCGGGGTGGTGGTCTCGGATCAGGACGCGGGCCAGATCGAGCGCACCAATGATGCGATCTCGCGGCTGGGGCTGATCTGGCGCGGGGTCTCGAACCAGCTCGCCGTCGCCGCCGCCCCGGCGCTGGAGGCGGTGGCGAACGCTCTGGCAGCGGTTGCCAGCCGCACCGGACCGCTCGGCATCGCCATCAGGGCGCTCTTCGACAATATCGGCCGTCTGGCCTCCATCGCCGCCACTTTCGCGGCCCTCACCCCCGCCTGGCGGCGGCGCATCGCCTTCGCCTTCCTGTTCCCGCGCTCCAACCACATCTGAGTTTTTCATCATGGCAACCCTTGTCCTCGGTGCCGTCGGCACCGCCATCGGCGGGTCGATCGGCGGCAGCCTCCTTGGCGTCAGTGCCGCCAGCATCGGCGGCTTTGTCGGCTCCAGCCTTGGCGGCGTGCTCGACAACTGGATCGTCTCGGCACTGGCGCCCGCGCAACGCATCGAGGGCGCGCGGCTGGACAGCCTGACCATCACCGCGTCGACCGAAGGCGCGGTGATCCCGCGCCTCTTCGGGCGCATGCGGATCGGCGGCAACATCATCTGGGCCACGGATTTCCGCGAGGAGACCAAGACCAGCCGTCAGGGCGGCGGCAAGGGCGGCGGGCCAAAGGTCACCACCACCGAGTTTCTCTACTTCGCCTCCTTCGCCGTGGCGCTCTCGGAAGGCTCCGAAGCCGGTCCCGGAGGGACCATTCTCTCCAGTGGAGAGAATGGAGGCGGAGGAGGCCCGGCAGGGCGGGGGATCACCGGTGTGGGGCGCATCTGGGCCGATGGCAAGCCGATGGACCTCTCTGGCGTCACCTGGCGCTGGTATCCCGGCGACGAGGCGCAGGAGCCCGATCCGTTCATCGCCGCCAGAATGGGGGCCGCCAACACGCCTGCGTATCGCGGCACCGCCTATGTGGTCTTCGAGGAGCTGGCGCTCTCCGCCTTTGGCAACCGCCTGCCGCAGCTTTCTTTCGAGGTGTTTCGCCCGCTGCCCGATCCCGACACCGCCGAGGGGCTGGTCAAGGCTGTCACGATGATCCCGGCCTCGGGCGAGTTCATCTACGCGACGCAACCGGTCAGGAGATTGTCCGGTCCGGGTGGGGCCACCCGCGCCGACAATCTCAACGCCCTCGCGGAGACCACCGATATCACCGTGGCGCTCGACCGGCTGCAAGCCTCGGTCCCGGGCATCGAAAGCGTCAGCCTCGTGGTGGCCTGGTTCGGCGATGACCTGCGGGCCGGGCATTGCAGGATCCGGCCCGGTGTGGAACTGCCCGTCAAGATCACCTCGCCCATCGCCTGGTCGGTGAATGGTGTCAGCCGCGCCAATGCCTTGCTTGTGAGCCGGGACAGCGACGACCGCCCGGCCTTTGGCGGCACACCGGCGGATTTCGCGGTGGTTCAGGCAATTCGGGAGATAAAGGCGCGCGGGCTGCGGGTGACCTTTTATCCGTTCCTGCTGATGGATGTGCCGTCCGGCAACACCCTGCCGAACCCGTATTCCGACAATGCCGCCGGGATCGGCCAGCCCGCATTCCCTTGGCGCGGCCGCATCACCTCTTCGCCTGCGGCGGGGGTCGCGGGGAGCGTCGACCAGACCGGCGCCGCCGCAGCACAGGTCGCGGCCTTCTTCGGCGCGGCCATGCCCGCGAGTTTCAGCCTGTCCGGGGATGCTGTCAGCTGGGCCGGGCCCGTGGAGGACTGGGGCCTGCGACGCATGGTGCTGCATTACGCGCATCTCTGCGCGGTGGCGGGCGGGGTCGATGCCTTCCTGATCGGCTCGGAAATGCGCGGGCTGACCACGATCCGCTCTGACGTGAGCACCTATCCCGCCGTGCAGGCGTTGCGCGATCTGGCGGCGGATGTGCGCAGCATTCTGGGTGCGGAAACCGCGATCAGCTATGCCGCCGACTGGTCGGAGTATTTCGGGCACCAGCCGCAGGATGGCTCGGGGGATGTCTATTTCCACCTCGATCCGCTCTGGGCGGATGCCAGCATCACCTTCATCGGCATCGATAATTACATGCCGCTGTCGGACTGGCGCGACGGGTTCGAGCATCTTGATGCGCAGGGCGGCTGGCCCGCGATCCATGACCGCGCCTATCTGCAATCGAACATCGCGGGCGGCGAAGGGTTTGACTGGTTCCATGCTAGCGCAGCGGATCGCGCGGCGCAGATCAGGACGCCGATTACCGATGGCGGCGCGGACAAGCCATGGGTGTTCCGCTTCAAGGATCTGCGTAGCTGGTGGCAAAACCCGCATTTCAACGGGCCCGGTGGGGTCGAGAGCGGGACACCGACCGCGTGGGTGCCACAATCCAAGCCGATCTGGTTCACCGAACTGGGCTGTCCTGCGATTGATCGCGGCACCAACCAGCCCAATGTGTTTGTTGATCCAAAATCCTCGGAAAGCGAGGTGCCGCATTTCTCGCGCGGCTGGCGCGATGATGCGATCCAGCGGGCCTATCTGGAGGCCATGTATCTCTGGTGGAGCGAGGCCGCGAACAACCCGGTGTCGTCGGTCGACGGCAGCCCCATGGTGCATCTGCCCGACTGCGCCGCCTGGACCTGGGATGCCCGCCCCTATCCGTTCTTTCCCGAACTGACCAGTATCTGGAGCGATGGCCCGAACTGGCGGCTGGGCCACTGGCTCACCGGGCGGCTGGGGGCTGCGTCGCTGGCGGCATTGGTGCGTGACCTCTGCCTCCGCGCCGGGCTGCCGGAAGACCAGATCGACGTCTCCACCCTCTGGGGCGCTGTCGAGGGTTATGTCATTACCGCGCTGGAAGCGCCGCGCGCCTCGATCGGCACCCTGGCGCGGCATTTCGGGTTTGACGCGGTGGAAAGCGAGGGCCGCATCCGCTTCGTGATGCGCGGCCAGATGGCCCGCGTCACCGTCACCCCGGATGCTATGGTGGCGTCCTCCGCCGCAGAGGGCGATGTGATGGAGCTCACCCGCGCGCAGGAATCCGAACTGCCGCAGGCGCTCAAATGGCAGATCACCCGCGCCGACGAGGAGTACGATACAGCACAGGTCGAAGCCCGGCGCATCACCGTGGAAAGCGCGCGCATCGCCTCGGAAGCCTTCCCCCTCGCCGTCCCGCCCGAGGAGGCCGAGCGCCGCTGCCGCCGCGCCCTGATGGAGGCCTGGGTGGGCCGGGAGACGGCCGCGTTCCGCCTGCCGCCCTCGCGTCTGGCACTCGATCCGGCGGACGTGATCCTGCTCGACCACGATGGCCGCCTGACAGAGATGCGGCTCGTGTCCATCGCCGACTCCGACCTGCGCAGCGTCGACGCCGTGCGCCAGGATCGCAGCACCTACGATCTGCCACCCGGGCAGGCCCGCCCGACCACGCTGGCAACCCCCACGGTGTTCGGCGCGCCCGAGATCGTCCTGCTCGATCTGCCGCAGCTGCGCGACGATCAACCCGCGCACCGACCCTTGGTCGCGGCCCATGCCAGGCCATGGCCGGGGGAGCTGGCGGTGTTTCGCAGCGCCGCCACAGATGGGTTTGCGCTGCTGACCACATTCGGCACCCGCGCCAGCATCGGCGTGCTGGCCGCCGACCTCTTTGCCGGGCCGGTATCGCGCTTCGATCACGGCAATGCGCTGCTGGTCGATCTCTTCTCCGGAACGCTGGAAAGCGTCACCGATCTCGCCCTCTTTGGCGGGGCCAACGCGCTGGCGATCGAAACAGGTCCTAGCCAGTGGGAAATTGTCCAGGCGGGCAGCGTGGAGCTGATCGCCGCCGGGCGCTACCGCCTGATCCGCTTGCTGCGGGGCCAGCGCGGCACGGAAACTGCCATCGCCAGCGTGGTGCCATCTGGCGCCCGCGTCGTGGTGCTGGACACGACACTGGCTTCGCTACCAATCAGCGAGGCTGATCTGGGTCTGCCATGGAACTGGCGCATCGGCCCGGTCTCAAAACCCGTCAGTGATGAGACTTACACCGCGGTCGGTTTCACTCCCGAGGGCGCTGGGCTGCGGCCGTTTTCGGTAGGCCATGTCGAACAGCCCTGGCGCTTTGCCCGCAGCCCCGGCGACCTGACCATCCGCTGGGTGCGGCGCTCACGATCGCTGGCCGCCGACAGCTGGAACGCAGGTGATGTGCCGCTTGCCGAAGAGACCGAGGCCTATGAGGTCGACATTCTGGACGGGTCAGTTGTCAAGCGATCCTTTACGACTGCCACGACCAGCGTCCTCTACACCGCAACGCAGCAGACCGCCGATTGGGGCGCGCCGCTCGGACCCGGCCAGACCCTTGATATCCGCATCTTCCAGCTCTCGGCCCTGATCGGCCGGGGCGCTGGGCGATCCGTCACCCTCAACTTCTGAAAGACCTCTCATGTCCGACGCTACGACCAACCTGCTGCTGCCCTATATTCTGGCCGCGCAGGCCCAAAAGCATGTCACCCACAACGAGGCGCTGCGCCTGCTCGACGGGCTGGTGCAGCTCTCGGTGATCGGCCGTGATCTGGCAGCACCCCCGACAAGCCCGGTCGATGGGGACCGCTACATAGTGGCCTCAGGTGCCACCGGCGACTGGGCCGGGTGGGATCTGAACGTCGCCCTCTGGTCCGACGGTGCCTGGCTGCGCCTGCCGCCCCGCACCGGCTGGCGGGTCTGGGTCGAAGACGAGCGTTTGCTGCTGGTTTATGACGGCGTGGGCTGGGTCGGCACAACCCCGGCGGCTCTGCAGAACCTCGCGCTGCTGGGCGTGGGCACCACCGCCGATGCCGCCACCCCGTTCGCGGCCAAACTGAACGCCGCACTCTGGACGGCGAAGACCGTGGCCGAGGGGGGGACCGGCGATCTGTTCTACACCATGAACAAGGAGGCCGCCGCCGATGATCTCGGTCTGACATTGCAGACCGGGTTCGTGACCAGGGCGCTGCTGGGGCTCTTCGGCTCGGACAGGCTGCGCCTCGCGGTCTCCCCCGATGGCAGCACGTTCTTCGACGGGCTCAGCATCGACAACGCCACCGGCATTGCCGACCAGCCGCAACTGCCGCGCTTCAAGGCCTGGACCAACTTCGACAATTACGTCGGCGTCGGAACCTGGACGAAGATCGGCCTCAACAACGCAGACTATAACGATCAGGGCGTGTTCGACGCCGCCACCAATCTCTTTACCGCGCCCGCCTCCGGCACCTACCTTTTCGGCGCGACGCTGCTCTACAAGGTCAATGCCAGCACTTCGGCCCGGATGCGCGGGCGGCTGGTGCTTAATGGAGCCACGGAAATCCGTGGCTCCTTCGGTGAAATCAGCGGCGGCCACGTCTCGCTCGCCACCGCCC
This sequence comes from Roseovarius sp. MBR-6, assembly GCF_040547525.1. NCBI lineage: Bacteria > Pseudomonadati > Pseudomonadota > Alphaproteobacteria > Rhodobacterales > Roseobacteraceae > Roseovarius > Roseovarius sp. MBR-6. The sequence continues at coordinate 5,775 of NZ_JBEPPW010000034.1, read as the reverse complement.
TCTGGCTGCAGACCATGGTGCCTCTGACCGCGGGCGATACCGTCGAGTTGCAGGGGTATTTCCGTGCGCAGGACGGGTTTTTCGCGGCCGATCAGACGTCCTTCTGGGGCTGCAAGGTCGGCTGAGGCACCCCGGCAGAACCTTGTTTCACACCAACACCAGACCCACGACCAAAGGATATCACCATGACAGAACGCACCTCATTGCTGCAGGAGGTCGGGCAGGTCTTTCGCGACAATGGCATGACCGCTGCCGTCACCGCGCTGATCGGCGGCATCCTGGCCATCGCCGCCACCGTCACCCGCAAAGCGTTCACCAACGAGGCGATGCTGGACCGCCTCGACCGCGAGCTCAACGCCGAGCGCGACCGCATCGACAAACAGCGCGCCGAGGACCGCAAGGTCGATGCCGACCGGCTGGAGCGGATCGAGACCGATATCCGCGCCATGCGGGACGTCATGTTTGAAGCCTTCCAGCGCGGTCGTGCTGACTGACGCGCCACCAACTCACAAACCAATCCGTCACCCGACCCGCCCCACAGGCGGGTTTTGCATGCCTGGAGGATCCCCATGCCGACAACGACCTATGCCCATTTCCGCGACGTGCCCGAAAGCGTCTGGCGCTGGCCCAGCTTTTCGCCCGCCGAGATCGCCTCGCGCGATGCCGGTGCGATCAGGATCAACACCGAAGCCATGGACAAGCTGCAGTCCCTGCGCAACCGCCTCGGCAAGCCGCTGATCGTCCGCTCGGCCTATCGCAGCCCGGCGCATAACCGCGCGGTCGGCGGCGCAAAGGCATCGAAGCATATGGAAGGCACGGCGTTTGATATCGCCATGTCGAACCACGACCCCGTTGTCTTTGAGGCGGCTGCAAGGGCGGCGGGGTTCCTCGGCTTCGGGTATTACCCGCGCTCGGGCTTCATGCATATCGATCTCGGGCCCGCCCGCAGCTGGGGCGATCCCTTTCCGCCCCGTGCCACACCGTTTGTGCCGGAAATCCCGCCTGCCCGTGAGGTGCTGGCCGACAGTCGCACGCTCAAGGGTGGTGGCGCGGCCGGGGTGGCCACGGTCGGTGCGGCCGGGGTCGAGGTGGCGCAGCAGGTTCTTGCCGAGACGCAATCCGCAATTCTGCCACTGGTGCCTTATCTCGATACCCTGCGCTGGGTGTTCATTGCCCTGGCACTGATCGGCATCGCCGTCGCGATCCATGCCCGGATCGATGACTGGAAGCGGGGCCAGAGATGATCGGCTGGATTGCCGCACTCCTTGCAAGCGGCCCGGCGCGCAAAGCGCTGGGCCTGATGCTGGCCGCCCTCACCATCGTCCTGTTTCTGCTGAACCTTCGCCGCGCCGGGGAGCGCGCCGGGCGGCTGGCGGAGCGGCTTTCAACATCGGAGAAGAGCCATGAAATTCAACGCCAGATGCTGGAAGCCGCCAGCCGCCGTCCTCGTGACCCTGATGCTCTGGCTCAGCGCCTGCGCGACGGGCGGTTCTGATGCCCAAGTGGCCTGCCCGCCGGTGGTGGAATACAGCGCAGCCGAACAATCGCGCGCCGCCGCAGAGGTGGGTGCACTGCCGGAAAACGCGATGATCGTTCGGATGCTCGGCGACTACGCCGTCCTGCGCGACCAGGCGCGGGCGTGCGGGTGAAAGACGGGCCGGGCAATCGCCCTGCGGAAAGCGGCAGACGCCTCGACCGCACAATCACGCCCGGCCCGTTTCACGGGTTTACGGTTTAAAAGAGCGGCGATAAATTCCCTGACTAATGGCACGCCGAGGCAAAAATTGTCCTGCACCCAAAAGTGCACGATTGTCCACCTTGGGGCCCGTCTGCCGCAGGACCGAACCATTTTGGGCGCGGGCCGAAACCAACAGTTCGGCGGATGGTGCGAATTTCCGAAGCTTCCCAAATCAGTCGGGCTGATCTACTGTTACTTGAAAACGAAAACCGGTAGGGGCCGCGCGGTGTCAAATGCAAAACAGATACTGGCGATGCTGAGGAGCCAAGCCGAGGGCGATCAGGAACAGTTTTACTCCATTGCGCTACAGGTTGCTGCGGGAGAAGCGCGTCAGGGCCATCGCGCAACCGCCGAAGAAATTCGCGCTGCCGTCGACGCGGCGCGATCCCAACTGGGCGCAAAGTCCTCTGTGCCGATTTCCTTCTCACGGCCGCGCGGCGATCTTGACAGCCTGTTGGATTTGAGAGAGCCGGGGATCCGGCTAGCGGATGTGGTACTGAACACTTCCATCAAGGGGCACCTCGATGCCGTTGTCCTTCAGCAGCAGCGGAGAGACTGGCTGAGGGAACACGGCAAAACCCCAAGCCGCCGTCTGCTGTTTGCCGGGCCACCCGGCTCGGGCAAAACAATGACTGCAGAGGCGCTGGCGGGTGAACTGCGATTGCCTCTGTTCGTCATCCGTCTCGAAACCCTCATCACCCGCTTTATGGGCGAAACGGCAGCGAAGTTGCGGCTCGTGTTCGATGAGGCACAGAAACGCAGAGGCGTGTATCTGTTCGATGAGTTCGACGCCGTTGGCAGCAACAGGTTGGCGACGAACGACGTGGCCGAGATGCGGCGCGTGCTGAACAGCTTCCTTCAGTTCATGGAGGAACCTTCTGCCACTGACAGTTTGCTTGTTGCTGCGACAAACCATCCATCGCTCCTCGACCGCGCCCTGCTGCGGCGCTTCGACGAGGTGTTGCGGTTTGAGATGCCCAGCCCAGAGGAAGTTCGGGCGATCATCAAGACCCACCTATCGCCAATGAAATATCCCAAGCTTGTCTGGAAGGCGATTGAACTGTCGGCGGATGGGCTCAGCCAGGCGGAGATTGCCCACGCTGCTGGCGAAGCGGTCAAGGAAGCCATTCTTTCAGAGCGCAATCAGATTTCTACGGCCGACCTGACCCGCCAACTGCAGAAGCGGCAAGGCATGAGAACGGTATTCACCGAGGAAAAGGGGCACCTTGGCTGAGTACGAGCATCGCCACATTGATCTCAGTGGACTTGCCGTGGTCCGCGACTACAAATCCCCCGGGAGCAATGCGCGGCAGAGAACACTCCAGCGAATCCGCGAGGAACACGGCCGCCAGATCTTCGCCGAACTTGGTTCAGCGTTCGACTTGGCAGATCGCGGACGGCAGGCCTTGGAACTTCCAATTGGCGCACTGCCGCCAGATGGCGTCTATCTCGAGGTTGAACTGGCACCGTCTGTGGGGCCAACGACGCTTGAAAAGAAAAAAGAAGGCACTCGCCAAGGCGCAGTGACGATTTCGGCGACTGGCGCACGCCGCATAGCGCTCTTCGTGCCGGATAACAGTCGTGATGTATTTGAAGCGGTCTTCCGAGACTATGCGTTCAAAGAGGTCGAAGCGGGTGCGCCGGCACCGAAAAAATCGCGCGTTGAACCGGTAGAGCATATTCGTACCGCTCGCCTTCAGACCTTCTGGCGAGATGACCCTTCTGCACTGCCGGAAGACCCGCAGGTGGAAATGTGGTGGGCACTTTGGTGCTTCAAAGATCGCCTTCAGCGTGTCGAGGATCTCGCATTTCGGCTCGGGTTGACCATTGGCCCCGATGACACGCGCCTGCAATTTCCGGAGGTTATTGTCATACCCGTCTACGGTCGGCGCGCAGCCATTGAACTGCTCCTCTTTTCTACGGGAGGCATTGCAGAGATCCGGCGGGCGACCGACACACCCACGGTTTTCACCGACGAACTTTCAGGGATGGCCAACGCGTTTGTTGATGATCTGGCCGAACGGATTACCTGGCCCGGGCGAGAGGTTCCTGCCGTCTGCTTGCTCGATACGGGCGTCAATCGGGGACATCCGCTAATCGAACCCGCCCTGACGCCGGGCGACATGCACGCCGTAGTTTCTTCCTGGGGTGTCGATGACCACAGTGAAATTGGCCATGGATCGGGCATGGCAGGTCTGGCACTGCATGGTGATCTGACAGCGCCGTTGGGCGACACATCCCGGCCGACTATGGCGCATCGCCTTGAATCCGTGAAAATACTTCCTCCAGATGACTTCGAGCCGAACGACCCGTTTTCCTATGGTGCCATCACGACCTCGGCCGCTGCGCTGCCGGGATTGCGGCTTCAGACCGCGCAAGGGTCTATTGCATGGCTGTCACGAACAAGAACCGGTCGGGCGCAGAACCGACGGGTTGGAGCGCCGCGCTCGATCAAATCAGTTCCGGTGCCGATGCGGTTGACGAGGGGCCCGACCACGTTCGGCGGCTGTTTGTTCAGGCAATCGGCAATATCGGAGACAATTCGCGGGCCGAGGAAATCGCTGATGGCGATGCCTTCCCAGGGGAAGATCCCGCACAAGCTTGGAATGTGCTGACGGTGGGCGGCTCCACTCTAAAATCCGACATCGCCGAACGTGCTTACCGGGATTGGTCCGGGTGGTCGCGGCCAGGAGATCGCAGCCCTTACAGTCGGACGACCGCGCTCTGGCGTTCAAGCCAGTCTCCGATTAAGCCGGAGATCGTGTTGGAGGCAGGGAACCGTGCACTCAGCCGATCTGGGGCAGAGGCCTTGTCGGGCCTTCCCTCGCTCTCCCTGCTGACGACTTCCAAAGCCGTCGGAATTCATCCCGTCGCGCCTTTCTGGGCGACGAGTGCCGCAACAGCGCAAGCCGCAAGAATGGCTGCGCGCATCATGGCTGAATATCCGGGGTACTGGCCCGAAATGGTCCGTGCGCTGATGGTGCACAGCGCGCGTTGGACACCACATATGCTTCCCGAGTTCGATGGGACGTCGGCAAAGCTTGAACGGAAAAACTTGGCCAGAAAATACGGCTATGGAGTACCCGAGCTTCGTAGATCGCTGGCATCGGCGAGAGACGATCTTGCCTTGGTCGCGCAACGGCATATCCAACCTTTCCGGACCGAGAACAGCAATGTGCGGTTTGGCGACGCCCACGTTTATCGTCTGCCTTGGCCTCGGTCCGTCCTTGAAAGTCTTGGAGATGAACGAGTCCGTCTGAAGGTTACCCTTTCGTACTTCGTCGAACCCAATCCGAGCTTCGCGAGCGCCATCGACCCGGCCAGGTACCAGGCGTTCGGCCTACGCTTCGATCTGAAACGGGCACGGGAAACGGACGGGAATTTTCTGCGTCGGGTTAACAAAGACGATCGCGCTGAAGACGATCCACGCCCGATCAACGAAGACAACGACGGTTGGTTTTTTGGGCCGAAGTCAATTTCAGCAGGTTCAATCCATACAGACATCTGGGAGGGGAGTGCCGTCGAACTCGTCGAACGCGACCTGCTCTACGTCTACCCTATCTCTGGTTGGTGGCGGGAACGCAACGCGCTTGGGAGAGTCGAAAGCAAGGCGCGTTATGCGCTGGTTGTGGGGATCGAGACACCCGACGTTGACGTCGATCTGATTACCCCGATCGCCATTGAGGCCGCTGCGCTTGTGGCGGGTGGCGTCAGTATCGAGGTGTAGCAGCTTTGGGCTCAACGAATGTCGCCCGGGGACTTCGGATGCGTAGATCCAGATCAGCGGGGCATCAGGTTTTCGACTGTTGGTGTATGAACTGGCCCCTTTTTCGACCGGACACTTGGGCATAACCATGGAGGCTTAGGTATATGCCTGAGCACGTGCTTATGTCTGAGATAGAAATCATAACTGATGGCGGTCGTCGTCGTCGCTGGAGTGCGGCCGAGAAGCTGCGCATTGTCGAAGAAACGTTGGATGACCGGGCCAGCATTTCTGTAGTCGCGCGCCGCAATGGCGTGGCCCCCAATCTATTGTA
>NZ_JBEPPW010000033.1:0-14062 GCF_040547525.1 Roseovarius sp. MBR-6 | reverse complement strand
TGGGCAAGGAAACCGGACCGTATCATGGCCCCTTTTGAATCGCTTGGCTTTCCAGCGTCAACTCGAAACCCGGTTTCCCGATGACTCGTGGTATATGCATTTTTCTCTTTGTCATTTCGGATCGTCTCTCTCGTCAGGCGATCCACCTTAACAACTGGTCCAAATTTCCGCGACCACCTATCTATGGGCAGATTACGCCCTTGCGATGAAACCATGACCCACCAACGTCAAGCATCTCAGCCCCAGCCAAACAACTTGGCAATGCCGTCTCATCCCATCCAGCGACGAACGGGAGCGTTTGCCTCTTCGAGTGGTTGGATGACGACATCGACAAGTGTGGGTCCGTCGTGCTCCACGGCCTCGCGCAGGACTCGCTCAAGATCGGCGGGGTCTTCGACGCGCCAGGACTTCACGCCATAGGCCGCTGCAACGGCAGCCTGATCGACCCGGCCAAAGTCGACGTTGTAATAGCGCGAACCTTTATCGGCCATCTGGCTTGCCTTGATCCAGCCGAAGTTGGAATTGGAGAAAACGACGAAGGTAATCGGCGCTCGAGCTCGGCACACGGTTTCCAATTCGCCAACAGTGAAGCCAAAGGAACCATCACCCATCAATGCGACAGTCTTGCTGGAGGGTCGACCATGCCAAGCCCCCAGCGAGGCGGCCAGCGAATAGCCGAGCGCCCCATGCGCGCGGTTGGTGATGAAATAGCGCCCGGCAAGCTGCTGTTGGTAGTAGGCGGAGAAATAAGGGCAAGAGGTGCCGGGGTCCGAAACGACGGTCGCATCTGGTGGCAAAACCTTCATCAGGTCCGAGATCACGCGTTCGGGACGGATCGGACGGTTCTCCTCAGCTGCAATGCGGTCGAAAATCTCGAATTTGCGGCGCTTGATATCGGCCACGGCGGCGGCACCACCAAAGGTCGAAAGGCCTTGATCGCGGCGGTCGAGTTCTGCGTTTACCATTTGCAACGACATGCGCAGGTCACCCACCACACCAACCTCGGTGGGTAGGTTGGCACCTATCACCATGGGATCCACGTCAAAGTGTACGATCCGCGTGCCGACACTGGGAGCCTCCCATCTGGCCGTGGTGGTCGACCCGGCACGGCATCCCATGAACACGACGAGATCTGCAGCTTGCATCATCTCCCAGGTTTCGTCCGTGCCACCGTTGGAACCGACGACGCCGAGCGCATTTGGATGCGTATCGGCCAGCGAGCCCTGTCCGGAAATCGAGGTCGCCACGGCAATATCAAGCCGGCTCGCTATTCTGTTGAGCTCGTCCATTGCGCTCGCGACGACCACGCCGCCCCCGCACACAATCAGCGGACTCTTGGCCGACAGGATCGCATCGACCGCGGCCTCAATCGAGCCGGTATCGGTTCCGGTGGCATAGGCGGGATAGGTGGCTGTCTTGGGATCGGCCCAGATATCGGCCGGATCAACGCTGTCATACTGTATATCATAGGGCAGGCCGAGATGGGCCGACCCAGGCCGCCCGGTGGTCATCGCGCGAAAGGCGGCGCGGACCATGCGGGGGATATGGGCGGATTGCTTGATCACCGTATTCCACTTGGTAAGCGGGCGCATCAGCGCTTCTTGGTCGACTTCGGTCAGGGGATATTTGCCATAGGTCGAAACAGAGATGTCGGTGGTGATCGCTAGCATGGCGTAAGAGCTTTCTGAGGATTCGATCAGACCGGGTAGAATATAGGTCGCACCTCCCCCGGACGGGCCCTCGCAGATGCCGGGCTTTCCGGTGACGCGGGAATACCCGTCAGCCATGTAGCCGGCACTGCGCTCGTCGCGGGTCAGCACGTGGTTGATCTTGTGATCCAGCAGGTGCATCGCGTCATAGAAGGGCAGGGTGGTGTCGCCGCAGAGGCCAAAAATGTGATCCACACCCTGAGCCTCCAGCATCCGTACCATGGCTTCGGCACCGTTGAGCGTGTTTTCCATAACTGTCTCTCCTTAGTCCGCGCGAGGCGACATTGCGTCTGGTCGAAATTTTGTATATCTATTTGTATACAGATGCGTCGACAAGACGCAATGGCCGAGATGCGCTTTCCTTTGCGGACTGGAATGTCCAAGGTTCGATGTGCCAAATGACGCCGATCAGAGTGTCAGGCCGCCATTTACATGCAATGATTGGCCAGTCACATAGCCTGCGGGTTCCGACAACAGAAACGCCGCAGTCGCCGCGACCTCAGCAGCTTGTCCAAGTCGCGCCATGGGGATGTTTGCCGTGACATCGGCCCATTGCTCTGGTGTCAGAGAGGAGGGCGTGCCGTGTTCTTTCGTGATGAAGCCAGGCACCACCGCATTCACGGTGATACCGCGTGGGGCAAGATTGGCGGCAAACACACGGACCTGCGCCTCAAGTGCGGCTTTGGCAGGCGCGGTGGGGGCGTAGCTGTGGGTTTTGGAGCGGTGCGCGCCAAAGGCACTCACACACAGGATGCGGCCACGGCCGTCCGCAAGTTTTGGTGTGACGCAGGTGCACAGGCGTTGAAAAGCCATTGGCATGGCGTCGAGCGCAGCACGCAATGTCGCCGGGTCGGTTGAATTAACTGTTCCCAACTTGGCGTATCCCGCAGCAAAGGCAAGGCCGCTCAGCCCGCCTTCTGGCAGCGCATCCAGCCATGCGGTGATAGTGTCGATCAGCGCCGGGTCATCGGTCAGGCCGAGGCAGGTTGATACGCTCGCACCTTCATTCTCGCAGAACGCGGCGACACGGGCCAAACGGTCTGCATTTGAGCCGGTATGAAGCAACAAGTCGGTGCCGGGCGCGGCCAGATGACGGGCAAGCGCCGCGCCGATACCGGAGCCGGCACCGATGATGATGTATCGGGTCATTAGATTACCTTTTTGAAATCCCGCTCCCGCGAATGGGCTCAGGTGGTCACGCGAGTATAGACATACCCATAGGCAGCCTTGATCGCGACAAGAATGTCTTCGTTGCGGTGCAGGATATGCTCGCGCATGACGCCGATCGCCGCTTCGGTGTCGCCCGCGCGCATATAATCGAGAATCTCGCGGTGTTCGTTTTGGGTGTAGTTGCGACGACCTTCCATCGCGATCCAGCGGATAAGGTGAATACGATCGTTGAGGTTGGACAACATCTGCCGCAGCACCTTGTTGCGGCCCATCTCAGCAATCGTGTCGTGAAAGCGGATATCCAGTTCCATCAGCCGATCGACCGAAGCATCTGGAGATTCCGCCATGCTTTCGGTGAGGAAATCGGACAAAGCCTCCAGCTCCGCCTTTTCCGCCCGTTCGCAGGCCAGCCGAACCGTAGCACATTCGATCTCGACCCGGGCTTCGAAGAGATCGATGACCACGTCTGCTTCGAGCCCCGGCACCGAAAACCCGCGCTCTCTGTCCACCAGTAGCTCCTCTGCCACCAGTCGATTCAATGCCTCACGAAGAGGCGTGCGACTAATCGCCAACTCGCTGGCCAGCAAGACTTCATTGATTTTTTGCCCGGGCAGGAACTTTGAGCGCAAAAGCTGTTCTCGCAGCTGTGCATGGGCGCGGTGGGATGATGACATACGGTGGACACTCGCCGTGGTCTTTTTGTCTTTGCTCATCGACCGGGGTCTCGGATTTTGTTATGTATTCTAAACTGTATGCACTGTAGCCATTAAACGTCAACGGGCCACCCGTCTCAGGCATCCGGAGCAGCAGCCAGCAAGGCGGTGAGGGTGCTGACATCAGGCGCGCTGTAGAGCGTTTCGCACGCCTCTGCTAGCGCCATGCGCCGGGGCAACGAACAAACGGTAGCGGTGACGTCTTTGAACTTGTGGTCGAGTTCTGCTTGCGAAAGGGGCTGTTCCGGGTAACCGCGTGCCACCTTTGAGATCGCCGAAAGCGTGCGGCCATCGGTCAGCGTCAGAATGATTTCGCCCATGTAGAAATCCGGAAACGCGTCATTGAAGGTGCCGGTATCACGGATCACTTCCGCACTGGCCGCAAGGCGTGCGACCTCCGGTTCCGTCTCGCGCCGGTCGATGAAGAGGTCGAGAAACGAAAGCCGCCCCATCCCCGCGCGCACCGGCAGGATGTATTGTGCGGAGTGGCCCTTGAGCGGATTGTCATCGACGCAATGCGCACCGGCATCGGCAAAGCGCAGGCTGATCTTGTCGATCTGGGCAGGGGTCAGCGCGTGCGTCTCAAGCAGGCCGACAAGTGCGTCCAGTGCCGGATGAAGGAAGGACACCGAGGCGTAGGGTTTGATCGCTAATTCCATCACCCCGTCCCACTCGGTGCCAAGGCCCGAGGTCAGCGGCGCAGGATCGGCGACGCCGCTATAGGCGTCCAGCATCATGTGACCACCGTCAAAGATCCGGTCCGGAGCGCCAAAGCCTCGCTTCGCCAGCATCGCTGACATCACGCCATTGCGTGCGGCCAGTCCCATCTGAAATGGGCGGGCGTCCTCGCGCGGGTCATCCTGCCACGCCAGCAGCCCTGAGGTTTGCAACCCCGCCAACCCGAGCGCCCGTACGGTTTGTTCCTCATCCAGTCCGAGCAAAAACGCGGAGGCGGCGGCAGCACCAAAGCTGCCCGCGATGGCCGAGGGGTGAAATCCGCGGTCATACAATTCACGCGGGTTCAGCGCCATCGAGACGCGGTAGGTCACTTCGCAGCCAAGCGCCACGGCGGCCAGCGCCTCGGCTCCGGTGCGGTTCTGTGCCTCGGAAAGGGCGAGTGCGGTAGGGATCATCACTGCGATCGGATGCAGGATCGCCTCGGGGTGGTGCGGTTCAAAGTCAGCGGCATAGCCCAATGTTCCGTTTGCGAGGGCGGCACTGACCGGGTCGACCTTGCGATCGCGCCCGATCAGAGTGCAGGGACCCGAGCCAGCAATCTCTTCTGCGAAATCGCCCATGCCCTGTGCGGCCGTCACACTCTGGTGCGTTGCTGCGAAGAGTACCCCGATTCCGTCGCAGGCCAGTTTGCGGGTATAGGCCATTACCTCTTCGGGAAGGGCCGCCGGAGTGAAGTTTGAAATAAATGCAGCAAGTGTGCGGGTGACAGGGGCGCGGTCGCTCATGGCGGATCCTTAGGAGGCAAAGGGGAGGAATTTAAATTGCATATTTACCTGTATACATGACAGAGTACAAAAATCAGTCAAGATATTATAGGGAAGACAGGGCATGGCAGGCATGACGCGGATCGTACTGGGAGGCTTTGGTAATGTCGGACAGCAAATCGTTGCCAAGCTGAACGTAGACCCGACGGGCACGCTGCAGGTCGTCGCCATCGCGGCGCGAGACAAGCAAAAGGCCGCAGCTAAAGCAGCGAGTTTTGGATTGGACGTTCCGATTATATCGGCCGCCGAGGCACCGCGATACGATGCAATCCTCGTGGAATGTGCCACCTATGACGGGTTTCGCGATGTCGTGGAGCCGACCCTGCGCGCGGGCGGCCATGTGATCGCGGTAAGCGTGGGGGCGCTCGCTGTGAACCTCGACCTAATCGATATCGCGGAACAGTCCGGTGCCAAGTTGCAGATTGCGGGCGGCACTTTGCCCGGGCTCGACATCATCCGCGCGGCGTCTGAGGATGAAATCGCTTCGGTTACCCTCACGTCGTATATCAACCCGGCCTCTTTAGCGCATGAGCCTTACATCAACGACAATGGCATTGACCTAGCCCCCGCCGAAACGCGCCCCGTCCCGATATTCGAGGGCAGCGCGCGGGAAGCAGCGGGGCACTTTCCTCGCCACTTCAACGTGGCCGTGACACTGGGCCTAGTCGGGATTGGGCTGGACCGGACCCGGGTGCGGATCTACGCCGACGGTACGCTGCCGGGCGCACGGCACACGCTGAATGTTGAGGCCAGCTCGGTTTCTCTCGACATGACATCGCAGAACTATCCCTCTCCGCAGAACAACCGCACTAGCATGGTAGTGGCTCTCAGCATCCTCGCTGCGTTGCGCCGCGAGAATGCCTCGCTGCGGATAGGAAGCTGAGCCATGAAGCTGTCTGATCGCGATCTTGCCCTGCTCGACGGTGTCGAAGGCGAGGCGGCGCAGCAAGCCATGGCTGCGTTGGTTGAACTGGGCGAGGCCTATAACGCACCGGATATGGTCGAGATCGGCTATGCCCATGTTCACGCGGGCATGGCGCTTTACAAGGGAGACGTGGAGCTGATTGAGGCCACGGCGCAACAGGGCGCGCGGATGGTGGTGCCAGTCTCCACCAACATTGCGAACGCCGACATGGGTGACTGGCAAGGCACTGGTGCGCCGGACTCTTTGGGCCTCTTGCAGAAACGGGCCGAAGCCGCGCATCGCGCAATGGGCAGCGCGACATCATTCACCTGCACGCCCTATTGGGCCGGTTACTGGCCGACCTGGAACATGCATATCGCCTCAATCGAGAGCGGGGTGACGGTATTTGCAAATTCCGTGCTGGGGGCGCGGTCGAACCGGGATGGGTTCTTCGCGGTCTATGCAGGGATGACAGGGCGCTATCCGCGGTTCGGCCTGCATCTGGACCGCAATCGCCAGCCGACACATCGTGTCACCGTCACCGCGCATCCGTGCGGTACGGCGGATTTCACCGCTTTCGGCTATGCCATCGGGACGGCGGTGGGCAGCGGTGTACCGTTGATCCGGGGCCTGCAGACGCGGCCCTCGTTGGATGAGCTTGACGCGATGGGGGTGGGCATGGCGACCTCGGGCGGGGTGGCGATGTTCATCGTGCCCGGCGTAACGCCACCCTTTGGCGAAGAGGCAGACGTGGCGGGCCTGCCAGAGGTCGAGGTGACCGAAACCGACCTTGCGCATGTTTTCGATGATTTCTGTACCGGCGAAGAGACCGGCTTCGACCTCGTGCATCTTGGCTGTCCACATGCCTCGTTCGAGGAGATGAGGCATTATGCGGCTTTGCTCAGGGGGCGTCGTGTTGCGCCAGGGGTGGAGCTTTGGGTCACAACCAGCCGGGCGGTGCATCAGATGGCTCGCGATGCGGGTCTGCTGGCACCGATGTTGGCGGCGGGCGCACGAGTGGTGACGGATACCTGTCCGATCTCCTGCCATTTTGCTTGCACCTGCTCGCCCGATCCAGTGCTCGAGGTGGCACCGCCGACCCTGCGAACGATCTTGGTCGATAGCGCCAAACAGGCACATTATGTCCGGGATATGATTCAGTGCCCGACTCTTTTTACCACCAGCGAATTGGCGGTGGAATCGGCAGTGACCGGGCGCTTTTTGCCTCGGAGACGGCGTAATGGCTGAGACGGTCTGGCAGGCGCGCGGCGTGGTGAAAGGACAGGCAGAGGGAAAGGCGCTTGTTTCTCAGACCGCGCTTTCGTTCTTGGGCGACCTCGACATTCGTTCGGGTCAAGTGGTCGGGCGCTCCAGCGATCTGCTGGGAGCTTGCGTTGCCGGGCGTGTGTTGGCGCTACCGGCCAGTCGGGGGTCTGCGGGTGCGTGGCGGTTTCTCTATCAGCTCAAGGTGCATAGCACTCATCCGGCGGCATTGATCCTTCGAGAGATGCCGGACCCGTCGGTGATGCAGGGTGCGATGCTGGCCAACGTGCCGATAGTGGTCGTGCCTGCCGGAGATTTCTGGTTCGAACTGCTTGATGGAGACGTGGTAAAGGTCGATGGCGAAAGTGGGCAGATCATTCGGCGCTAACGTCGTGTAGGGCGCGGCCAAATCGGAGATAAGACCGGTTTGCGGTCGGCAGGAGAGCGAACATGAAGGCAGACGTGACCGTAATCGGAGCGGGCATCATCGGTGCCCAGACGGCGGTGCAACTTGGAGAGCGTGGACTGAGTGTCGTCCTCGTCGATCCCGGCCCGCCGGGCGGGGAACAGGCGGCGAGCTTTGGTAATGCGGCGTGGTTGTCGTCGCATTCAGTGACGCCGCCCTCGTCACCCGGCGTCTGGAAACAGGTGCCAAAGTGGCTGCGTGATCCGCTCGGACCGCTGAGTGTGCGGCCGTCCTATCTCCCTAAAGCGCTGCCGTGGTTGATGCGCTATCTCGCCGCCGGGTCGACCGAGGAAAAGCAGCGCCAGATCGCGGGCGAGTTGCGGGCTTTGCTGAAGGATGCGCCGCGGCTGCACGAAGAGGTGGCGACACGTGCCGGCGTGCCGGAGTTGATAGACGCCAGCAGCGGGCTGATGCATGTCTATCGCGATCGGGCAGGGTATGAGGCCGACGGTCTGGGGTGGCGCATCCGGCGTGATCTGGGGATCACTTGCGACGAGGTCGAGGCTGCAGAACTTGCACAGTGCCAGCCGGAACTGGCCAAGGAATATCGCTTTGCCGTCAATGTTCCCGAGGCGGGGCAGTGCCTAAATCCCGGTGCATATTGCGCGGCGCTGGTATCTTATGCACAGACGATGGGGGTACGCCGAATTGCCGCCAGTGCGACAGGTTTTCGTTCTGAAGGGGGTAAGTTGCTGGCAGTTGAGACCTCGCAGGGCGAGATCGCCTGCGATGCTGCGGTAATTGCGAGCGGTGCACGGTCAGCCGCGCTTGCGAAACAGGCAGGCGACCGGGTGCCGTTGGAGAGTGAACGCGGGTATCATGTCACGGTCGAAGGCGGGGCGAACCTGCCGGGGCCAACCACTTCGGTCATGGTAAGCGACCGCAAGGTGGTGATCACGCGGCTGGCGACTGGTGTCCGCTGCGCCGGACAGGTCGAGATTGCCAGCCCGGATGCCGAGCCCGATTGGCGTCGGGCCGAGATCATGCGCGCGCACCTAGGGGCGGTTTTCCCGGGATTGGATGTCAGCGAGGCCCGGGTCTGGCTTGGTCTAAGGCCCAGTATGCCTGACGGCAAGCCAGTGATCGCAAGCGCGCGCGGCATCAAAGGTGTCGTTCATTGCTTTGGTCATGGTCACGTCGGACTTGTTTCCTCCGCTCGCAGCGGCAGACTGGCGGCGCAACTGGTTACGGACGAGCCGCCCGAGATCGATCTTACCCCCTTTGCTGCCACGAGGTTCTGACCATGAGTGACCCCATCCGACCCTATGGTGCCCCGGGTGAAAATATTTTGCGTGGCGGCAAGGCACTTTACGGCGCACCGCTTGGCATCCTGATGCTTGAGGCGCGATTTGCCCGTGCCTATGGAGAAATGGGCCATGCCGGAACATGGCCGTTCCCGGTAATCTATCGTATCGTGCGTGGTGCCAGCCCTGATCGGGTGGTTTGTGACGGCGCGCGGGGGCTGCTCGACGATTTCATCGATGCAGCACGCGATCTCGTGGATCTGGGTGCCGAGGCGATCACGACAAATTGCGGCTTTCTGTCAATCTATCAGCGTGAACTGGCGGCTGCTGTGGGCGTGCCGGTGGCGACGTCTTCGATGATGCAGGTCCCTTGGGTGCAGGCGACCCTGCCACCGGGCAAACGGTGCGGGATCGTGACGATCAACAGCACCGGTTTGACTACTGCGCATCTGGAAGGGATCGGAGTGCCACTCGACACACCCGTCAAAGGGACCGAAGACGGGATGGAGTTTTACCGCACCATCATCAAGGCCGAGAAGGATGACCTTGATCTGGCGCTGGCCTGTGTCGATGTGGTTGCGGCGGCAAATCGGTTGGTGGCCGAGCACCCGAATGTTGGCGCTATCGTTTTGGAATGCACGAATATGTCGCCCTACAGCGCGGCGGTGAAGGCGGCGACAGAGCTGCCAGTGTACGATATCTATTCCATGGTCACCTGGTTTCATGCCGGTCTGCGACCACGCCGCTTTGCGCCCGACGGTTAAGGCTAGGCGGGGTCAAGTAGCCATACACCTGAGCCCAGTGCAGGACCAAAAGGCAAGGCGAGCGAGCCATCCACCCAATGCGCTTCCGGCCGATTTTCCAGAACCGACAAATCCGCAAGTCCTATCCGCAAGCCGACGAAACAGGAGCGACCGGGAGCGGTCGCGTGGCCTACAAGCGTGGTGGCATCATCCTCAGGCAGGATTTCGAGCGCGCCGCGATCGAGCGGTATCCGTAAGCCCGCACCATGCGGCTTTGCAGGTCGATCAAGGAAACGGGAAAACCGGGCGGCCGTCTCTTCTGGGTTTGGTGATGAAAGCAAAATCGCTTTCAGTGACTGTGCGCCATTTGCATGTGTCGTCCAGCGCGGCTGCCACATGGCGGTTTCGTTGTGATGGGTCAAAATCTGCACGCGGCCTTCGGGCATGACCCCCGCGGCAAGACGGGCAACGGTAAACGCGGCGTTTTCGACGCCGGTTTCCGTCTCAACATCGCGTGAGAAATGCACCAGCGGGCGCATGTTGTGACCCGCCGCCAAAAGTTCTTTATGCCGTTCGGCGGCAGCCACCACGCCAAAGGCCGCCAGATGCAGCCCAGCACGGTGATCAAGGGCTGCGAGGAATTCGCGCCCGATGGGCGTGTCGGCGGTATGAACGAGCACCTCTATATACCCCTCCGGCAACATGACGCAGATGTTGCCGGTTCCGGTAAGCTGCGACTTGCCAGTTTGCGGGTCAGGCTGGACCTGAGCGGAAAACGGAGTGACCGTGAAGCCGAGTTCTTCAAGCGCAGCTTGCGCCTTGTCAGAGTCCGCAACAAAATGCCCGGAATGGTCCAGAAACACCTCGTTCGAGTGAGGAAGATTAGTTGTTTTCATGGGCGATTTCCTGCCATTAGGGGCCTGTATTATTGGGTCGCGGAAAAAACCGTTGCAATGCACTCTTAGCTGTATATTGTATTGTATACAAATGATGTTTCGCTCTCGCGGAAAAGTCATGACGCTGCGGGCCTAGATCACCAGATTTCCGCACCAACACAACTGAGAGGTTCAATATGACTTTCACAAAAGGTCTCCGCGCAGCTCTGACTGGCGCTGCAATTCTTGTCGCCGGTACGCTGGCGGCCAGTGCACAGGAGGATTTCCCCAATAAGGACATCACTCACATCATGCCGTGGAGCGCGGGTGGTGGCACCGACACGGTGATGCGCACCTTTTTGCAATATGCCGAAGAGCCGCTTGGCGTAGGCATCCGTACACAGAATGTTACTGGCGCACAGTCTGGCGTTGGAACGCTGCGTCTTATGAAGTCGCGCCCGGATGGCTATACCATCGGTTCGCTGACCTGGGATAGCATGATCACCGTGCCGTACAAAAACCTCGTGCCGGGGTATGACACCGCGTTGCTGAGCTATCTTGCCAATGTGACGCTCTATCCCACGGTGCTTGCGGTAAATGCCGATACCGGGTGGAAGACACTGGACGACTTTATCGCCGCTGCAAAAGCAGCACCGGGCGAGGTGACGGTTTCCAACTCGGGTATTGGTGGTATCTGGCACCTGCACGCGCTCGACATGGCCGAGCAACTGGGTGTTGAACTGAACCATGTTCCTTTCCCGAATGGATCCGCAGAACAGCGTGAGGCGCTTATTTCGGGTGAGAATAATGCAGCAAGCCTGAGCTATGCCACCGTTTCGTCTGCTGCTGACGCAGGTCAGGTCCAAGTGTTGGCCGTCATGGGTGCGGAACGCGATCCGAGCTTGCCTGACGTGCCGACATTTGCGGAACTGGGATATGACGTGATATGGGGCGGCATGCGCGTGCTGGCCGTGCCGGCAGATACGCCTGACGAGATCAAGCAAACCCTGACCACCGCGTTCAAGGCCGCCTATGACAATCCTGAGTTCCAGCAAAAAGCGGCTGACACCGGGATGAATGCCTATTGGATGGATGGTGCCGAGACCGAAGCTTATGTCGAGCGTACACAGACACGCGCGCTGAAGCTGCTTGATAAGTTGAAGTCCGAGGGCGTGCTGGAATAACCAATTTTCGACGGCTTTGAAAACACAGCGACCTGATCGTGCTACACGGTCAGGTCTTATGACAGGTGAATCTTTCGAAAAAGGCGCTTCCATTGACGATGACCCGCCAAGCGCTTTTTGCGCTTTTCCTTCTCGCAATCGACGTGGCCTATCTTCAGCAGGCGATTGAACTGCCGTTGCCTTTTGCGAGCGGAGAACCCGGCCCCGCGCTGATGCCGATAGTCCTTGTCCTCACACTTGGAATCGGCGCGCTTGGCGTATTGGTGCAGGAACTGCGCGGTACGGCGCCGCATGAGGATGACGATGATGCCAATTTCAGCTTGCGCACCATTGCGCTTATCTTACTGACCTGTGGCTTTGTCTGGGCATTTGAACCATTGGGATACTGGTACGCGACGCTGGCTTACGCCTTTGGTGTGGCTTGGCTTTTTGAGCAGGAGCGGCTTGGGGCAGCAAAGGCGCTACTAACCTCGTTGTTGATCTCGGTGGCGATCACTGGGGTCGGCTGGCTCTTCTTTGTCACTCTTTTCGATCTCTTTCTGCCGCAGGGGTATTTCTGATGTTCGCCGATTTGATGGGCGGCTTTGCCGCGCTCGCCAATCCCGAGACCTTTTTGTATCTCGTAGGCGGATTCCTCATGGGGCTCGTCTTTGGCGCAATACCGGGACTGACCGCAACTCTGGCCATTGCGTTGCTTTTACCGTTCACTTTTGCGATGGAGCTAACCAATGCATTGGTGATGGTCATGGCGATCTTCATGTCGGGTATCTACGCCGGGTCCGTCACCGGAATTACGATAAACATTCCCGGTGCGGCATCGGGTGCAATCACGACGATGGAAGGTTATGCGCTCATGAAGCGCGGACATGGTGCCAAGGCGCTGAGCCTCGACGCGCTGGCGTCCTCAATCGGAGGTGTGCTGGGCGCGGCGGTCCTGATGTTTGTGGCCGTCCCGATGAGCGAGTTCGCCCTGATGTTCCGCACACCGGACAAATTTGCGCTCGTCTTCATGGCTGTTGTTACGGTTGTGATCGTTGCCAAGGAATCCATCTTTAAGAGCGTGGTGGCCGTCTCATTGGGCTTGATGATTTCAACCGTTGGGTTTGACAACATGGTGGCGCAGGGGCGTTTTGACTTTGGCAGCGCCAACCTGATCGAGGGTGTGCAATTGTTGCCCGCCGTGATCGGCCTCTTTGCGATCTGCGAGCTATTGCTGCAGGGCGGCTCAAAGATCCGCGCAATCACCGACACGCCCGCCTTCAACGTGCGACACAGGGATTTTTGGCCAGACTGGAATGACATAAGAGAAATCGGGTTTCTGACCTATATTAAAAGCTCGGTCATTGGCGTGCTGATCGGCATGCTGCCCGGCGGCGGAGCCTCGATGGCCTCGTTTGTGGCCTATGCCGAGGCCAAACGTGTGAGCAAAAAACCCGAAGAATACGGGAGCGGCTCCCACGAAGGGCTAGCGGCTGCAGAATCCGCCAACAACGCCATGTGTGGTGGGGCCGTTGTGCCCTTGCTTACACTAGGTATTCCCGGCGATTCAGTCACGGCGATCATCTTCGGCGTGCTTCTCATTCATGGACTTGTGCCTGGGCCTGGATTGCTGACTAGCGAAATGGCCACCATCGCGCCGATGTTCGCGGCCTTGATGGTCGCGGCGGTGTTTGTCTTTCTGTCGGTACTGGTTTTCGGGCCATATTACATCTGGCTGGCGCGTATGAACCGAGGGGTGCTTTATGCGTTCATCGCGATGGTTGCGATGGTCGGGACCTACGCCTCGACCTATTCTGTGTTCCAGATGTGGATGGCGCTAGCGATCGGAATCTTCGCCTGGTCACTCCGACTGATGGCCTATCCGCTGGTGCCGATGTTAATGGGAATTATCCTCGGTCCCTACCTCGAACTCTATATGCGCCGGGCTCTGATCACATCAAACGGCGATGTGATGACCTTCTTCACCAGTCCGATCAGCATAGGTCTTTACCTCATGACGGCACTCTTCATCTACTTCCTGCGGTTCAAAGCATCCAAGACCGGCTCGTAAACTTGTTGACGACCATCCGGCATAGAGGTGATCCCGCTTTTTCGACCAGAATGCAGCCCGGTTAAGGTGGATCAGGGTTTCACATCAAGCTGCCATTCTCATGGGTTCGGTTTTGCTGGTATGGACCTCGTCGGGGGTCAAGAGTGTCTGACGTCAGCACCCATGGGACAGTTTAGGCATATTGCGGAACGGAGGGTTTCCGGCTCATCGTAGCCTTCATGGAGCGAAGATGAGCAAGA
>NZ_JBEPPW010000032.1:0-15094 GCF_040547525.1 Roseovarius sp. MBR-6 | reverse complement strand
CCCGCACTCAGGGCTGAAAATGCGCTCACCACGCGAGTTCATCGCAGCTCAAACCGCAACCGCCTGAGTGTCCGGTGAAACGGGGGCAAGACCACCCAGATATCGAACGGGCGATCCTCGGCCATGGTTTCGATAATGAATGCGGCCTGCTGGCGATCCTTATCGGCCTTGAAGGACCCGGGCCCGTCGCGGCGGCGATCCGCGACGATCAGCTTGTGGATTGCGAATTTCTCGGGGCGTGGGATCTGCACAAGGATACCGTCCCGATAAAGCGCGACGGCGTGGATCGGGTCCGAGATCAGGTAGTTCAAATGATGCAGGGCCCGCGCCTTGACGCCCAGGGCGGGAAGGTCGCGAATGCCTTCTTCCGCGTCAAAAGACGGCGTCAGGAATTCGATCATCATGCCGGTCTGTCCGCTTTGTCGCCAGCGCCAGACACTGTCGCGGTCAAGACCCTGAACGGGGTCGAACTTGAGCGCCGGGAATGTCTGAGCCAGGGATGGCTCGACGGCATCAGCCAACATTTTCACAGAGAGCGGTGAGCATCTGATGGAACTCGCCGAAGTGGAGGCGATTTCACCTGTCCTATCTGCAACAGCACAGCTGACCAACGAGCAGGTTCTTCTTCTGGCAAGTTTTCTCTCGTCCCTGGAAGATGCGGACGCGATGCCCGCTCCCAACTGAAGTTCGGTCTCGCCATAGCGCCAGGAAAGGGCTGCGCCTTATTCCGCCAGATCGTCGAGCGCAACGTCGAGGGCATTCGCCAATGCGCGCAGGGTTGTGACCGAACCTTGTTTGCGTCCGGTTTCGATCTCGGCCACTGTGACCCGGTTGACGCCTGCCTTTGCGGCCAGCGCTGTCTGTGTCAGGCCACGCCAATCCCGGTAGACGCGCAGGGCGCGCTCGCCATTCAGCAGGCGATTTACGAATTGCGCAGGCACAAGCTCTTCCTCTCCCGCCGCCAGCGCTGCCTTGGCACGGTCAAAGCTCTGCAAATCCGCCAGATCCTCAGCCGCAGCCTGCAGGCGGTCATATTCCTCGCGGGGGATCGTCACCATCTCGTTCATGTCATGTCCTTTCAGTCATAGATGCCGCCGCGGGGTCCGATATCCAGAACAGCCAGGACATTGCCCTGATCATCCATGATAACGCGCCAATCGCCTACCCGTAGCCGAACGCCCTCTCGCCCCTTGAGGGACTTCACATTATTGGCCTGCGAGCCTGGGTCTTGCGCATAGGCCTCGATCTTGGAGCGGATCAGCGTGGCAGTGTTCACGGGCATTCGGCGCAACGCTTTGATCGCGGCTTTCGTATAGCTGATCTGCTTCATAATGTAGCTATAAGCGACATGTCTGGCAAGGTCAAGGCAAATGTCTCTGAAGGCTACATGTGCGTTTGGTCCAAGGCGCATGCTCCGGAATACGCAATCTGTGAAGCTGGACCGAAAAACCACTATTCCTGCATATCGCCGGTACCCGCGTTACCCCGATTCGCACGCCATCAGCATCTCACGTGCGCCCGGCATGCGCTCCAGCGTCCGTTCGATTCTCTCGCGCCACCTGGGGCCACGCGCCATTGCGTCGGTGTAAGCGTCCCAGAGGTCGGACGGGCGATCCTCAGTCATGGTTTCGATAATGAATGCGGCCTGCTGGCGATCCTTGTCGGCCTTGAAGGACTCAGGCCCGTCGCGGCGGCGATCCGCGACGATCAGCTTGTGGATTGCGAATTTCTCGGGCCTGGGGACCTGCACAAGGATACCGTCCCGATAAAGCGCGACGGCGTGGATCGGGTCCGAGATCAGGTAGTTCAAATGATGCAGGGCCCGCGCCTTGACGCCCAGGGCGGGAAGGTCGCGAATGCCTTCTTCGGCATCAAAAGATGGTGTCAGAAATTCGATCATCATGCCGGTCTGTCCGCTTTGTCGCCAGCGCCAGACACTGTCGCGGTCAAGACCCTGAACGGGATCGAACTTGAGCGCCGAGAATGTCTGAGCCAGGGATGGTTCGACGGCATCTTGGAGGGCAACGGACAGACGCTCGAATTGCGCGATGTCGACATCCCCGGTGTTGGCCACGCTGCCAAGGGGGAGGGTGGTGCCCAGTTCTCCCTCCATCAAGCGAAAGGCATTCGTGCCGACCAGGGTGCCGCCGAGCCGGAACGTTCCGACCTTGGCCATGGCAAGCAGCAGACCGCCTGTGCCCCGGTCGACCGGCGTCATACCCTCGGCGCGCAGTAGACGCGCGAGCCGGGCGCGTTCGCTCTTGCGCTCGGATGCTTGCTCGCGCAGGTCGTTCATGCGGTCCACGCGAGTGCGCGTCTCGGGGCTGTCCGGACCAATATACCAGAACTTCACATCGCTGCCGATTTTCTCAGCCGCGTACCAGTAGGTCTTGCCGCCACGCTCCTTTGTGACGAGCGAGCCGCGGACATTGGCGACCATGTCGTCCTTCAGAAGACGCAAGAGGTCGCCATAGGCAGAGCGTGCCACTGAGCTCAGATTCGCCATGTTGGCCTCCGAGTTACGATCTCGGTAAACCTATAATTTTTGGTTGACCGTGGCAACCGGTAAACCGATTGCTTTCCGTTGACCGAATGAGCCGTTGCGCTTTGAAGCTTTTCCGCATGCAGGCCCCATCCGACGCGGACCAGCAGATTCCCTCAAGAGGTTCAGTTATCTGGCAGCCACACCTGTTCGACCCCGCGCCGCCCGTCCGTCCGCCCAAGCTGCACCACGACATCGATGCTGGACGCGGATAGCGCCGTACCTCCTCAAAACTCATGTTGATGCCCACGGACATGACCATAAGGGCGAGGCGGTCGAGCGCCTTCTGTGCGGTATCTGCGTGAATCGTGGTGAATGAGCCCGAATGGCCGGTGTTGATCGCGTCGAGGAATGTCTTGCACTCGTCGCCGCGCAACTCACCCAGAATGATCCGGTCAGGACGCATGCGCAAGGATGTCTCGAGCAACTTGGCTGCGGTGCGTTCACTTGAGGGGATACGGTCAGCCTTGAGCATCGCGCGATTGGGTTGTGGCGGGAAGAGCTCGAACGCGTCCTCGATGGTCACGATACGCTCCGTCTCGGTCACCAGCGCGAGAAGCGCCCGGGCAAAGGTCGTTTTGCCGGTAGATGTCCCGCCGCTGATCATGATGTTCAGCCGCTCGTCGATACAAAGTTTCATGGCGGCTCGAATATCGCCCGCCTGGGTCAGCGCGATCACCCGTTCGGCTTTTGCCTGTCGTTCGGCGTCCAGGTCTATCAGTGCACCATGCAACAGACCGATGTCGCCCAAGGTAAGTTGGTCTTCACTATAGCGGCGCAGGGTGATCGACGGCCCGCCATCCACGACCGGTGGATAGACGACCTGTGCCCGGATCGGCTTGCCGTTCATCTCGATCTTGCCGGAGACCAGCGGCTTTTTCTCGCTGATCTGTCCGTGCGTGGCGCTGGCAATCGACGTTGCAAGGTCCCGAGCTTGGGCAGGGGAGTAGAACACGCCCATGAGCTCAACCATGTGCTCAGCCCCCCGGGTTTCCACCCAGACCTTTCCATCGGGATTGATGGCGATTTCGACGACGGCGGGGTCGCTAAGCGGTGCGACAAGCGGTTTCAGATATGTCGCAAGAAAACTGGTTTTTTCTGCCGCCTGGTTCATCAATAGAACTCGAGATCACGGTCAACGATCACACTGATCGCGGCACCTGGCTGGACCGAGATAACCGGAGGCAGGGTGGCATATTCGCCGATCACCGCATCGGTGGCCTGCGAAAAACTGCCCGCGACATCCTCGGCAATTTCTGATCCGGTCTCGGAGCTGCCTTCGGATGCGGCGATTGCCGGTCCTGCGCCGATGATCGACAGCAATGCGGCTGTGCCAAAACGCAAACCAAAACGTGAGTTAACGGAGCCCGTTACCCCAGAACGGCCCTGATCATCCGCACCGAATGCGGCGAGTTGCACCGATTGCCCCTCGGGTGTGACGATGCGTGACCAGCCAACCAGAATGCGGGCCTGACCCAAAGAGACATTTGAATTATACGTCCCGAAGAGGCGGGAGCCCTCGGGAATGAGAACGCGGGACTGATCGAAGCTCCAGACCGGGTAGTTCACGATGGCCGTGATCTGTCCGGGCAATGTGGAGTCAATGGCGGTTTCCAGGGACGCTTGGATGAGCGTGCCCTGCAGAACCGTGTTGGAAGGATTGGCGATGACTTCCGCAGTCGCGACTTGAGCGGGCTGGGCACCGTCCAACACGAAGGCGCGCGCGGCTGCATCTCCGACCGCAGGTCCCCTCTCGGGGTCGGATGCCGGACTGCCCGTCTGGCCGCCCGCATCAAAGATTACCCCTTCGGACCGGATTTGTGTGTTGCGCAGCGCCGCCGCCTCGGCCCGCCGACGGTCCAGTTCAGCCCGTCGCGCTGCTTCCTCGGCGACGAGTTGATCCCGCTCGGTTTGCGCGCGTAGAGCGTCACTCATACCGTCATCGATCTGCTGTTGCAGGGCGTCGTTCTGGCGCTGCAGTCCGAGCATTTGCTCCATCAACTGCTCCATCCGGCCCTCGGCAACACGTGCGCGTGCGGCAACCTCATCGGCGATACGCTTTTGCGCTTCAAGATCGGCTTCTGCCAATCGGGTGTCCATCTCGCTTTGCATCTGGGCGATGAGCGCCGTGTTCTGTTCCTGGACCGAGCGCAGCGCTTCGGCCAGCTTGGCGGAATTGTCGGGGGCAGGGGCCTCGGCCAGTCTTGCCAACTGGGCTTGTAGGGCGACCACGTCGCTCGCAAGCTTGGCGTTCTGCTCCTCGAGCGCTTGGCGCTGCGCCGCGAGTTCATCCTCGATTGGTCCGGGATCGAACCTCGGCTCCGATCTTTGTTCGGTCGGTTCAGCATCGGCTGTCATCCGGCCGAACCCGTCACCGTCGACCTGATCCTGAAAGTCGTCGGCTTTCGATGTTTCAACGGCGGAAGTGATGCCGCTGCCTTGCACAAGCGGGTAGGCAATGATGGCGGTCCCTGCCAGAAGCAATGCACCCAAACCAAGCCTGAGCCCGAGAGATGCGCGCCGCTTGGGCGCGAAGCTGTATTCCTTTTCCCCGGTTTTCTCGTCGCTCATGATCAGAACTCCCGTCCACGCAGGGCGGCCACGGCAGCAGCCTCGGTCGTGAACCCACCAGTCTCACGGGTAATGCAGATATGATCGTCGCCCATGCGGATCGTGTAGGTGTCCCGCACGCCGGTGACCCGCACGACCGCACCTTGCGTCTGGCTGTTCTGGGTGATCTCGTAGCCTTGGGCGTTCAAGCCGAAGATCGAGGGCCGCACGCCGGGCCGGAATTCAAAGAAGGTCGAGCGCCCATCATTCCAGACCCGCACCGGGCGCATCGCACCGCTGCCCGCGAACTGATAGCCGGTATCTCGGCCTCCAGCCGCAAGCTGGCGCCCGGCGGGTCGCTCGTCGGGAAAGTTTACGACGACCCGGAAAGACTGTGTCCGCGAGCGACCCTCTGTCAGATAGAAGGCGACAGCGCGGCGGTTGGTAAAGATCGTCAGGTTTGTCGCGGCCCGTGCCTCGACAGGCTTGATCGAGATCGTATTGCGGTTCGACAGAACCTCCACTTCATAGGACGCGGAGTCACCGATCAGGACTTGATTGATCCGTTCGCCAGGACCGAGTTCGATTGACGTGTTAACCCGAAGGTGGGTGTCGATCCGGATCACATCCGTGGGGTTGAAGTTGACGTGGCGAACGCGGGCGTCCTGTCCCATGGTGACCGGCGCGCGCTCAGCCAAGGCAGGCGCTGCGAGCAACCCGGTGACGATTGCAGTGGCAAGCAGAAAGGTTTTCATGAATTATTCTCGTGTCAGTGTTTCGGCGTCGACCCGGTATGCTGTCACCGAGAAGCCAAGGGGATTTTCCCAGACGCGTGTCAGGGAGCGTTCGCGACGGGGGGCAAACTCGAACCCGACCGTGGCGATGAATGTCTGCGTAACCGGCGACTGGTTGGGCCGGGTGAGGCGCTTGTCGAACCGGATCTGGGCCACATCGTCCTGCAGGAAGGTGATCGCCCGCACGCGGACATCGACCTGCGCGTTCGCGCCATAGCTGCGCGGCGGGTAATTCTCGGACCCCGTGGTCCAGAGTTCGATCAGCGAGGCGCGGGCGGGCCCTCTGGAACGCCGCTGGACACTTTCGAGCCGTTCCTGAATACCGGCCCGAAAATAGCTCTCGCGGTCACTGATATAGCTGACAAGCAGGGATTCCTTGATCGCTTCCTCATCGGTGATACCGGTTGGCTTCACCTGGTAGATGCGTTCGGCTGCCCCTGTGGTGCTGTCTACCAGAACGGTAAACACTTCGGTTTCGCGCAGGGGCAACATGACCGTGATGGTCAGGGCCAACAGCACGGTGATGGCGCAGGAACAGCCCGCAACGATCCATGCGGCGCGCGCGGCCCGGCGCGGACCCATAACCAAATCGATATCGAAATCACTCATGGCTATCCCTTCTTCATCTTTCCGGCGAGCGCGACCGCATTGCCCGCATAGCTCCCGACACGAGCCACGCTGGAGGATCGGTCAGAGACGCCCTGTCCCTGAAGCCCTGCGTTGAAGCCCCGTCGCATGTCATCGCCGCCCCGGATCGCGGCACCGGTATTGCGCAACGCGTTTCCGGGCATCCGCGCGGCATTTGCACCGATCGAGGCGAGGCCGATGTTCGTGGCGGCAAGCCCTTGCGCGAACGTTGGCACGAGCAACATCAGACCGGTGCCGATCATCATCACCACGACAAAAGAGATCGCGTCCCCGAGCGTTTCAACGCTGTTGAGCTCCTCTGGCGCAACTGCATTTCCGGTGGCAATGGTGAACCCGGCCATGGCAGCAACGAATAGAGGCACGAAGGCAAATCCGATGGCGAGTTTGACCCAGGCCTCGAAGATCGGCGCCGATTGCTTGAACAATGTGCAGGCCACAGCCAACGGGGCGATGGCGATCAAGACCGCCAACATGATCTTGGCGGCCGATAGAACAATGATGGTGATCGTCGCCATGGCGGCCGCTACAAGGAACATGATCACGCTGGTCATGGCCCCGGCCAGCCAGCCCCCATTCTGGCTGATCGCCTGTCCGACATTCAGGGCTTGGGAATAGAGATCGTCGATGCCGTCGTAGAGATTTCCGACACTGCCCCCAGAGAGGGAATCGAGGATCCCGGCCCCAAGTTCGGCCGGGGCGTTTGTCAAAGCGTCATAGGGGACCGAGAGACTGGCGAAGGTCAGGAACACATTCACCAGCACGAGCCGCAACCCAAGAGCGACGATAGTCGCGCGCGTAAGCTCGACCGTCTGCACAACGAGGTTCGCACCGACGAGCGCTGCGACCAACACCGACGCGGACCGCACGACAGGGCGCACGGCGGCGACCGTATCGCCATAGGTGTCGGCTGCGACACCAGCCACGGTCGCATCCACCATGGCAAGAACCTCGGCAATGATGGCCATCAGTCGCCGCAGCTCTCTTTGCGAAATTCCGCATGGCGTTGGTCGATATCGACCCATTCGCCGCTGCGATACCGACGCAATGCGTTGAAATCTGCTGCAGTAAGCTCTTCCGGGGTCTTTCCGACACGCGCCTGCGTGTAGTCGTCCAGCGATCCGAGATCATAGAGGCAGCCGCAGAAACCTTGCGATATGGCAAGCTCGCGCAGGTCGGTGCCAAAGCCCCATCGAACCGCCCCGCGGAAAATCTCGTTGCTGAAGAATTCCGTGTCCGGATAGGTGAGCGAGCAGGCTTGCGGCTTCGGGAACATCAAAAGCCCCCTCGCCTTTACCTCACGCATCAGCTTGAGAAGCCGGTCTTCCTCTCCGGTTTCGGTGGCAATGACGACCTCTCCGAGCAACTTGTCGTCGGGCAGGTCTTGCAAGTCTTCTGCCCAGGCACTGCCTGCGAGGGCGATGAAAACGGCAAGTGTTGTGAGTGATGTGTTCAACGGTCAGTCCTCCGCGCCGGAAAAATCAAAAAAGGAGCGTGTGCGGGCCTGCTCGGCCGCGAAATCGATGCCGTTCTGACCCTGCGCCAAGCCTTGGGCGGCATTCAGGCGCCACATCTGGCCCAGCATGAAGTTCGTCTCGGCGGCCATCCGCGTGTTGAGATCGATCGATTCCTTGAGCGTTTCCTGATCGCCGATGGCCTCAACCAACCCATCGATCCGTTCAATGCTCTGGGCGGCTTCCTCGTAGGAAATCTGGGCCTGCCCGATGACCATGGCATTGGCCGCCGCCAGATCGGCTATGGCGGCACCTTGCGGGGTCCCGGCGTCGTTCAACTCGGTGAGTTTTTCCGAGGTGAACCCCGCACTGGCCATGGTCTCGCGCATGGCATCAGCGGCCCGGCGTTCTCCCATGGTGACGTCGCCATCGAGCAGATCGTCCAGCAGGCTGTCAAAATCCCCGAGTGACAGGCTGTCCATGAAACCCGATAGATCGGTGATCTTCTGGGCGCGGGCACGCAGGTCCTCCACGCCGTTGTAAAGCGCGGCGATATCGTTCAGGCCGGTAATTGACCCCAGGACGTCATCAAGCAGGCCTTGAATATCGGTGAGGCGCTGGATCTGGGTGCGCAATTCCTCGATTTGCTGGAGCTGGTTTTCCGCATCGCGCAGCGCGGCCTGCAGTTGCTCGATGTTCTGCGCGAGGTTTGATCCATCGATTACAGGCACACCCTGAGCGAAGGCTGGGGGGAGGGGCGCCGCCAGGAGCGTGCCCGCGACAAGAATAGCGGCAAGGCGGGTGTCAGCCCTCATCGGAATACCTCCAGAAAGTGGATTGCTCCAGGTGATCGGCGGCCTCGGTCAAACCTTGTGCCGCTTCGACTTTCACGTGGGCCGCGCGCAAACGCAGCGTCAGTGCCATGAGCCGCGCCCGTTCGGCCAGCATGTAGGTGGAGCGGTCCAGCGCTTCTTTTGCGTTCTCGGGCGGGTCTTCACGCAAAAGCGCCGCGATCCGGGTCATGGCCTGATCGATCTGGGTGCCCATGTAGGCACCATAGCCGATTGAGGCATCCGCCCAGTTGCCCCAGGCGGCCGAGGCACCATCGACGCCCGCCAGTGACCCCGTCATGTCGACGCCGGTGATGGTGCCTAGATAGTCGTTGTAATAGCCGTTGATGCGCCGGACGTAGGTCTGGGTTTCTTCGAAAGGCGGCACACCGCCATACTCAAGGACACGCCCGGGGCCTGCATTATAGGCCGCGAGAGCATGGTCGATCCGACCGAAACGGTTCAGTTGCGCGAGAATATAGCGTGCGCCACCGTCCAGATTTTCCCAAGGATCATGTGGGTTCACACCGAGATCCGCTGCTGTGCCCGGCATCAGCTGACAAAAACCGCGCGCACCTACGGGCGAGACGGCCGCGTTGTTGAAACGGCTTTCCTGCTTGATCAGGGATTGAAACAGGATCCGCCATGTCAGTGGCGTCAGCCCGGCGGCTGCAACACCGGGATGACCCTCATAGCGCCGCGCCACGGTGATGATCATGCGTTCGACGTCGCTGGGTTCGCCGAAGAGCCGCTGGGCATCAGGATGATCTTCCTCAGCCGGGTAGGTCTCTGCAGCGCTCGCCCAGCCGGGTCCACCAGCCTCGAATCCACTCAGATCGGTGACACCGGTGGTTTCCTCAAGAAAACGCGCGTAGGCTTCACGTTGCTCTTGATAGATGTCCGCTTGTTCCTGACGGGCATCGCGCTTCTGGCCCTGGCGCAAGGCGTCGCGCGCAAGTTCCTCAACGCGAGATACGGCCCGGGCAAGGTTGGAGCCATCGATCACGGGCACGCCCTGCGCGGCGGCAAGCGAGCCAAGACCCAAGGCCAACGGAACCGCCATTCTAGAAGCTCTGGAAATCACAATGCGCATTCCGCGAAACAAGGTCGGGGGCAGGGGCCGCGAACGCCATCGCAGGCCGCTTGAAACACGGCGAGCGCACGCCTGTTGATGCACCTTCGCAAGCGCTCAGGGCCGTCATGGCGACCAACAGAAAAAATCGTGCTTTCACATCATGTCCTTCCAGAAGTCTTCATTGTTGCGCCAATCGGCGGACGCTTTTTCCTCGCCGGTCTTGCCGCCACCAAGAACAGTGACCAGACCGCCAAGGCCTGCGAGATCGGTATTGACGAAGACGCTGTCGACGCCGGAGCGGATCAATGCCAGCCGCAACCCGGCTGCCGGGCTAGAGAGAAAACCCGCCTCGCGCACGTTCAGGCGCAGGATGCCGTAATCCTCCGGATTTGCCCGTGGATTGGGAAACAGGATCTGGGTGGCCACACTTTCCGCGATGATCTGGCCAACCGAACTTTGGTCCAGATGGCCCGGTGTCTGGGTCAGCATCATTACCACGCAGTTGCGCTTGCGCATGGTAACCAGCCAGTCGTGAAGACGCTTGACGAAGATATCGTCGGCCAACATCTTCCAGGCCTCGTCGATCACGATGATCGTTGGTCTTCGATCCTCGATCACGCGCTCGATACGACGGAAGAGATAGGCGAGCAGGGCGGAGCGTTCTGCGTCCTGGTCCAGAAGTTCGGTCATGTCGAGACCAAGGACATCCTCGCCAATGGCAATCGACTGGGTACCGGGCCTTGAGAAAAGCCATCCGTACCGGCCGGTTTGCGTCCATTCCCGCACGCGGGACACCAGATCGCCGTCATCATCGGTAGAAGCCACGAGGCTTGCTAAACCGTCGAATGTTCTGAGGTCCGGTTCCGCTGCGGCGATCTGACGAACCGCCTCATTCAGTGCGACGGTCTGAACCGTCTCGAGTGGGCGGTGGCGGGCCAGAATGTCGCCGAGCCAATCTGTCAGCCAGGCGGCCCCCCGCGCATCGGTCTCCGTGGTCATCGGATTGAAGCCAGTGGGCTCGCCCACCTTGATTTCACTATAGCTGCCACCCAGAGCGCGGATCGCCATCTCCAACCCCTGGTCCTTGTCGAAAACGATGATGCGCGCGCCCGCTCTGCGCGCCTGAGCCATGAGAAACGCCGTGCCGAGGGTCTTGCCAGACCCGGT
This sequence comes from Roseovarius sp. MBR-6, assembly GCF_040547525.1. NCBI lineage: Bacteria > Pseudomonadati > Pseudomonadota > Alphaproteobacteria > Rhodobacterales > Roseobacteraceae > Roseovarius > Roseovarius sp. MBR-6. The sequence goes on along the minus strand of NZ_JBEPPW010000032.1, from coordinate 4,037 downwards.
GCGGCCCAGAACCAGCGTGTGCCCGACGCTTGGCTCATCGGTCCGGCGCCCGGCTTCGTGAAAGTTGAACCGGTAGAGGCTGGAGGTCACGGTCGGGAAGGCCGTGATCGTCTTGCCCCATGGGCTGGCCTCCGGCTCCCGCCCCGGCCTTGTCTTGTGAAACGCAGCGAGTTCCGCGAAATTCTGCGACGAAACGATCCCGTCACGGATCCGGTAGGCCCAGTTCCCGGGCACCTGCGCGAAATAGAGCGCCTTTGCAGCCCAGGATTCCCGGACCAGAACGGCACCGGTCTCTTGCCCCGCCCGCCAGATCTCGGAGGCTGCCTGTTCCAGTTCCTGGGCGCTGTCACAGAACACCTGCACGGAGGCATGATGTGTCCCAAACGTCGAGCGGCCGGATGCCACGGCGTCGGCGGCTTCGATCAACTGCTCAGTCAGGCTGACACCAGCATCTTCGGAGGCACCCCGCTGGCGAAAGGTACGTTGAATGCGCTCAACCATCTCATTGGCGCGCCGCGGCGTGAAGGAATTGGTGATCGTGATGTCATAGGGCAGTTCCAGCGCGTCAAGCATGGTTGGCCAGGTGCGGCTTGGATAGGATTTCATCCCGAAGATCGTGCCGTATCTTGAGCGTCCACCGCTTTCCAGCCGCATGGATTTGCCCTGAAAGCTGACGTCGAAATTGCTCATCGTGTCAGCCAGCAATTGTCCGGGGGGCGGCGATGATCTTGGCGTAGCTCTGTCCGTGAACCGCGGCCAACAGCGCAAGCCAATCCCCGCTTGAGACCGTCAATCGTGCCACACCCGCGCCGGAATACATCGCCATGAGCAGCGTCATGGCCTCTTCCAGGGCAACAATCCTCGTGTCGATGTCCTTCTGGAAATCGCGGCCGCCGCCAAGGACGCCCAGAACTTTCGAGAAGGCCTGCGGCATCGACGGACGCATAAGCACCGTCAGCATCAATGTGCGGGCTTTCAGATCGCGGGCGCGCAGGCTTCTTTGCCAGGCGGCGTCTACAGCAGTCGCGAAAGGCATGCCGTCTGGAGGGGCAAGGTCCAAGACGTCCGGGCGCGAGACCTTGTTGATGTGGAAACCAAAACGCTCCCCCAACTGCCCGACGATCCGGGCAAAGCCTTCGCTGATCTCATCGATCCGCGCGTCGTCGCTGGTGAAGCTGTCGATCCCGTCCAGCGTCACCGACGCCATAAGATCACCCTGCCGTGTCAGGATGACATTGTCCCGCACCGCAGCGATATAGGGAAGATGGCGCCCAAGACGCTCGGCTTTCCAGGCCTTGTCCCCGAGCGCGTCCCGAACAGCGCTGCTGGCACGCAACCCCCGAAACTCACGCGACATAGAGATCGCCCCCCTCATCTGATCGCGCGCTCGTTCGCGGGGTGCGCGACATCACGACGTTCAAAATCTGAAACAGATGTGGATTGCGGTCAGCGACCAGCCAAAGCGGCGGGTAACCAACGATGAACACCAGGAGAAACCGCATGTCGTCAACCAGAATGAAAGGGATCACGGATGCGAAAACCAACGCCACGAAATATCCGATCGGCAGACCGAATATCCGTGGCGGCTTGGTCAGCCCCAGAAAGAGTGGTGTGTCACGCATGTGGGTCTCTGCCGCAGGTCAGATCAAGGAGCCGCAAAGCCGTCGATGATGGTCTCGGCCGAAAAAATCAGCACCACGCCGACAAAGACGGCAACGAAGATCGGCCAGTTCAGGTGCCCGAAAAACATCATGACACCGGATCCCACGAGCGCGAGCACGCCGAGGCCGCGCCCGATGGGACCTGTCACGGCGTCAACGACCGTGTCGATCATGTCGGAGACCGGGCTGAGATCCTGCGCGACGGCCGGGCTGGCGGCCAGCACAAGCACGGCCAAAAAGGTTGCCGGGGTATAATCGATGCGTTTCATGTCTGGTCTCCGATGGATTGGGCATAGACGGCCATGACCTTGCGGACATGGCCTTGGGTTTCGCGGTAGGGGGGCACACCGCCGTGACGCGCCACGGCTTTGGGGCCGGCGTTATAGGCTGCGAGCGCAAGCTGCGGCGTGCCGAAACGATCAAGTTGTGTCAGCAAGTAGCGGGCGGACCCATGCAGGTTTTGCTCGGGATCATGCGGGTCGACGCCAAGCACACGCGCGGTGTCCGGCATCAACTGCCCAAGCCCGATTGCACCGACATGCGACCGCGCGCCTGGGTCAAACGCGCTTTCAACAGCGATGTTGGCGCGAAAAAAGGCCAGCCAGTCGCGAGAGGTCATGCCCGCCCGGCGCAGGGCTGGGTGGTCCGCATAGACCGACCCCACATCGAGGATCATAGCCTCGATAACGGGACGACCCGATGGGGTCCGAGACGGGGAAAGGCGTTGTGACTCAAGAGGAGCGGCCTGAGAACGTGCGACAACGTCGCTGTGCTCGGGTTGAGGTCTTGCGAAGTCGAGAACGCTGCTGGTCAGACGGCCAACACGGTCTGGAGCATCGAGATCGATAACAGATTGTGCATGGGAGGAAGGGCTTGAAAGCCCCCAGAAAACGAGGCTAGCCGCTGCCAGGATACCTTGTCGTCTCAAACTCCCACGTGCCTCTCTCACCTTCTCGGAGAGGGCAGCTGAATACTTTTGCGCCCAGCTCCAGGCAGAAGCTCATGAGCCCTGCGGCGGTCTTGAAGACGCGTGGTTTCAGATCCCGGTTGGTCACATAGACCGACCGGTGCACACCGCCTTGACCGTCATTGGAGCAGACGAAAACCGTCCAGCCACCCCTATGCGTATTGCCGCCCTTTTCCGGGGCCTCGACGCATTCCACCTCAATCCATGCCCCACCCTCGATCGCCTCTTGCATGTGCGATGTTAGGATCACGGGATATTTTGTTCCTGCCATTTTGCCTCCGAAGGAAAGAAGTTCCTACGGAAGTAACCTGCTTTTGCACCGCTTCAAACAGTGCATGTTGCAAGATATGCGGCGACGTAGCGTAAGACATGTAAGGTGGTCAATAGATATCTTTTGATTGATTGTGATATTTTTTCGGTGATAGGTCGAGCACACGATTCGCCCCCAGATTGTCGGGAGACCACCAGATGTCGCGGTTGCTGGCATGTAGCACATTCATCGTCCTTGCGCTCCCGGCACATGCCGAGACGCTGGCGATAGATTGCGTGACGCCGTTGCGGCCGGAGCTCGCGGCCTCGCCTGCGCTCCTGAACGAGTATGGCGACGACATCAGAGCCGAGTTCAACGCCTATTTCGATGAGGCGCAAACCTATCTGAATTGCCTCGCCGCAGCATCAGCTTCCGCGCAGGCCGAAGTCCGTCTTGTGCTTGACGCTTACCAGGAGACGTTCCAATGAAACGACGCGCACAATATGTCAGTTATTATGACATAATGAACATAACTATCATTATGCGCCAACAGGTTAGCGGCGGGGCTCTGTCATGAAGCGGCTCCTCTCAACGGCCGCGATCGTCGCGATAGGCCTCGCCCCGCTTGCGCCCAAACCCGCCACTGCACAAGGCTATCAGATCGATTGTGCGATCCTGTTATGCCTCGCTGGTGGCTGGCCCGCGTCGCTTCCCTGTGCCCGGGCGCGCGCAGAGTTCATCCGCCGTATCACACCCTGGCCGGTCGAGCCGCCTTTGCAGATCTGGCGCTGCCCGATGCGCGCGGCGCTTGCAGAGCCGGACCCGGTCGCGCGCCTTCACAGGCTGGCGGGGTTCAACCCCGAGCCAGCCGTCTCCCTGGCCCCCGAGACAGAAGCACTCCATCTCGCGCAAGCGGTCGGACGGGGCGCTGATATCGACGTCAGCGGCTCCGCCTTTGCCTTCATCCGCTCCATCGATGTGTTCGACGCATATTTGTCGCAGCACGAGGCCGGTGAAAATGACCAATGCCGCCGCCACAGTTCTATCCGGCGCGGCTCATCCGCTGTCTGACGTCAGCACCCATGGGACAGTTTAGGCATATTGCGGAACGGAGGGTTTCCGGCTCATCGTAGCCTTCATGGAGCGAAGATGAGCAAGA
>NZ_JBEPPW010000031.1:0-16424 GCF_040547525.1 Roseovarius sp. MBR-6 | reverse complement strand
CCATCAGCGCCAAGCAGCATAACATCAACCAACAGAGCCGGAGCCCTCCAGACCAAAATCACGCCGCCTGTTCCAAATCATTCGACGACGGACAGCATCACGCAGCCAGAAGAGATCAAGGCTCGCCTTGTCACGTGCCAGCAGTTCGTCCCTGTCAAACGCGCGCCAGCGCCCGTCAGGGTTTTCTTCGCTCCAGGTCGGGATGCGTTCATGCCGATTTTCAGATTTGTAGCACGAGACGAAATCTTCGAGGTTCCCATACGTCAACGGTTTCTGCTTCAAAGTGTGATGCACGTTGGTCCGGTAATCGTAGTACCAGACCTTGGCGGTCTGCGGATCAGGGCTGGCGGCGCGGTTGTCGAAGAAGATCACGTTCGCCTTCACGCCCTGCGCATAGAAAATGCCCGTGGGCAGGCGAAGAATGGTGTGCAGATCCGTCGTCTGGAGCAACTTGCGCCGGATGGTCTCTCCCGCGCCTCCCTCGAACAGAACATTGTCGGGCACGACCACGGCGGCCCGGCCGGTTGTCTTCAGCATGGTCCGGATGTGCTGGACGAAATTGAGCTGCTTGTTCGACGTGGTCGCCCAGAAATCCTGGCGATTGTAGGTCAGGTCGTCCGTCTCCTGCTCGCCTTCCGCATTGGTGAAGCTCATGGAACTCTTTTTCCCGAAAGGCGGGTTCGCCAGAACGTAGTCGAAGGTCTCCGACGGCGGCGAGATCAGCGCGTCGGCCGGCGACACCAGCGTATCCCCGGTCATTTCCCCGATCCCGTGCAGGAACATGTTCATCAGGCAAAGCCGCCGCGTCCCGGCGACGATCTCGTTGCCGAAGAAGGTCGCGTGCTTCAGGAACGCCTTCTGGTCCTTGTCCAGCGCAAAGTTGTCCGGGTCAACGCCCGCAACGCAAAACGCATCGACGTGGAGCGCGCCAGTCTCAGGCCTTTGCCCGTTCGGCGCACCACGGATTACGAGGAGGTCACGCTGCGCGTCACGTCCTCGGGCGGATTCACCTTGCGCAAGGTGTTCTACACCGTGCCATCCCGGCTGATCGGGCATCAGCGTCGAACCGCAGGTTCGCCTCCGGCGAAACGACCGGGGCTGCGAGGCAGACCTGGCCGCGCAGATCGAGGAGGATCTTCGCCAGAACCGTCCGCCTGACATGGCGGCCTTGCGCGCGCTCTTCAGCCCGCCGATTGAGGCGCTCCCCAAAGTCGAGGTGCTGATGGCCGACCTGTCATCCTACGACCAGCTGGTCGGCACGGTATCCTATGTGGAGGTGACAGCATGACGTCGCCCGAGACCGACACCGCCCGTCTCACTCTCGCCCTGAACGAATTGCGCCTGCCAGCCATCAAGGCCCTCTGGCCCCGCTTCACCGAGCAGGCCGACAAGGAGGGCTGGCCCGCCGCCCGTCTGCTCAGCACCCTGGTGGAGCACGAGTTGGCCGAACGCGATCGCCGCCGTATCGAGCGACATCTCGCGCAGGCCCGCCTGTTGCCCGGAAAGACGCTCGAGACCTTCGACTTCGCCGCCGTTCCCATGCTGTCCAAGGCCCATGTCAGTGCCATCACCGCTGGTGACAGCTGGATCGAAAAGGGCAGCAATATCCTGCTGTTCGGCCCGCCGGGCGTGGGCAAGTCGCATCTTGGCTCCGCCATCGGGCTCGCCCTTGTCGAGAAAGGCTACCGCGTTCTCTTCAGCCGCACCACCGATCTGGTCCAGAAGCTGCAGCAGGCGCGCCGCGATCTCGTCCTTGAGGCCGCCATCGCGAAGCTCGACAAATTCCACCTCGTTCGTCGGGCAAACTCTCCCCCGGAGAGTTTGCTGATCCGCCTCACTCCTCGATGACATCACCTACGTCACCAAGGATCAGGCCGAGACCAGCGTGCTGTTCGAACTCATCAGCGCGAGATATGAGCGCCGCTCCATGCTGATCACGGCCAACCAGCCCTTCGGCGCGTGGAACACGATCTTCCCCGACCCCGCGATGACGCTGGCCGCCGTCGACAGGCTCGTTCACCATGCCACCATCTTCGAGATGAATGTGGAAAGCTACCGACGCAGAGCGGCCGAAAAGGCAAAGGGACCAGGGCGGCCCGCCCAAAGAGCGACACCGGCCAACGTCAAAGCTGATTGACGCGCCGCGACAATCAAAAACACATACCCCTTGATCGCGACAGAAAACGACGGCATCGTCTCAAGTGTCGCGACCAAGGATTCTCATCCTGATTGACGCGCTCCTCTCATCCAGTTTGTCGCGCTACACCAATTCGCGCTCGCAGCCGCGCTCATGGGCCAGCGCCAGCAGTTCAACGGTTACCTTGCAGGCCATCTTCTCGGGCAGTTGGGCGACCAGCGCCTCGAAGGCGCACCGGTAGGCCGGGCGGGGGAAGAGCTTGTCGCGATAGACGAGGTTCAGCAGTGCCATCGGCTTTCGACGCAGCGCGTGGATGACATGGCGGTAGTTGACCACCTGGGCGTGCCGGCCATCCGGATGGGCCAACGACGCCGGGCTCACTGATAAAACGCAGGTTACTGTAAACGGTGGCCATCAGCGTCACCACTGGCCGCGCGGCTCGCGCTACGCCGGGGGCTCCGCGCGCGGCCTCATACACCATCCGCTGGGACACTGCCCGGCGCGCTCGATCTCGAACAGGGCATCGATGCGTTTTACCGCCTCGAACGCGATCGGAGAGATCTCCCTGCCGCAAGCGTCAAGCGGCCTGTCGGCTGATGCCCTTGCAATGAGCCGCGATCTCGGCGCGGGTTGTCAGCCACAAGGAGTCGTTCTCCTTGCACAGCCTTGCGATTTCGTCGATGGCCCAGGCTGCGGCGGGACGGCCATAACAGTGCCCATGTGCGAATATATCGAGGATGATCGTTTCCGCCGGCTGCGTTCTCAATCCGGTCACGGCATCACGGAACATCTCGACGAACTGCGTCGGGGTGCGGCCGAAGCGCATGGCATGCGGGAGGTCGTTGAATTCGACCGACATCGGGATCGCCAGAATCTCGCCCTGATCGAAGCGCTGGAAATAGGGGCGGTCGCCGTCGAGCGCATCGCCGTGCCACTGATACCCATGGGCTGCGAGCAGGCCTTGGGTCTGGGGCGAGGAGGTCACTCTCGGGCTGATCCAGCCGGTGGGACGCTGCCCGGTCGCGGCCTCGATCGCAGCCGTGCTGCGGATGATCGAGCGCTCTGCGTCATCCGGGGAAAGCGTCGGGAAGATCATGTCCTGCGCCAGACCGTGAGCGACGATATCGTGGCCCCGCACGGCATAGGCTCGGAGTTGTTCGGGAAAGGTCTCGGCCACCAGACCGGAGGTCATCAGCGTGACCGGAACATCGTGGCGCTCGAGGATCGAGACCAGCCTCGGGGTTCCATGGGTGGCGTTGTAACGCCCGTAGCTGTCGGCATTGGGGTCGAAAATACCGTCACCCAGAATGTTGCCCATCGGGCCGACGCCTGACGTCACCCCCGGCGACCACATCTCATAGGCAAGGTTGAATACCACGGCGATCCGGCGGTTCTCGGGCCATAGGAGATCCGCAGCGAGGGGGTGTGTCTCAAACTCGATCTCGGCCATGCATTTCTTTCCTCTTGCGCGGTTTGCCGGAGCAGACCCGACTTCGGGAAAGTTTAAGGGGAAGCCTTGGCTGAGAAAACTTCATTTCCTTCAGAGCATCCTGCAGGGCTTTCAGTTTGCAATATGAATGTTATGCAGGTTGTGATGCGACTTATGCACTATTTGCATCGTTTTGCGCGCGTGTAGGCTCCGGTCAGACCTCCGGGACCAGGGAGAGGCCCAAGCCCGGACGATCATCAAAGGGAGGAACATCGATGACCATGACTTTCGCACGCGGAATGATCGGCGCCTTGCTGACAAGCGTCGCCCTGAGCGGTGCCGCGCAGGCCGCCGAGATCGAGTTGAAGCTCGCGTGGCTGACCGCTGACAGCCCGACCGATCCCTATGCGATCACCGCCCATGCCTTCAAGGACGAGCTGGAGGCGGCACTGCCCGGTCGCGTCGAGGTGCAGCTCTTTCCAAATCGGCAACTGGGCGACGACAAGGAGATCCTGGAAGGCCTGCAATTCGGCACCATCGACATGGGGATCATCACCAACGCCGTGGTCGCCAATCTCGAACCCAGCTATCAACTGGTCGATCTGCCGTTCCTCTTCGGCAGCGCCGGGCAGGCGCATGAGGTGCTTGACGGCGAGGTGGGGCAACACCTGGCCACCAACCTGCGCGCGCATGGTGTCGTTTCTCTGGGGGCGGCCGAGGGCGGGTTTCGCAACATGATCAATAACACCCGGCCCGTGCGCACCCCCGAGGATGTCGAAGGCGTGAAATATCGCACCATGCAGAACCCGGTCTTCATCGAGATGTTCGCGTCGCTTGGCGGCAGCCCGGTGCCGATGGCCTGGGGCGAGGTGTTCACCGCGATGCAGCAAGGCACGGTGGACGGGCTCGAAATCCCGACCTCGGTGGTGAATTCCAACAATTACGCCGATGTCACCAAGTATCTCAGCTTCACCCGCCATACCTATTCGGCGATTCATCTTCTGATGTCCGAGCGCGGCCTGAATCGCCTGCCCGAGGATGTTCAGCAGGCGGTGATGGCGGCAGGCCAGGCGGCGATTGCACGGCAGCGCGAGGCCGTGGCCGCAGCCGAGGCCGACGTGGTAGCGGCGCTGAAAGAGAAGGGCATGGAAATCAACGATATCGACGATGTGGGCGCGTTCCGTGCCAAGGTCGGGCCGGTCTATGAGCGTTTCGCACCGACAATCGGTGAGGATCTGCTTGAGACCGCGCTGCAAGCCGTGTCGTCGGACTGACGGCACCGGGGGAGGCACGCGTGCACAGAATTGCCCTGATCATCGACACCACGAGCCGCGTCATTTCGCGGCTCGTGGCCAATCTCTGCGTCGGTCTGATCTTCGTCATGCTGGGCCTCCTGGTGACACAGGTGCTGATGCGCTATTTCCTCGGCGCGCCGCCAAGCTGGACCGAGGAATTGGCGATCATCCTCTTCGCCTGGCTGGTGCTGCTTTATGCCACCGTCGGATTGCGTGAGGGCTTTCACGTCGCTGTCGAGTCGATCCCGGCGCGGTTTGAGCGGTTGCAGGGATGGGCCGACCGGCTGGTGGCCGCACTCGCGATCCTGTTCGGCTGGGTCACGCTGACCGCCGGGATCGCCTATGTCGGGCGCACGGCGGGGCAGCACACCGCCGCGCTGCAAATTCCCATAGAGGTGCTTTATCTCTGCGTGCCGGTCTGCGGCGCGCTTTTCATCCTGCACGGGCTGGCGCGGCTGGTCACGCCTGCTGACCCCGAGAAGGCAGCCACATGAACACTACTCTGCTTGTCCTGACGCTTGGCCTGCCGCTCATGCTGGTGCTGCGCGTGCCGCTGGCCTTTGCCATCGGCCTGGCCACGATAGGCGCGCTCTGGAGTGCCGATATCGACATGATGATCTTTGCGCAGCGGATGGTCTCGGGCACGCAATCCTTCAGCCTGCTGGCGATCCCGTTCTTCATTCTGGCCGGGGATCTGATGACGGCGGGCGGCATTTCGCGTCGGCTGGTGGGGTTCGCCGACGTGTTGGTGCGGCATCGCACCGGGGGGCTCGGCATGGTGGCGGTTCTGGCTGCGGCCTTCTTCGCGGCGCTCTCGGGCTCTGCGCCGGCAACCACGGCGGCCATCGGCGCGATCATGATCCCCGAAATGGAAAAGCGCGGCTATTCGCGCGCCTTCGCCACGGCGCTCGCGGTCGCGGGCGGGATCATCGGCCCGATGCTGCCGCCCTCGATCCCGATGGTGGTCTGGGGGGTGATGTCCGAAACCTCGATCAGCCAGCTTTTTCTGGCCGGTATCGTGCCGGGCATCCTGCTGGCGCTCGGCCTTATGGCGATATGTTGGCATCACGCGCGCAAGCACGGCATCGCACCGCAACCCAAGGCAAGCCGCGCCGAAGTCTGGGACGCCTTCAACGCGGCGAAATGGGCGCTCTGCGGGCCGGTCATCGTGCTTGGGGGCATCTATGGCGGGATCGTCACGCCGACAGAGGCGGCCATCGTCGCGGCGGTCTTTGCGCTGGTGCTTGGCTTTGGCGTCTATCGGGAACTGACGCTGGACACCATCGTTCCGGTCACGCGCGGATCGCTCAAGACGATGACCATCGTCATGTTCATCATCGCGCTGGCCAATGGCTTTGGCTGGGTCATGGCGTTCGAGCGCATCCCCGGCCAGGTAACACAGGCGATGGAAGGCTTTTCCGATACCCCGACGCTTTATCTCCTTATGGTGAACCTGCTGTTGCTGGTGATCGGCTGCGTGATGGACAATCTCGCCGCGATGATCATCCTTGCGTCTTTTCTCATTCCCATCGGAGAGCAGCTCGGCATGGACCCGGTGCAGTTCGGGGCGATGGTGGCGATCAATTTCACGATCGGCATGGCGACGCCGCCTTTCGGGTATACGCTCTTCGTGGGGGCGGCGATCAGCGGGCTGCGGATCGGGCAGATCGCGCGACCGCTGATGCCGATGCTGGGGGTGATGATCGCGGTGCTTCTGCTGGTGGCTTTCGTGCCTCCGGTGACGCTGTCTTTCGTAAGCCTCATGCGGTGACACCATGGTGAACCTGCGCAACTTCGACCTCAACCTGCTGGTGATCTTCCGCGCCATCATGGCACGCGGGTCCATCGCCGGTGCGGCGGAAGAGATCGGTCTGTCGCCCTCGGCGGTCAGTCATGCGTTGGCCCGCCTGCGCGTCATGCTCAATGATGAGCTGTTCTTTCGCACCGCCGACGGGGTGCGCCCCACCGACCGCGCGCGCGAGCTGAGTGCCGACATCGAACGGGGGCTTGGCTTCATCTCGACGGCGATCTCACTGCAACACCAGTTCCTACCCTTCGAGGCGAAGCGGGTCTTTACCATGCAGGTCGCCGATTATGTCTCGGGCTTTCTTCTGCCGCGGCTGGCCCAGCGGTTGCAGGTCGAGGCACCCGGCGTCTCCATCGACATCCTGCCGTTCTCGATCTCGCCCGAGAGTGTCTGGGACAGAGTGGACATGCAGGTCCGCCTGACGCCGGGGCGACTTCAGCCCGAGATGGTGCGCTCGCAACGTCTGCTGGCAGATGAGATCGTCGTGCTGATGCGACGTGATCATCCGCGCGCGGACGAGCCCATGACGGCGGAGCTTTATGCCGATCTCCCCCATGTGAAGCTGTCGCAATCAGCCACGGGCACGACGGTGATCGACGACGCACTGGCCGCGCGCGGGCTCGAGCGGCACATGGCGATGACCGTGGCAAGCTGGTTCGAGATTCCCGATATCGTCGCCAAGTCCGACCTGATCGCCATCGCGCCGCGACGCCTCTTCTCGCTCGATCCCCGGCTGAACAATCTTCTCGCCGCACCTTTGCCGCTGGAGGAGGTTGTGTTCTCGTTCGATCTTTGCTGGGATCTCCGGACCGAACGCGAGCCGGGGCAGAAATGGCTGCGCAAGATCGTGTCGGATGTTTTCAAGGACATCCGCACTTAGCGATGTGGCTCATCCCTATCCAGACGAAATCACCCGATCAAGCAGCGCGGCCAATCGCGGACAGCAGGTCGGCAGACCGCTTTACCGCTTCGGCCAGGACGTGCGTTCGAAGAGAAACCGACAGAAATGCAGGCGCGCCGAAACCGTGGATTTTTTCGGGCCAGCGCCGCCGGAAGTAGAAGATCCCGTTTCTGCGTACGAGGTAGAGCCCCCACTTTCTGCATGGTTCCCGCGCCTCACACCGCGCGCGATGTGAACCAGTTTGTGAACCACCGCGACGTGGAGACGGGAGGCTGGCCGCTTGATCAACGGCTATCCCATTGTGAAGTATGGATTTTTTTGAGGTCATTGGCTGGGGTGGTAGGATTCGAACCTACGGTACACGGTACCAAAAACCGTTGCCTTACCACTTGGCTACACCCCAGTGTGGAGTGCTCATTACTCCGGGGGCTGGGACGGTTCAAGAGTGATGTGCAAAAAATTCGGTCTCTCTCGACGCGGGGCTCATTTTAAGACTTCGTCCACGCCGACCCCCCAGAGCGCGGCCTTGCGCGCCCAGCCCCGGTGGCCGTCCGCAGACAGCGCGCACCACTCCGGCACGCATTCCGACAGCCGGGCTATCACGCCTGATTCGAGCCGCGCCATCACCATCGTGCCGGGGTCCGGGCGCGCGAAGAGATCGAGCATGTCCTCCTGCACGATCACCGTGCGCACCCCCGACAGAAGCGTGTAATGCACCCAGCCACCTGCGCCGTCGCGGTCCTCGACCCGTCGCCAATGGCCGAATTCGGCGGTGATGCGCAGCGGCATGTCGCGATGCTTGAACACCCAGTCGATCCGGTGCGTCAGGCTTGGACCGCGCCGCACATTGGCCTCCGACGCCTTGAGCGAGACAAAGCGCGGCAGCGGCAGGCCGGTCACCGTTCCGCGCTCTGCGGCCATGGCCACAAAAGGCCAGAGCGCCAGCATGATCAGGGTCAGTCCTGCTCGCCGCATCGTGTCTCTCCGATTTCCGTCCGGGCCCGCAAAGGGTTCTTGTGCCCCGCTCTTTCCTGCGCCACTCTGGCAGCAACGCGCGGAAAAGAAAAGCCAGAGGAGGGGCTTCATGCCGTCTCAACGCCTGAGTGTTGTCGTGACGCGACGCTTGCCAGAGCCGGTGGAACGCCGGATGCAGGAACTTTTCGATGTGCACCTGCCCGAAGATGACCGGCCGATGAGCCGCGAGGCGCTTGCCGCCGCGATGGGGCAGGCCGATGTGCTCGTGCCGGTGATCACCGACCGCATCGACGCAGGGTTGATCGGGCAGGCGGGCGAGCGGCTGCGGCTCATTGCCAATTACGGCGCGGGTGTGGATCATATCGACGTCGAAACGGCGCGCCAGCGTGGCATCCTCGTGTCGAACACGCCGGGTGTGCTGACCGATGACACCGCCGATATGACCATGGCACTTATCCTTGCCGTCACGCGGCGCCTGCCCGAGGGGCTTGCGGTCATGCAGGAGGGGGGGTGGCACGGCTGGTCGCCCACGGCGCTTCTGGGCGGTCGGATCGCTGGTCGGCGGCTGGGGATTCTCGGGATGGGCCGGATCGGGCAGGCCGTGGCACGGCGCGCGGCGGCCTTCGGGATGCAGGTGCATTACCACAATCGCCACCGCTTGCGGCCCGAGATCGAGCAGCCGCTTGGTGCGACATGGTGGGAGAGCCTCGATCAGATGGTGGCGCGGATGGACGTGATCAGCGTGAACTGCCCGCACACGCCCTCGACCTTTCATCTGATGAACGCGCGGCGGTTGAAGCTGATGAAGCCCGATGCGGTGATCGTGAACACGAGCCGTGGCGAGGTGATCGACGAGAACGCGCTGACCCGGATGCTGCGCGCCGGAGAGATCGCCGGCGCGGGGCTCGATGTCTACGAGCGCGGGGCCGAGATCAACCCGCGCCTGCGTGACCTGAAGAACGTGGTGCTCCTGCCGCATATGGGCTCTGCCACGGTCGAGGGGCGGCTTGAGATGGGCGAGAAGGTGATCATCAACATCAAGACCTTTGACGACGGCCACCGTCCGCCCGATCTTGTCGTTCCGGCGATGCTGTAAGCGGGTGTCATTCGAGATTTTCCTTGCCACCGCGCCGGGGCTGGAGGCGGCCCTGGCCGAAGAGGCGCGTGCTCTTGGCTTTGCGCCGGTGTCCGAAGTGCCGGGCGGCGTGACGCTGACGGGCGGCTGGCGTGATGTGTGGCGGGCCAATCTTGCGCTGCGCGGGGCCTCCCGTGTGCTTGCGCGGATCGGGGAATTCCGCGCCTTTCACCTTGCGCAGCTCGACAAGCGGGCGCGCAGGTTCGACTGGGCCGGGGTGCTGCGCGCCGATCTGCCGGTCAAGGTCGAGGTGACGTGTCGGCGCTCGAAAATCTACCATGCAGGTGCCGCGACCGAGCGTATCGGGCGCGCGATTTCCGAGACGCTCGGCGCGCCGGTGTCGGCCGAGGGGGCGATCCGGATTATGGCGCGGATCGAGGATGATCTGGTGTCGCTCAGTGTCGATACCTCGGGCGAGCCGCTGCACCGGCGCGGCCACAAGGAGGCTGTGGGCAAGGCTCCGCTGCGCGAGACGATGGCCGCGCCCTTCTTGTGGCAGTGCGGGTTTGAGGGCGGTGAGCCGGTGCTTGATCCGATGTGCGGCTCTGGCACCTTCCCGATCGAGGCCGCCGAGATCGCGGCGGGGCTGATGCCGGGCCGCGACCGGCGCTTTGCCTTCGAGGATCTGGCGACCTTCGACGCGGAGGCTTGGCAGGCGATGAAAGCGGGCGGCGCGCCGCGAGAGGTTTGCGCGATCTTTCAAGGCTATGACCGCGATGCAGGGGCGGTGCGCATGGCCACGGCCAATGCCGCGCGCGCGGGCGTCAACGACCATACGCGCTTTGCCTGCCAGCCGATTTCGGCGCTCACGCGCCCCGACGGCCCGCCCGGCCTCGTCATGGTCAACCCGCCCTATGGCGCGCGGATCGGCGAGCGCAAGCTGCTTTTCGGCCTTTATGGCAGTCTGGGCGAGGTGCTCCGGCGCGAGATGCGCGGCTGGCGCGTGGGGCTGGTGACCAGCGATGGCGGGCTGGCAAAGGCAACGGGTCTGCCGTTCTTGCCACCGGGGCCGCCTGTGGCGCATGGTGGCCTGAAGGTGACGCTCTGGCGCACGGGGCCGCTCTGAACGGCCGGGTTTCCGGCGGGTGGTAACCGGGCGTTAAGTCGACCGCGACAGGCTGCGGGGCAGGGATTGAAGGAGGCGATGCATGCGCGCGCTGATTCTCGTTCTGGCGTTTCTGGCCGCACCGCTGATGGCGCAACAGGCGGCGGACAGGCTCGCGCCCGAGGGGCGCGGGGCAGGGGGGGTGCTGGTGCCGCCCGCTCTGGCCGATGCGGCGCGCGCCAAGGCTGAGGGGCGACCGGTCGAGGCCGGTCGCTGGATGATCGCCGCGGCGCATCCGCTCGCGGTCGAGGCGGGGGCGCGTGTGCTGCGGGCGGGCGGCACGGCGGCGGATGCGGTCGTGGCGGTGCAGGCCGTGCTGGGTCTGGTCGAGCCGCAAAGCTCCGGTTTGGGCGGGGGCGCGTTCCTGCTCTGGCATGACGCGGCGACGGGCGAGATCACCACGCTTGACGGGCGCGAGACCGCGCCGCTGTCCGCGACGCCCCGGCTTTTCCTCGACGAGACGGGTCAGCCGCTCGCGTTCTTCGAGGCGGTGGTGGGCGGGCGCTCGGTTGGGGTTCCCGGCACGCCCGCGCTTCTGGCCGAGGTGCAGGAGCGGTGGGGGCGCGCCGATTGGGCGTGGCTTTTCGAGGACGCCATCGGGCTGGCGGAGACGGGGTTTCCGGTCAGCCCCCGGCTGGCGGTGCTGGTCGCAGGCGACGCCGCCCGCCTCGCGCGAGACCCCGGGACGCGCGCCTATTTCCTGCCCGAGGGCCGCCCGCTGCAAGCGGGCAGCGTGCTGCGCAATCCCGCCTATGCCGAGACGCTGCGCCTTTTCGCGCGCGAGGGGCCGCGCGTCTTTTATACCGGCGAGATCGGTGCCGATATCGTGGCGCGGGTGCGCGGCGCGGCGGGTAATCCGGGGCTGCTCAGCCGGACCGACCTCGCCATCTATCAGGTGCGCGCGCGCGCACCTTTATGCGTGCCCTATCGCGGGTTCGAGGTCTGCGGCATGGGCCCGCCCTCTTCGGGCGGGGTTGCTGTGGGGCAGATACTGGGCCTGCTGGCCCCTTTTGATCTGGGATCGCTCGGGCCGAAAAGCGCCGAGGCGTGGCGGCTCATCGGGGATGCCACGCGTTTGGCCTTTGCCGACCGGGGACGCTACCTTGCCGATAGCGATTTCGTGCCGGTGCCGGTGACGGGGCTGCTTGCCCCCGACTATTTATCCGCGCGCTCCACCCTCTTGCGGGGCAAGGGCGCACTGCCCGAGGTGGCCGCGGGCACACCCGAATTTGACCATGCGCTGAACTGGGAGGAGGGGCAGGACCTCGCGCAACCCGCGACCTCGCACGTCTCGATCATCGATGCCTATGGCAATGCGCTGGCGATGACGTCGAGTATCGAGAACGGTTTCGGCGCGCGGCTCATGGTGCGCGGGTTCCTTCTCAACAACCAGCTTACCGATTTCTCCTTTGCCAGTCATGCGGACGGCCTGCCGCTCGCCAATGCCGTGGCACCGGGCAAACGGCCGCGCTCCTCGATGGCACCCACGATCCTGCGCCGCGATGGTGTGCCGGTGCTGATCCTGGGCAGTCCGGGGGGCAGCCGGATCATCCCCTATGTGGCCAAGACCATCGTGGCCATGGTCGATTGGGGCCTCGATCCGCAGGCCGCACTCGATCTGGCGCATCTCGTCAACCGGTTCGGGACATATGATCTTGAGGAGAGCGCCTCCCACCTTGCCCCCGATCTGCGCGCCTTGGGCTACGAGGTGGAAATCCGCGACCTGACCTCGGGGCTGCATGTCATCGACATCGGCGTGCGCCTGCGCGGCGGGGCAGATCCGCGCCGCGAGGGGCTCGCCTATGGCGAGTAGCAGGCTCAGCCCTTCTTTGTCTTGCCCTTCTTCTTCTTCGAGGGTTTAGCTTTCCGTGCCTTGCCGGATTTCCCCGACTTGTCTTTGCCGGACTTCTTTTCTTTCGTTTTCGGCTTGGCTGCCTTTTTCTTCGTGCCCTTCGATGTGTCCGCAGCCTTCGATGTCTTGTCCGGACTCTTGGGCTTGGCTGTCTCTGTCTCTATCTCGCGCGCCGCTTGCGCCGGGTCAGCCGCTGCGGCCAATCTTTTCGCTGCGGCAATGAAGGTTTCGGCACGCGCCGGGCTGATGCCGCGGACCTGCGTGATCGTTGCCACATCCGTCTTTGCGAGAGCGGCGGCATCCGCGATGCCGAGCGTGTCCAATCCGCGTCGCAGCGCCGGGCCGATGCCCGGAATGTTTTCCAAGGTGCTCATTTCCGTCTGTCCTATGACCGGGGCCAAATGCATCACGCCTTGCCTGTGCGCTTGGCTTTTTTCTTCTTTGGTTTCTTTTCGGTGGGGTCGGTTGTCTCTGCGTCATGTGCCGATGTGATCCCGTGCTCTTCGGTGAACGCCCGGATGAAGCGGCGGATCTCTCGCGCGGCGCTGGTATCGAGCGCCTCGCAAAGCTCGACAAAGGCATCACGGTCCGCCTTTTGAATGCGGATCACGAATTGGCTGTCCTTGGCTTGCTTTTTTCTGCGATCGTTATCAGGCAACATCAGCCCTCCCGACGCATGAGCATAGGACAGATCAAGGATTTTGTATATACATTGTAATGCAAATTATTCCTTCGCGAGATCGCGCAGGATGGGGCAATCAGGCCGCCTGTCTCCGGCGCATTCCTCGACCAACTCGCGCAAGGTCGCCTGCATCGAGCGCAATTGTGCGATCTTGCTGTCAATCTGCGCCAGATGTTCCTCGGCAAGCGCCTTGACATCGGCGCTGGCACGGCACTGATCCTCGTAAAGTGCAAGAAGCCGTCGGCAATCCTCGATGGAGAAGCCGAGCGCGCGGGCGCGTCCCAGAAAAGCAAGCTTGTGAACGTCCGAGACGCGGAACATACGATAGCCATTGGTATCGCGCAGCGACTTGATAAGGCCGATTTCCTCATAATAGCGGATTGTCTTTGCCGGCAGGCCGGTCTCTCGGGCGACCTCGGAAATGTTCATTGTGCAACCTCCATGACCGGGCGCAGGCGGCGCAGCCTGAGCGCATTGCTGAGCACGAAAACGGACGAAAGCGCCATCGCCCCCGCCGCAAGCACGGGCGAGAGCATCAGCCCCGCCACCGGATAGAGCAGCCCCGCCGCCACCGGGATCAGGGCCGCGTTGTAGGCAAAGGCCCAGAACAGGTTCTGCCGGATGTTGCGCAGGGTGCGGGTCGAGACGTCACGCGCGTTCAGAACGCCGCGCGGATCCCCCGACATGAGCACCACATCGGCCGCCTCGATGGCGACATCGGTGCCGGTGCCCATGGCGATGCCCACTTCGGCCTCTGCGAGGGCAGGGGCATCGTTGATCCCGTCGCCGACAAAGGCCACCGGGCCAAAGCGCGCGCGCAGCGCGGTGACGGCGGCGACCTTGCCCTCGGGCAGGACCTCGGCCTCGACATGGTCGATCCCGAGATCGCGCGCAATAGCGCGGGCGGTGGCGATGCTGTCGCCGGTGACCATGGCGACAGCAAGGCCGCGGGCACGAAGCGCCGCGACGGTGGCGCGGCTGGCCGGTTTGGGCGCATCGGCCACGCCAAGCACGGCGGCGAGCGCGCCATCGAGGGCGATGTAGATCGCGGACTGGCCGTCCCGTGCCAGATCTGCCGCGACAGGGTCGAGCGCGCCGGTGGCCACAGTCTCGCGCGTCATCAGCCGGGGCGCACCGATGGCGACGCGCCGATCGCCGACCGTGGCCAGGATACCGTATCCCGGCACCGCCTCGAAGGCGCTGACCTCGGGCAGGGCAAGGCCGCGCCGCGTGGCTTCGTCGGCGATGGCGCGCGCGATGGGATGTTCGGACTGCGCCTGCGCGGCGGCGGCAAGGGCCAGCACCGCGTCCTCGTCAAAGCCCTGGGCCAGGGCGATCCGTGTGACCTCGGGCCGCCCCTCGGTGAGCGTCCCGGTCTTGTCGAAGGCCACGACGCGCACCTCGTCGAGGCGTTGCAGCGCCTCGCCCTTGCGAAAGAGCACGCCGATCTCGGCGGCGCGCCCGGTGCCCACCATGATCGAGGTGGGTGTCGCCAGCCCCATGGCACAAGGGCAGGCGATGATCAGCACCGACACGCCCGCGACAAGCGCATGGCTGAGCACCGGCGCGGGACCAAAGGCCAGCCACAGGATGACGGCCCCGAGTGCGATGGCGATCACGACAGGCACAAACACCCGCACCACCCGGTCGGCCAGCGCCTGCACCGGCAGTTTCGCACCTTGCGCCTCGGCCACCATCTCGACGATCCGCGCGAGCACCGTGTCACGGCCCACGGCGGTGGCCCGGAACACGAGCGCGCCGCTGCCATTGATCGTGCCGCCGACCACCTTGGTCCCGGCGGTCTTGTCCACCGGCATCGATTCTCCCGTGATCATCGACTCGTCCACATGCGATTGGCCGTCAGTCACCTCGCCGTCGACCGCGATCCGCTCGCCGGGGCGGACATGGATGAGGTCGCCGGGGGCGATGTCCGCGATGGCCACCTCCTGCACCGCACCACCGCGTTCGATGCGCGCCGAGGCCGGTTGCAGCCCCATGAGCCGCTCGATGGCCGCCCCGGTCCGGCCCTTGGCGCGCGCCTCGAGCCAGCGGCCCACGAGGATCAGCGTGACGATGACGGCGGCGGCCTCGAAATAGACCGCGCGCGCGCTGTCGGGCAGAAGCCGGGGCAGAAACAGCGCAACAACCGAGTAGAGCCACGCCGCCGAGGTGCCAAGCGCGACGAGGCTGTTCATGTCGGGCGCGGCCCGCATCAGCGCGGGCAGGCCAAGACGAAAGAACTGCCGCCCCGGCCAGACCAGCACCAGCGTCGTCAGGACGAATTGCACAAGCCACGATGCCTGCATCCCGATGCGCCCATGGATCAGCTCTTGCAGTCCGGGGATGACATGGCCGCCCATTTCCAGAACGAAGACCGGCAGGGTCAGCGCGCCGGCGATCCAGACAAGACGGCGGCTGTGGCTCACCTCTTCGGCACGGCGGCTGGCCTGATCGCCGGTCTGCCTGTCAATGGGCCGGGCCGGGTATCCCGCATCTGCAAGCGCACGGGCAAGGGTCCCGCTGTCGGTGCTGCCTGGCAGATAGCGCACGCGCGCGGTCTGCGTGGCAAGATTGACATTCGCGTCAAGCACCGCAGGCAGCGCCATCAGGGCGGCCTCGGCGCGGGATACGCATGTGGCGCAGGTGAGGCCTTCCAGGTCGAGCGTGACGGTCTCTTCGCGGGCGGGGTAATTGGCCGCTTTCAACGCATCGGCGATGGCGGCGGCGTCCGTGCCATCGACCAGCATGCGCGCCTCACCATTGGCAAAGTTCACGGTGACATCGTGCAGGCCCTCAATCCGCGAGAGCGCGCGCTCGGCCCGCCCGGCACAGCCCGCGCAACTGAGGCCCTGAACGCCAATTCTGATGGTTTGCGTGCGCATCTTGATGCTCCAGAGGTCGTGGTCGATCAACAAATGGGGGTTCCCGTTGCTGGAGGGTCAAGCGCCCCGCAGCGAAAATCTTTGGAAAACCGGGAAAAATCATCGCGGCGGAAGAAATTTCGATTTTTGGGAAAAAACCTCTTGCGACTCTTTGGTGCTGCTCGTAAATACGCCTTCACCAGCGGCGCTGAGGCGGTGTTGGTTGGTTCTGGGGATTGAGGCGC
>NZ_JBEPPW010000030.1:0-18248 GCF_040547525.1 Roseovarius sp. MBR-6 | reverse complement strand
TCCATCAGCGCCAAGCAGCATAACATCAACCAACAGAGCCGGAGCCCTCCAGACCAAAATCACGCCGCCTGTTCCAAATCATTCGACGACGGACAACCAAAATCGAGGTCGAGCTCGAGGACGAGCAGATCGACCTCGCGGATGTGTCCGTGGTGGATTATCCGCTCCTCGTGATTTTCTGGGTGTTGGCCTTTGTGGTCTTTCTCCAGTTCTTCACCCGCTACGTGCTCAACAACTCGCTGGGATGGACCGAGGAGATTGCGCGTTTCCTGCTGATCGCGGTTACTTTTACAGGGTCGGTCATGGCGGCGCGCAAGAATTCCCACATCGCCGTGGAATTCCTGTATCGCTATGTCCCGCGCCCGGTGCGGCGGGTGTCGCAATTCGTCATCGACGTCCTTTCGACCGCGTTCTACGCCGGCATGACCGTCCTGACAGTGCAACTTGCCGGACGCACGACACAGTTGATGGTCTCCATCGAAGTGCCGAAATCCGTTGTCTACTACTATGTTGCCGTCTGCTTTGCGGGTATGACGCTGTACGGTCTGATCAACACCGTAAGGCATATCCGCATGGGCACCAGCCGCTTGATCGACCCGGAGGATCACGGCGACCTCAAAGGGGTGGACTGATCCGATGACATTCACGATCTTGTTTCTTGTTATCGGCGTGCTGCTGCTTTGCGGCATGCCAGTCGCCATCGCGCTGGCAGGAGGGTCTGCGCTTTTCATCCTGATGGGGGATGTGCCGCCGCTGATCGTGGCGCACCGGGTCATCAACGGGGTTGACAGCTTTCCGTTGCTGGCGGTGCCGTTCTTCATCCTGGCCGGAAACCTGATGAACAGCGCCGGGATCACCGAGCGCATCTTCAGCTTTGCGCTGGCGCTGGTGGGCTGGATGCGCGGCGGGCTGGGGCATGTGAATGTCGGCGCCTCGGTGATCTTTGCCGGCATGTCCGGCGCCGCCGTGGCCGATGCTGGCGGGCTTGGCTCCATCGAGATCAAGGCGATGCGCGATGCGGGCTATGATCCGGGTTTTGCCGTCGGTGTGACAGCGGCCTCGTCGACCATCGGGCCAATCATCCCGCCCTCGCTTCCGATGGTGATCTATGGCGTGGTATCGGGCGCGTCCATCGGTCAGCTCTTTGCAGCAGGCTTCCTGCCGAGCATGGTGATGGCGGCTTCGTTGATGCTGATGATCGCCTATTACGCCCGCGTGCGGAATTTCAAACGCGATCAACCTTTTGCGCTGAAACTGCTGTGGGTGACCTTCGCGCGAGCCTTTCTGTCGCTGTTGACCCCCGTCATCATCGTCGGCGGCATCCTGTCGGGGGCTTTCACCCCGACCGAAGCGGCCATCGCGGCCTGTGCCTACGCGCTTTTCCTGGGCCTCGTCGTCTACCGCACCCTGTCGCTGAAGCGGTTTCTGCGTGTCAGCTACGACACGATCGAAACCACCGCCGTGGTGCTGTTCGTGGTTGCGGCGGCGTCGATCTTTGCATGGATCCTGACTTCAAACCGCGTGCCCGAGGCAGCAGCGACCGTGCTGCTGGCACTGTCGGACCGGCCTTGGGTGATCCTGCTGCTCATCAACCTGATCCTTTTGGTGGTCGGCTGCTTCATGGAGACGGTCGCGGCCATCACAATCCTGGTGCCGGTGTTGTTGCCGGTTGCGGTGGAACTGGGCATCGACCCGGTTCATTTCGGGGTCATCATGGTCCTGAATCTTATGCTCGGTCTGCTGACACCGCCGGTGGGCATGGTGCTCTATGTGCTCAGTCGCGTGTCGGGTGTGCCCTTCGAGAAATGCGTGGTGTCCACCGCACCGTTCCTGATCCCGCTGCTCGCTTGCCTGCTGTTGATGACCTTCGTGCCGGGCATCGCCATGTGGCTGCCCACCCTTATCTACAGATGACGGGGCCTCGGCGGGCCGGACAGAGCCCACATGCGGTAGGCGACATCCAGAGGTTGCGCGCGGTACCCGCCGATCGGGAGTGGTCGATCAACCCCGCGCCATGCTTTAGCGGAATGTGCTAAGCACCGATGACTCGACATCCTCGTAGGCAGGAACGCCGAGTTGGCCTAAAGCGCGGACCAATTCCAAGGTCAGTAATTCGAAGGCGCGCTCGGCGCCTGCCTCACCTCCAGCGCCGACACCATAGGCAAATGCCCGACCGGCAAAGGCGAAATCCGCGCCGCGCGCCTTGGCCCGCAAGACATCCGCGCCACGACGAATGCCGCTGTCGAGGATGACGGTCATCCGCTCCCCCACAGCCTCGGCAATCGCCGGGAGCGCGTCGATGGTAGCGGGGCCAAAAGCCACTTGCCGACCCCCGTGATTGGAAACGACGATGCCGTCACAGCCCAAGTCCGCGCATTTGGCCGCGTCTTGCGGATGCAGGATGCCCTTGACCAGAAGCGTGCCTTTCCAACGCGCCCGCAGGCGTTTCAGGTCGTCCCATGTGAAACCCGGTGTGATCAGGGTCTTCTGAACATCCGCATAGGACGTGGCGCTTTGCAACAGGTCGGCGTAATTGGCGATGTTCGGCTTGCCATGGATCAGCGTTTCCAGAGACCAGCGCGGATTGGCCATCAGCCCGGCGATCACCTCGGGCGTGATCCGGAACGGCACGGCAAGCTGATTGCGGATATCGCGGTCGCGCTTGCCTGCTGCGGGCACATCTGCGGTGACCATTAACGTGGTATAGCCCGCCGCCTCGGCGCGCGCGATCAGGCCCTCGGTCACCTCCGCATCGCTCGAGACATAGAGCTGAAACCAGCCGTTGCCGTCGGCGGCCTTCGCCAGGGCCTCGAGCTTGGTAGAGGCGGCAGAGCTTGCGACATAGGGGATGTTGCGACGCTTGCAAAGGCGCGCCAGCGTCAGGTCCGCCCCCGGCCAGAAGGCATTGAGCATGCCGATGGGGGCCATGCCGAAGGGCGCGTCATAGGTCTGGCCAAAGAGCGTGGCGCGCGTGTCGATCTCCGAGACATCCACCATGTAGCGCGGCGTCAGTTCGATCTCCTCGAAGGCCTCAACATTGCGGCGCATATTGCGCTCGCTTTCCGCACCGCCATCGACCAGATCGAAGGCAAAGCGCGGAATGCGCCGCCGGGCCCGCAGGCGCAGATCGTCGATCGAGGCGGCCCGCTCCAACCCCATCAGATCGACCACCCGCCATCTATGGCAAAGGCCTGCCCGGTGGTAAAGGCCGACATGTCCCCGGCCAGATAGCAGACCATTTCCGCGATTTCCTCGGGCTGGCCAAGCCGCCCCATCGGCTGGCGGTCCTTGAAGGCGGCAAGAGCTTTGTCGAAATCCCCCGTTGCCGCCAGCCGCTCGTTCAGCGACGGGCTTTGCACCGTGCCGGGGCAGATCGCGTTGCAGCGGATGCCGTGTTTGACGAAATCCGCCGCGATGGACTTGGTCATGCCGATGATCGCGGCCTTGGATGCGCCATAGGCAAAGCGGCGCGGCGCGCCCTTTTCGCTGGACACGATGGAGGCGATGTTGATCACCGACCCGGTCCCAAGCTCCAGCATGCCCGGCAAAACCGCCTTGGTGATGCGGAACATCGCCTTGGCGTTCAACTCAAAAGACCGATCCCAGACCGCCTCGTCACAATCGAGGATGGTGCCGTCATGCACCCATCCGGCGCAGTTCAGCAGGATGTGCAAGGGCGGGGCAGAGGCGATCAGCGCCTCGACCGCCGCCGCATCAAGAACGTCCAGTTGGTGGCCGGTGATGTTGGGGCTGGTCTGCGCGAAGGCCTCGACCGCCGCGCCGTCGATATCGGTGGCGATCACCTGCGCGCCGCGCGCGGCCATCGCTTCGGCACTGGCGCGCCCGATCCCGTTCGCCGCTGCCGTGACCAGCGCAGTCTTGCCTGCAAGTGTCTGTTCCATTTGTTTTCCTCTCTCAGCGCGCGAGCCAGCCGCCATCGACGGTGACGGTGCTGCCGTGGCAATAGCTGGCGGCGTCCGACGCCAGAAAGACGGCGGCCCCGGCGATTTCCGACGGGTCGGCAAAGCGGCCCGCGGGGATTCGATCCAGCAGCGCCTGTGCGCGTTCAGGATCATCCCGCAACGCCTGCGTGTTGTCCGTCGCGGTGTAGCCCGGCGCGATGCTGTTGACGTTGACGCCCTGCGGTGCCCATTCGTTGCACAGCGCCTTGGTCAGGCCGAGCACCGCATGTTTGCTGGCGGCATAGGCGGGCACGCGCAGCCCGCCCTGCGCGCCCAGAACCGAGGACACGATGATGATCCGCCCCGAGCCTTGCGCGACCATGTGCCTGCCCGCCGCCTGTGACAGCAGCCAGACCGAATCGAGATTGACCGAGAGCACGCGCTGCCAGTCCTCCAGCGCCAGATCGGTGCTGTCCTCGCGGTGGATGATTCCGGCATTGTTGACGAGGATATCCAGCCCGCCAAGCGCATCGGTGGCAAAGCGCACGACCTCTTCGGCCCCGGCGCGGCCCATGCCGGTGAAATCGGCCTTTACCGCCGCGCCCTTGCGCCCCAGCGCTTCGATCTTGCCAAGAGTCTCTTCGGGCTGATGGCTGCGATAGGTCAGCGCCACATCGGCCCCGGCGGCGGCAAGGCCGAGGGCGATGCCCTCGCCGATGCCGGTCGCGCCGCCGGTGACAAGGGCCTTGCGGCCAGTCAGATCAAACGGATTGGCCATGATCAATACCGGTTCGCAATCGGCAGATCCTCGGCCGGGAAGAGGCTGATCACCTCGCAGCCGGTTGGCGTCACCACCACCTCTTCCTCGATCCGCGCGGCGGAGTAGCCGTCGGCGGCGGGGCAATAGGTCTCCAGCGCGAAGACCATGCCCGTCTGGATCTCCATCGGGTGATCGAGGCTGACGGCGCGGCTGATAATGGGCCGCTCGTGCAGGGCAAGACCGAGGCCGTGGCCGAATTGCAGGCCGAAGGCCGCCTCTTCGGAGGGAAAGCCGAACTCTTCGGCCTTGGGCCAGACCTCGGCCACCTTGTCGGTGCTCACCCCCGGCTTGATCATCGCGATGGAGGCGTCGATCCATTCGCGTGCCTTGACATAGGCGTCGTTCTGCGCGGGTGTGGCACGCCCGATATTGAAAGTCCGGTAATAGCAGGTGCGATAGCCCTGATAGCTTTGCAGGATGTCGAAAAACGCCTGATCGCCGGGCCGGAAAAGCCGGTCGGTGAAGTTGTGCGGATGCGGGTTGCAACGCTCGCCGGAGATGGCGTTGATCGCCTCGACGTCATCGCTGCCCATCTCGTAGAGCATCTTGTTGCTGAGGGCCACGATGTCGTTTTCGCGCACGCCCGGCTTCAGCTCCTCGTAGATCATGTGATAGACGCCATCGACCATCGCGGCGGCCTGCGTCAGCAACTGGATCTCGTCCCAGTTCTTGATCTCGCGCGCCGCCAGCATGATCTGCTGGCCGTCGATCACGTTGATCCCTTCCTCCTGAAGCGCGTGGAACATCGCGGTTTCGGCATAGTCCACCCCGACCGGCATGTCGGCCATGCCGGCCTCGCGGATGAGCCGGGCGATATCCTTGGCGTACTTGCGCATCAGGCCAAATTCCGGCGGGATCGTGCCGCGCATGCCGACCACACCCGCAAGGCAGTGATCGGGTTCCAGCCAGTCGGAATAGCGCTGGTGATGTACAGCGGCAGAGCCGAAATCCCACACATAGGGGCTGTCATCGCCGGTGAGCAGGCAGAAGCGGCACATCTTGTCGCGCTCCCATTCGCCGATCTTGGTGGCCGAGACATAGCGGATGTTGTTCACGTCAAACAGCAAGAGCGTGCCCGCGCCCGAGGCCTGTAGCGCCTGACGGGTCCGCGCAAGGCGGTAGCGGCGCAGCCGGTCATGGTCGATCCGGCGCTCGAAATCGACCGAGGTGTGGCCCCATGCGGGCAGCCGGTCGCGCCATTCCCAGTTGGGTTCGAGATCCTGCGGGGTGAGCAAATTGGGCATCAGGGCGCGTGTCATGTGAAAACTCCTTTGGTTGCGCGGTGGTCGCGCGGTGTTGGGTGCATGGCTGGGGATGCATCGGGCCGAGGCCCATGGGCGTCACTGGATGCACCAGCCGCCGTCGATATGGATCATCTGGCCGGTCATGTAGTCGCTGTCGTCGCTGGCAAGGAACGACGCCGTGCCGGTGATGTCATCGGGATAGCTGACCCGCTTGATCTGCAGCGCGTCGCGCACGATGTCGTCATAGGCTTGGCCCTCGCGCTCCTTGAAGCCGATATCGACAAGGTCCTTGTCCAACTGCTCCCAGAGCGGCGTGACCACCACACCCGGCGCATAGCCGTTGACGGTGATGTTGTGCTCGGCCAATCCGATGGCCCCGCAATGGGTAAGCGCGAGACAGCCGTATTTCGAGGTGCAATAGACCGTCACATCGACCAGCGGCTTTCGGCTGGCGATGCTGCCCACGTTGATCAGCTTGTAGGGGTGGCCCTCCATCGGGCCCTGGGCAATCATCTGGCGGGCGGTTTCCTGCATGCCGAGCCACATCGCCTTGGTGTTGACGTTCATGATCAGGTCCCAGTTGTCTTCGTCGATATCCATGAAGAACCGGGGCTTGTTCAGACCCGCATTGAACAGACCCACATTGATCGAGCCGAACGCCTCGACCGTGGCGGCGACGGCGCTTGCATTGTCGGCGCGGCTGGTCACGTCCATCCTGACCGCGATCGCCCGGCCATTTCCGGCGGCGTTGATGCGGTCGGCGACCTTTTGTGCCTCGGCCTCGTCGAGGTCGCCAAGGCAGACATTGGCGCCCTGCGCGGCAAAGCTTTCGGCATTGGCGGCCCCCATGCCGCGCGCGGCACCGGTGATCAGAATGTTTTTGCCGTTCAGGCGGTTCGGGTCCATGGGTCTCTCCTCCTCAAGTCACGATGGTCCGGGGTGTTCGATCAGCGCCTCGGCCCGTTCCTGGGCCTGGCGCAGGGCGGCGCGGGGACTGATAAGACCGCGCAGCATGTCGTGGAATTCCTCACCGCAGATCTGGATGATCCCGGTGATCTCTGGCACCGGCGGGCGCGGCCAGAATTGCAGCTCGTCGCGCCAGGACATGGCATCGACCGCTTCGAATATGGGCGAAGCGCGGCGCACCTCGGCGTCGGCCCCGACCGAATAGCGCGGATTGGTGCGGCTGCCGTTCTGCACATAGAGCTTCTGCGCCTCCGGGCTGGTGAAGACGCGCAGCGCCTCGACCGCCGCCGCCACCCGCTCGGGCGCGAGATTGGCCGGAATACCCATCACATAGCCCCCGACAGGGGCCACATTGGCTGCCCCCGGCCCATGTGGATGCGGCAGATAGCCGGTCTGCCCATGCGCGGGCGAGGACGGGTCAAGCTCGAAATATGGGGCCAGCAGGGTGTAGCCATAGGCCATGGCGATCCGGCCTGCCGCATAGGGGCGTACCCGCTCGTACCAGGACATCGACAGGATATCGGGCGGCGAATAGCGCAGCAGTTCCATCAGGAATTCCGCCGCCTTCAGCCCCTTGTCAGTGTCGATAGTCACGCGGTAGTCGCGCGCCGCCAGCCCATCCGTGTCAAAGCCCCCCGCCATCTCGGGCAGATCGAGTATCGGCTGGCCAAAATCCGCCATCGTCATCAGCACGGTATGGCCGAGCGCGGTGCCGCGCGCCGCGTTCCAGCCGATGCCGTAGCGGCCTTTTTGCGGGGCGTGCATCGCGCGCGCGGCGGTGAGCAGCTGATCGGTGGTGGCGGGCGGCTCCAGCCCCGCCGCAGCAAAGAGATCGCGGCGATAGAACAAAAGCTCGGGCGTGGTCTGCGCGGGCACGGCATAGGGCCGCCCGCCCCAATGCGCAGCCGTCCAGCCTGCGGTATGAAAATCCGCCGGGTCAAGCCGCGCCACATCCATGACCTCGTCGAGCGGCATCAGGATGCCCTTGTCGGCGAACTCGCCGATCCAGGGCAGATCAAGCGCGATGATGTCGTAGCGGCTGGCGTTGCGCTCGGCGTTGCGCAGCGCCTCGTCGCGCAGCCGGTCGATGGAAAAGGCGCGCTGATGGATTTGTGTGCCGATCACCTGTTCGAACTGCCGCTTGAGGTTCTCCATGACCATGAAGGTCGGATCGCCATGTACCAGCACGCGCATGCCGCCTGCGAGCTTGAGCGGTTCGGGCAGAACCTGAAGCGGCGGGATCGCGCGGGCGGTCATGTAGGAGCCGCCGAAATAGTAGTCCCGCGCCTCTTCGCGGCTGGCGTGACTGTTGAAATGGGTTTCGGCCAGCCGCCGCACCCGTTCCGACATCTGGCTCCATTGCTCCAGCAGCTTTTCGCTGGGATGCAGGGAAAAGCTCTTGCCCGTCTTCGTGCGCGGGCGCTGTTCGATCAGCCCTGCCTCGATCATCTCCCGCAGGCGCCGGCTGGCGGTGGCATAGGGCACGTTGCTGGCGGCGATCAGGGATGTGGGCGTCATCACCTTGGCCTCGAGATGTCCCTTGATCGCGTGCAGCGCCATGCGGAAAACCGGGTTGGGATCCTGCAACTCGATGGCGGTCTCCAACTCGTTGCTGCATTCCTCCAGATAGGACAGGATGCGCAGCAGGTCGCCCGTCGCGATGGACGCATGCATCGGTCTCTCCGCGTTTTCGCTCATCGCGTTCATGAGGGCGGCAGGCTCCTTTGCCGGTCCGCGCGGGGCACCCGCCGCAGACTTCTTCAATTTGGATGGATTCGATTTCACCATCGCGGGTCTCCTCTTCACATTGTCGAAATCCGGATGCGGAAAGTATCGACGATATATCCATATTGAATATAAAATTATCCAATATTGATATATTTACTGCATTGCCGGAGCGCCTTTGAGCGCAAGCTTTCACCAGTCGTCCGGCACTCCGGGCGGTGATTCCCTCGTTTCGGAGGAGGGGGGAATGCACATGACAGGAACATTCGGGGAGGAGAGCCTGATGAAATTTCGTACAGTTCTCGCGGCGACCGTGGCCAGCACCGCTCTGGCCAGCGCGGCCCAGGCCGATGGCTACAGGATCGGCATCACGCAGAACAACGTCGGCGTGGATAGCTATCAGACAACCTATGAGCGCGCGTTCATCACGGCCGCAGAAGCGGATGACGGCATCGAGACCGTCGTTCTGGATGCAGGCGGCGACGTGGCCCGCCAGATCGCACAGATCGAGGACCTTATCCAGCGTGAGGTTGATGCCATCATCATCTGGCCGACCAATGGCGAGGCTGTGATCCCCGCCGTGCGCAAGGCCAAGAAGGCCGGTATCCCGGTGATCGTGACCAACTCCAACATCGACGAGCAGGGGTTCGACTTCATCGCATCCTTCTCGGGGCCCAACAACGTCACGCAAGGCGCGCGCGCCGCCGAGATCATGTGCGACAAGTTCAAGGACATGGGCATCGCCGAAGAGGCGCAGGTCGTGCACATCACCGGCCAGCCGGGCTATACCACTGCCATCGAACGCGCCAGGGGGTTCGAGGATCGCCTGCCCGAGATCTGCCCCGATGTCACCGTCCTTGACACCCAGCCGGGCGACTGGAACCGCGAAAAGGCGCAGAAGGTCATGGAGGCCTTCGTGACCAAGTATAACGACATCGACGGGGTCTATGCCGGCGACGACAACATGGGTGTGGGCGCACTCAACGCCGCCCGTGCCGCCGGACGTGACGGTATCATTTTCGTTGGTGCCACCAATTTCGCGGTTGGTTATGAGGCGATGGAGCGCGGCGACTACTGGGGCTCGATCTACCAGTCCCCTGTCGATGACGCCGAGGCAGCATTGCAGACCGCGATCGACGTGCTCGACGGCAAGGACGTGCCGTTCCTCAACTATTTCGACACGCCCAAGATTACCCAGGACAACATGGGCGAATTTAGCAAGCCAGTGTTCTGAGACCTGGCGTGCGATCATGCCGGGCGCGGCGTGGACCGCGCTCATCCGGTCCCGCGAGACGTGTTAACATCGAGGCCAGGGCGAGGTGTGAAAGCCGTGTGTGCCCGACGCCCCGCGCGTAGTCGGCACGCGGATCAGACCGGCGTTCGACGCGCAGTTCAGGGCGCTGGAGGATGGGGCCAGACGGAGGAGAAGATGGCGACACTCACGAAAAAAGACATCGGCGGCTTTCTGGCCCGACAGGGCATTCTGGTCGCTTTTGCCCTTTTCATGATCGGTTTCACGCTGGCCAATGGCCGGTTTCTCGATCCAGACAATGTCATGGGGGTCATCCGCTCCTCGGCCATTCTGGGCGTCATGGCGCTTGGCGTGACCTTCGTGGTGATCAGCGGCAATCTCGACCTCTCGGTCGGCTCGATGATGTCGTTTTCCACCATCGTCGTACTCGACCTGCATGACAAGATCGGCCCGGCGCTGGCGATTCCGGCGATGTTCGCGATGACGCTTGCGCTCGGGGCCTTCATCGGGTTCCTCGTCGGTTATCTCAGGCTCAACTCGCTGATCGTCACCCTGGGGATGCTTTCGGCCATCCATGGTCTCACGCTCACCTGGTCAGGCGGCAAGAACATGGATATCGCCGACAAGGACGGCACCTGGTTCAGCCTGTTCGGCCAGAGCAGCGCGCTTGGCATCCCCGTGCCCATCCTGATCTTCCTGCTGCTCGCCTTGGGCCTCGGCACGGCGCTCGCCAAGACGCCCTTCGGGCGCAAGATCTATGCCGTGGGCGGAAATGGCACGGCAGCGACGTTTTCGGGCATTCCGCGCGCCCGGGTGGTGTTCAGCTGTTATCTGGTCTCGGCCTTTTGCGTGGCCACCGCCGGGCTGTTGCAGGCCAGCCGCTCGATGGGGTCGCAGAACACCGTGGGGCAGGGGCTGGAGCTTGAGGTGCTCGCAGCCGTGATCCTGGGGGGCGCGTCGCTGATGGGCGGATCGGGGACGATCTTCAAGACGGTGATCGGCGTGCTGATCCTCGGCTTCATCCAGAACGGGCTGCTGCTCGTCGGGCTGCCCTTCTATGTCCAGTATGTGGTGACCTGGGTCATCATCATTCTCGCCGTCTGGCTTGATATCGCGGCCAAGCGTGGCCGCCTCTGGTCCCCCATCGCGTGAAGAGGAGAACAGCAATGGCAACCGGTACTCTCGGCAGTTTTCTCAAGCGCGGCGCGATCTGGGGCTTCATCGTCCTCGAGCTGATCTTTTTCACCGTGGCGGGCGACGTCCTGTCGCTCAGCGACAAGGCCTTCATGGACGCGGGCAACATGCTCTTGCTGTTCAAGCAGTCAGCCCCCATCGGCATCATCGCCATGGGTATGACGATCGTCATGGTCAACGGCAATATCGACCTCTCCGTCGGGGCCACCTACGCGCTCAGCGCAGTCGTGCTTCTGGATGCGATGACATGGCCGGTCTTTGGCGGGCTGGGCGATTGGGTCATCCCCGTCGCCTGTCTTCTGGCGCTGCTCACCGGCACCGTGCTGGGCGCGATCAACGGGTTGATCGTGTGGAAAACCGGGGTCGACGCCTTCATCGTCACGCTGGGCGCGATGCTGGGTTATCGCGGGCTGGTGTTCATGTATAACGGCGAACAGCCGACCAGCCATCTCAACTGGACGCTGGTGGATTTCGCCGAGGCTCAATTCCTTGGCCTGCACACCGCGACATGGGTCCTGCTGCTGGTCACCGCCGCGATCTGGTTCCTGATGAACAAGACCGTGCATGGCCGCAACGCCTATGCCATCGGCGACAATCGCGAGGCGGCGGTCAATGCGGGCATCCGGGTGGGGCCGCACATGATGATCAATTTCATGATCATCGGCGCTCTGGCCGCGCTCTCGGCGGTGGTGTTCTACGCGGAAAGCGGCTCGGTCAATCCCAATGACGGCGAGCTTTACGAGCTTTGGGTGATCACGGCGGTGGTGCTCGGCGGCACCAAGCTCAGCGGCGGGGCGGGGTCGATCATCTCGACCTTCGGGGGCGTGCTGGCGATCCAGCTTCTGCGCAAGGGGCTGGCGCATATCGGCGCCGACACCTCGACCGTCAACCTGGTGATCGGCCTGATCCTGATCGCGGTGCTGCTGTTGGACCGGCAGTTGAACGTCAAGGGCAAGGAGGAATTGAAGATATGACCACGCAAATCCCCGTTCTGCAGCTGGAAGGTATCGTCAAGACATTTCCCGGCGTACGGGCCCTCGATGGTGTCTCGCTCAGCATTCTGCCCGGCGAAGTCCATGCCCTGATGGGCGAAAACGGTGCCGGGAAATCCACCCTGATGAAGGTGCTGGGTGGCATCCATCAGCCCGACGAGGGCCGGATCATCGTGAATGAGCAGCCGGTGGTGATGTCCGGCCCGCTCGACGCCAAGGCCAAGGGCATCGTCTTCATTCATCAGGAACTCAGCCTCGCCGAAGAGCTGAGCGTCGCGGAAAACATCTATCTTGGTGAATTGCCGGAAAAGCGGTTCGGTCTGGTGGATTGGAGCGAACTTTATGCGCGGACCAACCGGATCCTCGAAAAACTCAAGGTCGGCTTCGATGCCCGCACCCGTGTCGGCGATCTGTCCATCGCCAATCAGCAGATGGTCGAGATCGCCCGCGCCCTGACCGTCGACGCCAAGGCGGTGATCTTCGACGAGCCGACTGCCTCGCTCACCGATGCCGAAAAGGTGGTGCTGTTCGACGTGATCGCGGATCTGCAATCGCACGGGGTGGGAATCATCTACATTTCGCACCGGATGGAGGAGATCTTCAAGATCACCGACCGCATCAGCGTGCTGCGCGACGGGGAGTATCGCGGCACGCTCAACACCGCCGAGACCAATGAGGAAGAGGTGACGCAGCTGATGATCGGGCGCAGCCTCGACCTGAGCCGCGTCGAAAGCCATCACCAGATGGGCGAGATCGCGCTCGAGGTGCGCGGTCTGTCCTGCGGGGATCTGTTCGCG
The DNA here is from genome assembly GCF_040547525.1 of Roseovarius sp. MBR-6. Lineage (NCBI taxonomy): Bacteria > Pseudomonadati > Pseudomonadota > Alphaproteobacteria > Rhodobacterales > Roseobacteraceae > Roseovarius > Roseovarius sp. MBR-6. Next base: position 5,356 of record NZ_JBEPPW010000030.1, on the reverse strand, counting down.
GATGTGAGCTTTGCCGTGCGCAACGGCGAGGTGCTGGGGTTCTACGGCCTTGTCGGGGCCGGGCGCACCGAGATCGCCGAAACCCTCTTTGGCCTGCGCGAGCCCTCTGCCGGGACCATTCACCTGAACGGCGAAAAGGTCCGCATCCATTCCCCCGCCGATGCCATCGCGCGTGGCATTTCCCTCGTCCCCGAGGACCGCAAGGCGCAAGGCTTGGTGCTGGGCATGAACTGCCGCGACAACATGACCCTGCCGCAGGTCGATGACCTCAAGGCCGGGCCCTTCGTGGCCGAAGGCTCCGAGATCGCGATCTTCGATCAATATCGCGACAAGCTCGATATCCGCACCCCGGGCTGGAAACAGGTGGTGGGCAATCTCTCGGGCGGCAATCAGCAGAAGATCGTGATCGGCAAATGGCTGGCGATGCGCCCCAGCGTGCTGATCGTGGACGAGCCCACGCGCGGCATCGACGTGGGCAGCAAGTCCGAGATTCACAACCTGATCCGTGATCTGGCGGCCCATGGCTACGCGGTGATCGTCATCAGCTCGGAAATGCCCGAGGTACTACATGTCTCGGATCGCATCGTGGCGATGTATTCGGGCCGAGTCATGTGCACATTCACCTCCGAAGAGGTCACCGAGGACAGCCTGATCCAGGCGATTTCCGGTCTCACTCCGGGGCAGACACACCAGAACCACACGACCCAACTCTCCGAAGGTAAGGACATCCAATGAAACTTCTCCGACATGGCGCACCCGGGGCCGAAAAGCCGGGCCTGCTCGACACATCGGGGCGCGTGCGCGATCTCTCCGGCATCGTGCCGGATATCGCAGGCCAGGTGTTGCGGCCCGCCGGTCTGAAAGCCCTTCAGGATCTCGATATCGACACGCTGCCCGTGGTGGAGGGCACCCCACAAGAGGATCTGCGGCTCGGGCCCTGCGTCAGCGGTATCGGAAAATTCGTCTGCATCGGTCTGAACTATGCCGATCACGCCGAAGAGGCCGGCATGCCGATCCCAGATGAGCCGATCATCTTCAACAAATGGACCTCGGCGATTGTCGGCCCGAACGATCCGATCCAGATCCCCCGCGGCTCTGTGAAAACCGACTGGGAGGTCGAACTGGGAGTCGTCATCGGCGAGCCCGGCGCCTATATTGACGAGGCGGACGCGATGGATCACGTCGCCGGGCTCTGCGTGGTCAACGATGTCTCGGAGCGCGAATTCCAGATCGAACGCGCCGGAACATGGGACAAGGGCAAGGGCTGCGACACCTTCGGGCCGACGGGGCCTTGGCTTGTGACGCTGGACGAGATCGAGGACATCGACGCACTCGATATGTGGCTCGACGTGGATGGCGCGCGGATGCAGACGGGCACCACCGCGACGCTGATCTTCAAGATCCCGCAGCTTGTGTCCTATTGCAGCCAATTCATGAGCCTGCACCCCGGCGATGTGATCTCGACCGGCACGCCGCCGGGCGTCGGCATGGGCCAGTCGCCGCAGCGTTACTTGCGGGGGGGCGAGGTCGTCACCCTCGGGATCGCGGGCCTGGGTCAGCAGACGTCGAAAGTCTTGCCCTCCGGCTGAGTTTCGCAAAGCGACTGGCCCATGGTCGGTTGTCCGGTCCGCAGGCCACGTTGGTCGTGCGGAGCTGGACAGGGCGGCCTTCTACCTCGATCCGGCTTTCCCAAGTTGCCGGGGTAGACCTGGAAGGAAAACATCGGCCAGAGAAACCAGCTCGATTACCTGTCTCTGGCAACCTGCCCGAGACATGGTCAAGTGAGCTGCAGAGGACCGGCGCCTTCCATCCTTTGCCAGTATCCGGGTGATATCATCGCGGGTGCCGCGTGCTCGCTCTTGCGCGCCAAGACCGATATCGAACCGGGGACACAGAATGAGACTTGAATTCGCAACGAGCCCATGACACGCTACGGGATAATCGCAGTATGATCGCAAACTAAGTCATTGATTTCATTGGATTGCTTCAGCCCCTACCGCCGGAGCCATTTATCTTGCCCATACCGCTACGCTCGCGGGCAAGATGCTGACTAACCCCAATAAATTCAACGCGCTACCTCAAATGTCCGGTTGAGCATTCTACCGACGTTGCCCGACAACATCGCTGACCAAGCGGTCAAAATTCGGTCAAAGCGATGAGGTCGGTCATGCCACACCAGAAGATCACGCAGGCGCTCGTGGACAGCCTGCCCTACCAGGATGCAAGCACCCTGTGGGTCCACGATAGCGAACTTTCAGGGTTCAACCTTTCCGTCGGTCAGCGAACCAAGACCTACTATGCCGCAGGCGAACACGCAGGAAGATTCATCCGCGTGAAGATCGGTCGGGCGGACGTTACCAAAGCGAACGAGGCGCGCGCCGTTGCGCGGGACGTGCTGCTACCCGAAATCCGTCGCGGCGTCGATCCGCGCGCGAAGCAGCTTACCGACGACGACCAAACCTATGCCCGCATCCTTTCCGGCATTCGTGAGGCACGTCCCGAAGACCTGAGTGATCAGATGGCGCAGCGCATCATTCGCGGGAAGGCGAAACGGCGCGCGGATGAACTGACCGTCGGTCAGGTCTGGGCAATGTATGAGGCGCACAAGCGCGCCTCGATCCTGGAAGAACACGGGCCGGAAAAGGCGCGACGGGCAGAGACGCACATCAACCAGCAGCGGCGCTACCTCGGCGGCGCGGACAGCTACGGCAAGGATGGGGCGTATGCCGCGACCCTCGAATGGCCGAAAGGTTGGTGGGATCGTCCCATCACCAGCATCACCCCCGAACTGTCCTCAACGACATGGCGCAACCTGTCGCGCACGCGCGGTCGCCGCTCGGCACAGATGTTCTTCAACGCCGTCCAGGTGCTGTTCAACTACGCGGTCGCGAAAAAGGAGGTGCCCGTCACGTTGCACCCGATGGTGATTGACGTTGCAGGCGACGGGATCGGTCTGCCGGAAGGTTGGGCGTCGCTGAAAGCCCAGAACGCCGTCGAGCGTATCTCGGACATTCGGGCATGGTGGCGGCAGGTGGACAAGATGACGGTCATCCCGAAGTCGGCGATGAAGGTCGCCCTGCTGACAGGTATGCGCCCAACCGAAGTGCTCGCGATGCGTTGGGATCAGGTTGACCTCGACGCGGGCAAGGTGTGGTTCGGAATGACCAAGACCACCGACTACCGGGAGATTGCGTTGTCGTCGTGGTCGGTCGCGCAGTTGCGCCGTCTTGAGGCGATGACCGGACGGCGGGAGTATGTCTTCACGGGACCGACGGGCGGTCGGTTGCAGACGCTGCCGACCGTGACGCGCGGCGCGGATCGCTGGACCCCGAAGCAATGCCGCAAGGAATGGCAGACCGTGGCGGTCGAGATCGGCATTGGCGACACCCAGCGGCGGGCACAGGTCGGCAAGGGTCTCGGCGGGACGGATGGTCACTACATCGTGTCGCCTGACCTTCGGTCGTCGGTGCAGGCAGTTGCTGACGCGATCATGAAGCGGGTGGAAGGCGTCGTCTGAGGTGCGCCTTGGTCTCGCCGTCGATCACTTCGATGCCGCCGCCCTCGATCTCGACGGTCTCCATCTTGACCACCAGTTCAAGGTCATACTTCGAGCACAGGTCGGGGATGATGTCCGGCCAGTGCGCGCAGGCGATGCGCAGGGACGCGAGAGACGCGCCATAAGGGCGAGTCAGTGCGCGCATTGTGCGCGCCATGAAGGACGAGCCATTGGGCAGGGGCAGGCCGTCGTAGATGCCCTTGAGCGACGAGTCCTTTGGCAGGACCAAGGTGCCGTCCTCGCGGACCTTGAAGCACAACCAGTGGCCGTTGAAGGACGGGTGGGAACGCGCGGGCGGGCGCTCCTTCTCGGTCGCGGGTTCGATTTCTTCGGGTTCGATTTCAGGCATTTCCAAGTCTCCGTTCCTGATACGTCGGGCGCGTTCGAGGTTGACGGTCTGCCGCCCGTTAAGCCCTGGGATGTCGGCCTGCCCGTTTAGCACGCGCAAGGCGAGGTCTCTGACTGCGTCGCCGCGCCCGTCGAGGTATGACGCCACCTCGTCGCGACGTGCGGCCCAGGGGCCTGTCGTGTCGAGGAGGAAGCACAAGGCTTGCGATTGATCGGACACCGACGTGCCCGCCGTTGGGGCGAACGCGTCGGAGTAGGCCTGCCCGACGACGAGCGTCCACAGGTCCTTTTCGCGGCCCATGTTCAGACGTCAGCGGCGAGGGCGTCGCGGACCTGCTCGGGCGCATCATCCCAGGAACGCAGGGGAACGATACGGCGCTGCTCGTTGCGCGCCTTCGTCGTCATGCGCTGGTAGTCGCGGGGGTTGGTTTTCCCGGCGAGGATATACAGGGCGTCTTCCGTGTCGAGGTGGGTCGCCGTGAACTTCGCGGGCGGGTTGTTCGCGTCGCCTTCAGGGTCGCCGAAGGACACGGTGGTGCCCAGGATCGTGGCTGCGTGCTTCGCCTGCGCATATGCGCGCGGGTCGCGGCGCTTGGCGTGCGGCACGACGGCCATCTGCGAGGTGACGTGAACGAGGTCCACGCCCAATTCGTTCGCACGTTTCAGGGCTTGTTGGAAGGCAGGGGTTTTCGCGTCGGCGTCGGCCTTAGCGATGAAGATAGGGTCGGTCATGTGTCAATCCTTCGTTGTCAGATTGGGCAGGCTCCGTTTGTCGAGCGAGGAGTCGGGAAAGCTCGCCCTGGGCCGGAGCCCGCCCAGGTGCGCGTTGCCCAGGACGAAACGACGTTGAGTCCTGCGTGCTGATTTCTGAAGGCGGGAAACGAGGTGCCGGGGGAGTTTTCAAGGTCCAGCGGTCAAGCGGCAATCAGGACGAACCAGACCCGCCGCTAACCCCGCCTCGATGCAAGCGGTCGAACTTGATATGGCATCAGTTCGCGTGCATTCGCGCGTGACAGGACGGAAGGAGGGCGAGATGATCAACCACGATCCTGCAAACCCTGCGCCCTGCATGGGGGTCAACGGAGTTTGGGCCTTTCGCGCGCGCTCGCGCAACGCAGGCGGCTGACTGTGCACCGCCTGGCTTGAGGCGTGAGGCGGGGCAATGACTGAGCCACACCGTCGTGGGGGCAATGGGCGGGATGCCGGTTCGCTCGGGCGCTTTGCCCGGTCATTCGTGGGGCATCAGGCATATGCCAAGCGCAACGACAACGAGCGCGACCAGAACGGGGTTAACCTCAGGCATCATCGGGCCGCGGGAGGCTAGGGATAGCGACCTGCGGGGCGTTCAGCGACACACCTGTCAACGGCGGAGACAAAACCGGCCACGTGGCGGTGCAAAAGTAGGCCAGTGGCGGGGCACTAAGCGCCATGGCGCGTGCGCTGCCCAAATAG
>NZ_JBEPPW010000029.1:0-18296 GCF_040547525.1 Roseovarius sp. MBR-6 | reverse complement strand
CCATCAGCGCCAAGCAGCATAACATCAACCAACAGAGCCGGAGCCCTCCAGACCAAAATCACGCCGCCTGTTCCAAATCATTCGACGACGGACAGAGCCGGAAACCCTCCGTTCCGCAATATGCCTAAACTGTCCCATGGGTGCTGACGTCAGACACGGGGGGCGATGTGCCCAATGCCACCTACCGCAATCACGGCACCCATGCCGAGGGCATCGAAATCATCTTCGATCCGGCGAGGATCAGCTATCGGCGTCTGCTGGAGGTGTTCTTTCAGATTCACGACCCCACCACACCCGACCGGCAGGGCAACGATATCGGCATGAGCTATCGCTCGGCGATCTACTATTGCTCCGACGCGCAAAGGGAAGAGGCGCGGCGCACCATCGCCGATGTCGAGGCGTCGGGGCTGTGGCCCGGCAAGGTGGTGACAGAGGTCGAACCGGTCGGCGATTTCTGGGAGGCAGAGCCGGAGCATCAGGATTATCTGAAACGCTTTCCGCAGGGGTATACCTGCCACTTCCCCCGCGCGGATTGGGTCTTGCCGCGCAAAACCGCCGGGACCGAGACCTGAGACGCGGCGGCGGCGCAGGCATGAGCGGCACCACATGGACAGGGCGCGCGCCTCCGCGTGCGCCTTTGGGCGCGTCGTGCCGTGAGTGATCCCCCGGCGCCTGCACCGACGTCAATCGCATCCTTGATCATGACTTTGGCCATGGTGCCGGTCATTGAGGGGGCCGTCCTCGCCGCGCCGGAAAGCCCTGCCGCTGGCCCTGCCCCGGGCCGTCAGACGATGATTGACGGAATCCTGCCTGCGGGCGGTGTGTTGCGGCTGCGCTGCGAGCAGACCTTGCCGTCGATCACGGTCATGCCGACGCCGGGCAGGTTGCCAAGCCGGACCGAGTCCAGCATGTCCTTGCCCGGGGCGTGCTGCGCCTGATCCATGAGCACGAAATCCGCAGCATAGCCCGGCTCCAGCAGGCCGACATCAAGCGCGCGCTGGCGCGCCGTGTTGCCGGTGGCAAAGCAGAAGGCGGTGGCGGCGTCGATGTTGCCGAGGCTCGACAGCATCGAGACCATCCGCAGGATGCCGAGCGGCTGCACACCCGACCCGGCAGGGCCATCGGTGCCAAGGATGATCTGGTCGAGCTTGCCGAGTTCACGCGCGGTGTTGAGCGTCAGCAGCGCCGCGCGTTCATTGCCGTTATGAACGATTTCAAGCCCCTGGCTGCACGCCTCGCAAAGACAGACGATCTGGTCGTCGGGCAGCGCCGTATGCCCGCCGTTTATGTGCCCGACCACGTCGGTGCCGGTTTCGATCACCATGTCGGCGTCGATCAGGCCCGATCCGGGAATCGACGGGCCACCGGTATGGATGGTGGACTGGATGCCGTATTTCCTGGCCCAATCGACCATCTGGTTGGCGGTCTTGCCGTCCTTGACCGAGCCGAGGCCAACTTCGCCGAGAAACCTGACGCCCGCATCGGCGAGGTCCTTGAAATCCTGCTCTTCCATCCCGTGCTCGATCACCGGCGCACCGGCCAGCACCTTCATCCCGGAGGGGCGGAAATTCTCGTACCAGCGTTGCGCCGCGATCGCCATCGCCTTGAGCCCGACAATATCCCGTGGCCTGCCGGGCATGTGGACCTCGCCTGCGGAGATCATCGTGGTGACGCCGCCGTTGAGGGTGGAATCGATCCAGTGAAGCTGTTGCTGCCGGGGGGTGTAATCGCCCACGACGGGGTGCACATGGCTGTCGATCAGACCGGGCGCGAGCGTGACGCCGTTCGCGTCGATCACCGACGTGGCGCCTTCGGTATCAAGATCGCATTCCCGGCCGATCGCGGTGATGCGCCCATCCACGGCGATCACGCAGTCGCCTTCGGCAATCGGGGCCTCGATCTTTCCGGTCAGGATGAGGCCGATATTCCTGATAACGAGCTTCTGTTGTGTCATGACATGCATCCTCGCGAAATATTATTTGTATACTAACAAGCAGAGCATTCTTGGCAAGTCCGCAGTTGCCGTGCCGTGCCGATTCGGTGGGGGCGCACCCCCCGGCGTTTTCGGGTTCCCTCGCGGGGGCGGCGCGGGTATTAAAGCCGGGGCGCGCCACCAGGGCGTGCCGGGCCATATCGGCCACGACATATGCAGGGGCGGGGGAGACTGGCTTGACGGGCCACGAGGAAAGCGGGACGGAGACCGGCGAGGACTACAAGCTGGAGGATCAGGTCGGCTTTCTGCTGCGGATCGCGGGGCAGCGCCATGCCGCGATTTTTCAGAACCTCGCGCCGTATGGCCTGACCTCGACGCAATTCGCCGCGCTCGTCAGGCTGGCCGAGATGGGAGAATGCTCCCAGAACGAGCTTGGACGGCGCACCGCCATGGATGTGGCCACCATCAAGGGCGTCGCCGACCGGCTGCGCGCCAAGGGATTTGTCGAGATGCGGCCCGATCTCGTTGACCGGCGTCGCGCCGTCCTCTCCGTCGCCCCGCAGCACGACAACCTTGTCGAGACCCTGCACGAGGCGGGCCGGCGGATATCCGAGGAAACCCTCAAGCCTCTCTCCACCGCCGAGACGCGCACGCTGATCAGGCTGTTGCGCAAAATCGGTGGCAGCTGAGCACCCTTGCCCGCGCCCGTCCGGGTCTTGCATCCGTTTTGGGTCCGCCCCGCGACAGGGGCGCGCGGAAACAATTGACTCGGGCGGTTTATTGCGAATAACGTTAGCATACGAATGAAATGCTGTCTGGAGGGTAAGGCGTGCCATACATGGTGCCGACAAGCACGACGGATGCGCTGGAAATGCTGGCCGAGACCGGCCCCCGTATCGTCGCGGGCTGTACGGATTTCTTTCCGGCGCAAAAGCGCGGAGAGGTGATCGAGAACATTCTCGACATCAGTCGCGTCGCCGAGTTTCGCGGGATTCGCGAAACCGATGACGGATGGCGGATCGGGGCCGCGACGACCTGGACCGAGATCGTCAGGGCGCCCCTGCCCGACGCCTTCACGGGCCTGAAACAGGCCGCGCGCGAAGTGGGGTCGGTGCAGATTCAGAACCGGGGCACGCTGGCGGGCAACATCTGCAACGCGTCGCCCGCAGCCGATGGCGTGCCGCCCCTGCTGACGCTCGATGCCGCAGTCGAGATCGTGTCAGCCCGTGGCGCGCGCATCGTTCCGCTGGAGCGGTTCATCCTCGGGCCGCGCCTGATCGATCTGGCGGCGGACGAGATCGTCTCGGCCCTCCTGATCCCGAAGGTGCCGCGCGGTGCCGCCGGGGCCTTTGTGAAGCTGGGAAGCAGGCGGCACATGGTGATATCCATCGCGATGGTCGCGGTCGTGGCCGCGATCAGCGATGGCCGGGTCGCCGATATCCGCATCGCGGTCGGAAGCTGTGCGCCTGTCGCGGTGCGCCTGCCGGAACTTGAAGCGCGGCTGCGGGGCATGACCCGCGACGAGGTCGCCGCAATGGACGCCGCCGCGACCGGGGGGCTGGACGCGCTGAGCCCCATTTCGGACGTGCGCGGAACATCGGAATACAGGCGCTCGGTCGTGGCGGAGCTATGCCGCCGGGCCGTGCTGCAAAGCGGCGGGGAGTGGTAGCAACATGGATGGTCGGATGTCGGAGAATACCGTCGATTTCACGCTGAACGGTCAAGCCGTCAGCGTGGCCGCCGCGCCGGGTGACAGGCTGTCGGAGGTGCTGCGGGAGCGCATCGGCGCGCGCGATGTCAAGATCGGCTGCAATGCGGGCGATTGCGGTGCGTGTTCGGTGCTGCTTGATGGCGAGACGGTCTGTTCGTGTATCGTGACCGCGCAGCAGGCGCAGGGATGCGAGGTCGAGACGCTGAGCGGGCTTTATCGCTCCGACCCGCTGGCGCGGCGGCTGGCCGAGAGTTTCGAGGATCACGGCGCGGCGCAATGCGGGATTTGCACGCCGGGCATGATGGTGTCGGCGGTTGCGCTTCTGCGGCAGACGCAGACGCCGGACGAGGACGAGATCAAGGAGGCGCTGGCCGGTGTCCTGTGTCGCTGCACGGGTTATCGCAAGATCATCGACGCCGTGGCGCAGGTGCCGGGACGGCTGGACGGTGACGGCGGGGTCGGAGCAGCGATCCGGCGTCTTGACGGGCTTGCCAAGGTTTCGGGCACCGAGCAATTCGGCGACGACGTGGCACCGCAGGGCACGCTGGAAATCCGTGTCGTCAGATCGCCATTTCATCGCGCCGCCTTCAGCTTTGGCGATCTCGATGCCTGGTGCGCCGGACATGACGGTATCGAGGCCGTTCTGACAAGCGCCGACATTCCCGGGCGCAACGCGTTCGGCGTGATCCCGGCCTTTGTCGATCAGCCGGTCTTTGCCGAGAGCATCGCCCGGTTTCGCGGCGAGGCGGTCGCCGCCGTGGTCGGCTCGCCCGAGGCGATACGGAGATTTGACGAAACCGGCTTTCCCATTGAATGGCGCGAACTGGATGCGGTGCTCGACACCGCCGGGGCCGAGGCGACAGGCGGGGCGCTGATCCATGACGACCGCGCCGGGAACGTGATGTGCCGGGGGCATGTCAGCCGCGGCGATCACGAGGCCGCGCTGGCTGCGGCCGATATCGTCGTCGAGGCGCGCTATCGCTCTGGTTTCGTCGAGCACGCCTATATCGAGCCCGAAGCCGGATTCGCGCAGGTGGTGGAGGACCGCGTCGAAATCCATGCCTGCACGCAGGCCCCGGTGATGGACCTCGACTCGCTCGAAATCATCCTCGGGATGGACCGGAGCCGCATCCGCATCGTGCCCACGGGCGTCGGCGGCGGGTTCGGGTCCAAGCTCGATCTGTCGGTGCAGCCCTATCTCGCGCTGGCGGCGCTCAAGACCGGGCGACCGGTGCGCCTTACCTATTCGCGCATCGAATCCATGCAATCGACGACCAAGCGGCACCCGTCCGAGATCACGCTCAGGATCGGCGCGCGGCAGGATGGCCGGATCAGCGGCTTTGCGTTCTCGGGCGCGTTCAATACCGGGGCCTATGCGTCGTGGGGGCCGACGGTGGCAAACCGCGTGCCCGTCCATGCCTCGGGGCCCTACCTGATCGCGGATTACCGGGCCGATTCGCGCGCCATCCACACCAATTGCCCGCCCTCGGGGGCGTTTCGCGGTTTTGGCGTGCCGCAATCGGCCATCGCACAGGAAACCCTGTTCGACGAACTGGCCGAGCGCCTTGGCATGGACCCGCTCGAATTCCGGATCGTCAACGCGTTGCGCGATGGCGAGCCGACGGTTTGCGGCCAGGTGTTCGAGCAGGGGGTCGGCATCGTCGCCTGCCTCGATGCGCTGCGCCCGGCATGGACCGACGCGCGCGCCGCAGTCGCGGCCTTCAACGCGACCACGTCCCCCGGCCTGCGCCGGGGCGTGGGGGTGGCCGCAGGGTGGTATGGCTGCGGCAACACCTCGCTGCCCAACCCGTCGACGATCCGCGCGGGCGTGCGGCCCGACGGCACCGTGGTGCTGCACCAGGGGGCTATGGATATCGGCCAGGGGGCCAACACCGTGATCACGCAGATTTTCGCCACCGCGCTCGGTGTCCCGGCGCGGTCGGTCGCGCGTCTGGATGCGGATACCGACATCACCCCCGACGCGGGCAAGACCTCGGCCTCGCGCCAGACCTTCGTTTCGGGCAATGCCGCGCGGCTGTGCGGCGAGGCGCTGCGCGCCGCGATCCTGCGCCATGTCAACGCCTCGGACGCGGCGACGCTGCGCTTCGAGGAGGCGCGGATCCTCGTCGAGGACACGGGCAGGCACCACGAGATATCCACCGCGCGCCTCGCGCCCGGCTTGATGGGATATGTGTTTTCCGCCGAGGAAACCTATGATCCGCCGACCCGCCCGCTGGACGAAAACGGGCAGGGCCATCCCTATGCGCAATTCGGATATGCCGCACAGCTTGCCGTGGTCGAGGTGGACGAGGCATTGGGCACCGTCCGCCCGATCCGCTTTGTCGCGGCGCATGACGTGGGCCGGGCGATCAATCCGATGCTGGTCGAGGGGCAGGTGCAGGGCGGCATTGCCCAGGGGCTTGGCATGGCGCTGATGGAGGAATACATCCCCGGTCGCACCGAGAACCTGCACGATTACCTCATCCCCACGATCGGCGACGTACCGCCAATCGACACGATCATCGTCGAGGTGCCGGATGCTCATGGCCCCTATGGGGCCAAGGGGCTGGGCGAGCATGTCCTGATCCCGACGGCACCCGCGCTGCTGAACGCGATTGCACATGCAAGCGGTGTGCGCATACGCTCGGTGCCCGTCACGCCATCGAATTTGCGCAAGGCTATCGAGGAACGCGAGAATGGTCGATAAAAGCCGGGTCCGGCCCGAAAAGATCCGCTGCGATGCCTGTCCGGTGCTGTGCTATATCGCCGAGGGTGCATCGGGGGCGTGTGATCGCTATGCCAACCACAAGGGCAAGCTTGTCCGGCTCGATCCGTTGACCATCATCGAAAAGACGATCGAGAGCGGCGAAAAGACCGTGCCTTTCCTCAAGGGCACCGAGGGCACCGACTGGGACGGCACCCTCCTGCGCGACAGCCGGTCGTTCGTTACCGCCGTCGGCGCGGGAACCACCTATCCCGATTACAAGCCCGCGCCCTTCATCGTCAGCCAGACCGTGGACGGCGCCGACATGGTGACCGTCGTGACCGAGGGCATCTTCAGCTATTGCGGTGTCAAGGTGAAGATCGACACCGACAGGTTCATCGGCCACGAGCGGGCCGATGTGCGGCGCGACGGCGAATCCGTCGGCCATGTGATGACCAGCGAGTATGGGTCGAGAATGCTGTCACTGGGCGGGGTCGAGCACCTGACCGGCGGCAGCAAGAAGGAGGGCCGCGTGACCTGCGACACGCTGCTGAAACTGTGCAATGGCGAGGCGGTGGAGCTTTCGGTCGATGAGGGCGCGACGGTGGTCGTGCAGGCCGGGAAACCGCCGATCATCAACGGGGTCGAGGAAAGGCTGATGCGCGTGGGCTGCGGCTCTGCGACCATCGGGATGTTTGCCTCGCAATGGGTGGGGCATGTCGACGAGGTGATCGTCGTCGACGACCACATCACCGGCGTCCTGTCCGAGCATCAGGCCGGCAAGATGCTGGACGTGCCGCCCACCGGCATCCGCATCAACGGCCGCCGCTCAACGCCCGGGCGCTATTTCCGCGTGGCAGAGGCGGGCCGGGGTTGGGGCGGCACCGATATCGAGGACCCGCTGACGATCCTGCAACGGGTCGACAGCGCGGTGGCCTGGCCGGGCCTGCGGCTCTTGATGGTGTCCACCACGGGCGAGCAATATGCCTATTTCGAACTCGACGAGGCGCTGGAGCCCCGGCCCGCCCCGATACCCGAGGCGCTTCAGGCCTCGGTCGATCTCATCGCCGAGAATTGCGAGCCTTCGCTCTGCTCGGTCCTGTTCATGGGGGGGGCGGGCGGATCGCTGCGCGCGGGCGTCACGAAAAACCCGGTAAAGCTCACCCATTCGGTCAAGGCGTCGCTTACCCATGTCTCCTGCGGCGGGGCCAATGCCTATGTCTGGCCCGGCGGCGGGATCACGGTGATGGCGAATGTGCTCGACATACCGACGAATTCCTTCGGATACGTGCCCACCCCTGCCCTCGTGGCGCCAATCGAATTCACCATGCGGTTGTCGGACTATGTCGCGCTTGGGGGGCATATCGAATGCGTGCGCCCGATCGAAGAGGCGATTTCCGATGACGTGCGCCGCGTCAATCAGATCGACCCGGATGCCGACCCGGTCAACAAGAACAATTTCCGCTGGGAAAAGGACGGGTAAGCGCGATGCCTGGACCGTCCATGGCTCTTCTCGATGGCGGGCAGAGGCTGCATTTGCAGCATGGCCCGATTGATCTTGTGATCGGCGCGGATGCGGCTTGCGAAGCGGATCGCCGGGCGGCCCTTGCCGCCGCCGCCGCCCGGTTCGACGGGCTTCTCGAAGGGCTTGTCACCGAGCTTGATCGCCACCGGACCCGGCTTGCACCCGACACGGCTCTGCCCCGTGATCCGGTCGCGCGCCGCATGTATGCCGCCGCCCGGCCGTTTTGCCGGGACCGGTTTCTGACGCCGATGATCGCGGTCGCGGGGGCGGTTGCCGATACCATCCTGCACGCGATGCGCGACGCGGTTCCGCTGCGCCGGGCCTATGTCAACAATGGCGGTGACATCGCGGTGCATCTTGCCGGGGGGCAGGAATTCGCGGTGATGATGGCGCGCCATGACGGGCACCCGCTTGGCCGTGTGCGCTTTGGCTCGGGCAGCGGGATCGGCGGGATCGCCACAAGCGGCACGCATGGGCGCAGCCTGTCGCTCGGCATTGCCGACAGCGTGACCGTGGTGGCCGCCGACGCGGCACGGGCCGATGTCGCGGCCACACTGATCGCCAACGCGGTGGACCTGCCCGGCCATCCGGGCATCGAGCGCGCACCGGCAAGGCGGCTCCGGCCCGACAGCGATCTTGGTGACATGCCGGTCGTTACCCTTGTGCCTCCGCTCGACCACGCGCACCGCGCAAAAGCGCTCGCCGCAGGCCATTCCGTGGCCGCCATGCTTGAAGCGGAGGGGCACATTCTGGGCGCCGCGCTGTTCTTGCAGGGCGAATCGGCGCTGACCGGTGGCGCCACCCGTCATTTCAGCCCCCTTGGAGAGGTGGAACATGCCTGAACTCAAAGTCCGAAAGCGAATGATCGCGGTCGAGGAAATCTTTCACGAGGGCGGCCCCGTGGCGGCGATACCGCTCAGGCGGGGCGCAGCGGTCGCGGTGATCGCCAACCCGTTCGCGGGCCGTTACGAGCCCGATATCCAATGGTTCATGGAAGAGTTGCGCCCCCTCGGGCTGGACATGGCACGAGAGCTGGCCCGGAACCTGGGCGGTGCCGCCATGATCGAGGGATATGGCAAGGCATCCCTCATAGGCTCTGCGGGAGAGCTTGAACACGGCGCGCTGTGGCATGCGCCCGGCGGCTATGCGATGCGCGAGGTGCTCGACGGCACAAATGCCATCGTGCCATCGGCAAAGAAGGTGGGCGCGATGGGGGCGCGGATCGACGTGCCGATCACCCATGTCAACGCCTCGTATGTGCGCAGCCACTTCGATTCGATGGAGATCGGGCTCAACGATGCGCCGCGCGCGGATGAAATGCTGGTTGCGCTGGTCATGACGACGGGGCCGCGCGTGCACGCGCGCTCGGGCGGGCTGGCTGCTGCGGATATCAAGGGGGAGGACGGATTGAGATGAGTGCCAAGATCAGAAAGCTGGCGACCTGGGTCGAGGAAACGCATTCCGAGATGGGGCGCGACATCGCGCCCCCGACGCGCAAGGCGGTCGCGGTCGCGGTCATCGAAAACCCGTTCGCCGGACGGTTCGTCGAGGACCTGTCAGAGTTGATAGAGATCGGCGCGGAGCTTGGCGGCCTGTTGGGCGCGCGGGCCGTGGCCGCGCTTGGTGTTGCGCCGGAGGCGATCGAGAGCTACGGCAAATCCGCGATGGTCGGCGAAAACGGAGAGCTGGAACACGCCGCCGCGATCCTGCATCCCAAGCTGGGAGCGCCGCTGCGCAAGGCCGTAGCAAAAGGGGCCGCGCTCGTGCCCTCGTCCAAGAAGCGCGGTGGTCCGGGGCAGGATCTCGACATCCCCTTGGGACACAAGGACGCGGCCTATGTGCGCTCGCATTTCGATGGTGTCGAGGTGCGGCTCAACGATGCGCCACGCGCCAACGAGATCATGGTCGCCGTTGCCGTTGCCGATAGCGGCCGCCCGCTTCCGCGTGTCGGCGGGCTGACCCATGACGAGGCCGAGGGCAAGGACGGGTTGCGGTGACGTGCAGGGCCTGCCCGTGCCGGGCGGGCGCGTGCCCCCCCGCGCGGGCAATACCCGAAATGTGACTTTCCTGATTGACCGGATGCGCCTGCGCCATTATCGTTAGTATACGAATGATAATGGCGCGCCACCATGCTGCCCTGTCCTCCGGTAGGACAACGCGGCGAGGCATGTGCGGACAGCAAGAGGGAAATGAAGAATGTCCGAATTCAAACCCGTCGTGCAGGGCAATCCCGTCGAGTTTGATCTTCCGTCCGGTGTCTTTGCCGAGACGGTGACCTCGGTGCGGCATTACACGGACCGCCTGTTCGCCTTTCGCATCACCCGACCGGCAAGCTTTCGCTTTCGGTCCGGCGAATTCGTGATGATCGGCCTGCCGAACGCGCCCAAGCCGGTATTCCGGGCCTATTCCATCGCCAGCCCGTCCTGGGATGAAGAGATTGAATTCTTTTCCATCAAGGTGCCCGATGGCCCCCTCACCGAGCATCTGCAACGGATCAGGGCGGGCGACACGGTGCTGATGCGCAAGAAACCCACCGGAACCCTGGTCAACGATGCGCTGTTGCCGGGCAAGCGGCTCTACATGTTTTCGACCGGAACCGGGATCGCGCCCTTCGCCTCGCTGATCCGCGACCCCGAGACCTACGAGAAATTCGACGAGGTGATCCTCACCCATACCTGCCGCGAGGTCGCGGAGCTTGCCTATGGCGAGGAAATTGTCCGTCAATGTCTGGACGACCCGCTGATCGGCGAGTTTGCGAACGGGCGCCTGCGCCATTACCCCTCGGTCACGCGAGAGCCATATCCGACGCGGGGACGGATCACGGATCTGATGGGCTCGGGCAAGCTGTTTGACGATCTTGGGGTGCCGCCGATCCGCCCGGAGAATGATCGCGGCATGATCTGCGGCTCGATGGCGATGCTGAAGGATA
This sequence comes from Roseovarius sp. MBR-6, assembly GCF_040547525.1. Classification (NCBI taxonomy): domain Bacteria; kingdom Pseudomonadati; phylum Pseudomonadota; class Alphaproteobacteria; order Rhodobacterales; family Roseobacteraceae; genus Roseovarius; species Roseovarius sp. MBR-6. The sequence continues at coordinate 7,494 of NZ_JBEPPW010000029.1, read as the reverse complement.
CCAAGCTGGCGCTGGAGGGGTTCGGACTGACGGAGGGCGCCAACAACAAGCCCGCCGAGTTCGTGGTCGAGCGCGCCTTTGTCGATTGATCCCAGCTAGAGGACGCGCGGATAATACTGCCGCGCAAGCCAGTCGCACAGCCCGTCAAGCCCCGGAAACAGCACCCGTTCGGTGATGTTGGACTGGTCAAGCTTGTCGCGGATTTCCCACTTGAGGTCTGCCGGGATGACGACCTTTTTCCACATCTCGGGATGGCGCGACAGCCACGCCATCATCGGGCGGCATTCCCCGATCTGGACGGAAAAACACGCGTATTGATTGATGATTCGTGCGCTGATGGAGGGCGGCTCGAAGAACAGAACCTGCCCGTCATCCGGGGTCTGGCGACTGTCCAGCTCTTCGAGCGAGCCGATTTCCTGCGACAGCATCTCGTCGGTAAAGACATTCGCGCCCTGGCTTTTCAGCCGGCCCTTGAGATTGGCAGACAGCAGTTCGTGCGCCATGTGATAATCGATGATCCAGATCGCGCCGTCGGTCGCCATGTCGGCAAGGACATGGCAGGAGAAATGCGCGGCGATCAGCGGTGAGTATGTCCAGTCGAGCAGCCGTGTGGGAAGCCCGTGATGCTGTGCAAGAGACATCCAGTGCCAGAAGTTGCGGGGCTGGTCCTCGGCCGGGTCCAGATACGAGCGCGCATATTTGTTGAAATTGCGCAGCAGGTGTTTCTCGAGGCGGGTCTGTCGGCCACCGGTGCGCGCAAGCCCCGACATGAGCTCGAAATCCGCGCGGGAATGGCCGCGAAACAGACGGCGGGAGCGGTGTCGCATGATGCCGGGATTCCACGCATCCTCCAGCAGGATTTCCTGCAGGTTGGCCCATGACGTGACGCGCACCGTGCGCGCTTCGACGATATCTGTGGCGGTGCTCTCCTGCGGGGTTGCGACCTGTTCGGACATTGCCTGCTCCTCACTTTCAACACCGGGGCCATTCACGCCCCGACATGGCACCCGCGCGTGTGCCCTGACATGTAAATGTCCATCGCGACATTCAACAAAACCGTTGACTTTTCCAATCCATTTCGTTCGTATGCTAATAATAATAATGAATCAAGACAGGAGAGGAAGACATGACCAAGACGTGCAAATACATGGGAGCGGTCGCTGCGGTTTCAGCAGCGTTCCTGACCGCCGGAGCCGCCTCGGCGGCGTCGAACATCACGCTGTGCGGCGGAAGCCCCGGCGGGCTCTGGTCGCTGCTCGGCAGCGGGCTTGACAGCGCGGTTCGCAAGATCGACCCGGCCTCGACCGTCACCTACCAGACATCGAGCGGCGGATTCGCCAACATCGTGCAGCTTGGCCAGGGCAAGTGCGACATGGCCATCGTTCACCTCGGCGAGATCGTGATCGCGCAGCGCGGCGAGGAGCCGTTCAAGGAGCCGACCGGCGGCGTCAGCGCCGTGGCGCTGCTTTACGACTGGGCCCCGATGCAATGGGTGACCGACAGGCGCTTTGCCGAAGAGAATAACCTGACCTCGATTGCCGATCTGGCCGGGTTCAAGGGAGATTTCGACCTCGTCGTCAATCGTCGTGGCATCCTGCCCTCGATCCTCGCAGAGAAATCCATGGCGCTCGCCGGGATCACCTTCGAGCAGCTTGCGGAGAATGGCGGCAGCGTGCAGTTTCAGGGGTCTCAGGCCGCCTCTGAAATCATGCAGGACGGCAAGGCCGTGTCGTGGGTGAATGCGACATTCGTGGGCAGCGGCAGCATCAATTCGATCGCCAACAGCCGCGAATTGACGTTGCTCTCGGTGCCCGATGACGTGATCGCGCAGATGCAGGCCGATTACGGATCGAAGCCGGTGACGATCCCGGCCGGGGCCTATGAGTGGCTCGACCGAGAGGTAAAGACCTTTGGTGCCAGCGCCGCGCTGATTGCCGCCGATGATGCCGACCCGGAAATGGTAAGGCTGGTCACCAAGGCCATCTACCAGCATCCCGAGGAGATCCAGAAGGTGCACAAGGCCATGGGCGCATTCGACACGACCCTCGCCGCGTCGATCGAAGTGGTCGGGTATCACCCGCTCGCGGCCGAGGTGATCGCAGCCTCCGGCAACTGATCCCGCCATCAGAGAGACGGGGTCCGGCGCTGTCGCCGGGCCCCGTTCCGGGTGACCGACTGTATCGCGGATGACGCGAAGGAATGGCTGCGATCCATGATGAACACGCTTCTCAACCTGCTGTTTTCCACGGGCCGCAGGCGTTTTATAGAGGGCTGGCTCTACTGGCCGATACGGCTCTATACGGCGGGCTTTACCCTGTGGGTGCTCTATGCGGCGATCTACTCGCGGATAGACGCGCTGTCGCTGGTGGTCATCTTCCTTTCGCTCATCTTCGTGCCGTCCTTTCTGCTGATCGGCGCAACGGAGAACGCGCATGAAACGCGCCCGGCGGTGGCTGACTGGATATGGTCGGCCCTTGCTGCGGCCTGCGCGGTCTATTTCATCGCCAATATTCCCGAAACGGCGATGCGGATAAGCCTGTTTGACGATCTGCGCCCCGATCAGTTCATCATGGCCGGGCTGCTCATCCTGCTGACGCTGGAAATCACGAGGCGGACGGTGGGTGTGTTCCTGACGCTGCTGGTGATCAGCTTCATCCTCTACAACCTGCTCGGCCACCTGATACCCGGGCAACTCGGGCACGGGCTGATCACGCTGGGCCATTTCATCGACATCAACGTCTATACCACCGACGGGCTTTTCGGCGTGCCGCTCAAGGTCGCGGCCACCTATGCGTTCCTGTTTGTCATGTTCGGCACCTTCCTCGAAAAGGCGGGGGGGAGCGAATTCTTCTTTCGTCTGGCCACTGCGGCCTCGGGGCGTTCGGTCGGGGGGCCGGCCAAGATCGCGGTCTCGTCGTCGGCGCTGTTCGGCACGATGTCGGGGAGCCCTACCTCGGATGTCGTAGCGACCGGCTCGATCACGATCCCGATGATGAAGCGGCTGGGCTACAAACCCGAATTCGCGGGCGGCGTCGAAGTTGCGGCCTCCACCGGGGGCAGCCTGCTTCCGCCGGTGATGGGATCGGCGGCGTTCATCATGGCCGAGATCACAGGCATCAGTTACGGCGAAATCGTGCTGGCGGCGATCGTGCCGGCGGTGCTCTACTACGTCGGCATCTTCATTCAGGTCCATTTGCGGTCGGTCTCGCTGAACCTTGCGGCAATGGATACATCTGCGGTGCCCGGCCTTGCACAGACCATGCGGGAAGGCTGGCAGTTCCTGCTGCCGCTGGCCGGTCTCGTGATGTTGCTGGTGATGGGATATTCCCCCACGATGGTGGCCGCGTTCAGCGCCCTGGGTGTCTGGGCGGTGTCGTTCCTGCGGGCGGATACGCGGCTGGGGGTCAGGAAAACCATCGAGGCGCTGTCGGATACCGCGATCCGGATGCTGGCCGTCACCGGTGCCTGCGCGGCGGCGGGGCTGGTCATCGGAGGGATCACGATGACCGGTCTCGCCTCCAAGTTCTCTTTCGTCGCGTTCTCGCTTGCGGGTGACAGCGTGCTGCTGGCGCTGGTGCTGTGCGCGCTCGTCACGATCATTCTGGGCCTCGGAATGCCGACACCAAGCGCCTACGTTCTGGCGGCGGTGCTGGTCGGGCCGACGCTGGTGAACGAATACGGCTTCCCGGAGCTGAATTCGCATCTCTTCCTGCTGTATTTCGCGGTCCTGTCGGCGATGACGCCACCGGTGGCGGTGGCCGCCTATGCGGCGGCGGCCATCGCGATGGCCAACCCGTTGCGAATCGCGGTCATCGCCATGCGGTTCTCGATCGTCGCCTTCGTGGTGCCGTTCATGTTCGTGATCAATCCGCTGGTGCTGACCCCCTTTGCCAGCCTTCAGGCCTTTGCCGTGTGCATGGCAACCGTGCTCGCCTGCGCCCTCGTCGCGACGGCGAGCGAGTTGAGATGGACGGGCGCAAGCTCGACCGCGGCGCGGTGGACGATGGCCCTCTGTGCCCTGCTCCTGACCATACCCGATCCGCTGGCCAAGGCGGTCGGCGCGGCGCTTGGTGTCGCGGTGCTGTTCTACGGTGCGAGGATGTATCGCGAGAGCCTGGCCACGTCGAGACGAAATTCCGCTTGCGGCCCTAACCGGGGCTGCTATTATCGTTAGCATACAAACAAAAGGTGCGCGCATGCTGCTTGATCTCCGGAAAGTGCAACAACTGATTGACCTGTGGCTGGACGAGGATGTGAACCACTACGACCTGACGGCGAAAATCATGATCGACGATGACGCCCGCGCCACGTTCGGCATGAACGCGCGGGAGGATATCGTTCTGTCCGGCGTCAGGCTGGCCGAGATGGTGTTTCGGCGGATGGATCCGGATTGCACCTTTGACGCAAGATACAAGGACGGCGATACCGTCGCCAAGGGAGAGACCTTTGCCGTGGTGTCGGGCAACGCGCAGGCGCTTCTGACCGCAGAGCGGGTCGCGCTGAACCTCGTGCAGCGGATGTGCGGCATCGCGGGGCTGACGGCGCGCTACGTCAAGGAGATCGAGGGCACCGGCGCCACGCTGCTCGATTCCCGCAAGACGACCCCGGGGCTGCGCATGATCGAGAAATACGCGGTCGTCTGCGGGGGCGGGCGCAGTCACCGGCTTGGCCTCGACAATGGCATCATGCTCAAGGACAACCACATCGCCGTCGCGGGCGGTATCGCCGCAGCCGTGCGGCGGGCCAAGGCCTTTGCGCCGATGCTGACCAAGATCGAGGTGGAATGCGACCGGCTCGATCAGGTCGAGGAGGCGCTCGCGGCCGATGTCGATGTCATCATGCTCGACAACATGAGCAACGAGGACATGACCACCGCGGTCCGGATGGTGGATCGGCGCGTGCCGCTGGAATGTTCGGGCGGTGTCCGGCTGGACACCATCCGCGCCAAGGCCGAAACAGGCGTCGACTACGTCTCGGTCGGTCGGATCACCCAATCCGCCACCTGTGTCGATATCGGACTCGATGACGTCTGAGCATGTCGGCCCAGTCACGAACATATGAGCAAGCGGCATGAGTGGAACGCTTTTTCTGATTGTCGGCCCTAGCGGCGTTGGCAAGGACACGCTGCTGGACGGCGCGCGCGCCGTTCTGTCCCAAAGCCGCTGGTTCCGGTTTGCACGCCGCGTGATCACCCGGCCCGCCGATGCCGGCGGCGAGGACCATATCGCGCTCTCGGAGGAGGAGTTCCATGCGCTTCTGAGGGATGGCGGGCTATTGCATCACTGGGCCGCGCACGGGCTGCATTACGGGGTGCCTGCGGATATCGCGGAGGATCTGGCGCGCGGCGTCAATGTCGTGCTCAACACGTCGCGCAACGAGGTGACCGCGTTTCGCGACAAGCTCGGCAAGGTTGTCGTGATCCATATCCTCGCCTCGCGCGATGCGCTCGAACGGCGGTTGCGGCAGCGGGGGCGCGAGACCGAAGAGCAGATCGCGCAGCGCCTCGCGCGGATGGCCCAAGAGCCGGAGCCGGGCGATGGCGCGCTGATCCTGCGCAATGACGCGTCGATAGAGGCAGGTATCGAGGCGCTGACCGATCTGATCGCGGGCTCTTGCGATCTGGTGGCGCAACCGCGCGGCTTTGCCGTCGAGTTCGGCGTCAAGCCGCTCTGCATCGTGAACCGCAACAGCCCCGTCGCCGCCCGTCATCTTGCAGGGTCTGCGCGGGTCGGTCTCTCCTTGGGCGACAGGACGGTGGTGGCCGAACTCGGCTGGACCGACAACGACGCCATCGCAGACCCCGATCAATGCGCCCTGTCGGCCAAGGCATTCGATGCGCTGGACGCCGGGCGCGGGGGGGCCGTCGCGATCGAGCGGTTGCCCAGCCCCCATAGCCGCGCCTTGCTGCAACGGAAGGTGCAGGGCGGGCAACTCGCAGAACCCGAAATGCGCCGGATCGTCGATGATCTGGTCAGCGGGCGGTTCAGCGAGACCGAGATCGCGGGGTTTCTGGTCGCGGCCTCGACCAACCTGTCGATGGACGAGGTCGTGGCCCTGACACGGGCCCGCGCCGACCACGCCCAAAGGCAGGAATGGGACGCCGATATCGTCGTCGACAAGCATTCGATGGGCGGCATACCGGGCAACAGGATCACGCCGATCGTGATCCCGATCGTGGCCGCCTTCGGGCTGACCATGCCCAAGACCTCGTCGCGCGCGATCACCTCGGCGGCAGGCACCGCCGACATGATGGAGGTGCTCGCCCGGGTCGATCTGTCACTGGCCGAAATGCGGGATGTCGTGCGCCGCACAGGGGCCTGCATCGCGTGGAACGGCAGGCTCACGCATTCGCCGGTCGATGACGTGATGAACGCGATCAACCGGCCGCTCGGGCTGGCATCGACGCTGCTCGACGTGTCGTCGATCCTCTCGAAAAAGCTGGCCGCCGGATCGACACATGTGCTGATCGACCTGCCGGTGGGACCGGGCGCAAAGACGCGCACGCTGGAGGAGGCCATCGCGCTCAAGCTGCTGTTCGAGACCGTCGGCGAGGGTGTCGGCCTGAAAACCCGCGTCAACCTCGCGGACGGCACGCGCCCCATAGGCCGCGGGGTCGGCCCGGTTCTCGAGGCCGTGGATGTGCTCAAGGTGTTGGGCAATGCCGCCGATGCGCCGCACGATCTCAGGGAAAAGGCGCTGGATTACGCGGCGATCATCATCGAATGGGGCGGCGGGGCCAACCCGGGAACAGGGCGGGACATCGCCGAGGGGCTGCTGTGCTCGGGGCGCGCGCTCGACAAGTTCAACGAGATCATCCGGCACCAATCGCCCAATCCCCACAATCTGGCACCGGGGCAGTTCACCTGGGACCTCGAGGCAGACCGGCAGGGATATATCAAGGATATGGATATCCGGGCCGTCGCCGCCATTGCCCGCGCCGCAGGCGCGCCGCTCGACAAGGCGGCGGGCGTGCATCTTTTGGCCACGATGGGACGCGCGGTTGACAGGGGGCAGCCTGTCTTGCGGATTCATTCGTCGAGTCGTGCGGGGCTCGAGAACGCGCGTGACCGGCTTGCACGGAGCGGGCCGCTCTGCCGCTTTGGCGACGACAACCTCCTGCCCGCGACCGGGCCGCTGGCGGGCTGACAGAGGGCACGGCATCCGCCCGCGCCACCCCTCCCGCCCGCATCCGGATGGTGCGCGGAGAATTCACCACATTGCACGGTCGATCACAGGCAAATCTGCTTGAAGCGGTTTCGCGAACGGTGGTAATCATTGCCCGTCGCGGGTGTAGCTCAATGGTAGAGCAGCAGCTTCCCAAGCTGAGGACGAGGGTTCGATTCCCTTCACCCGCTCCACGCCTCTGACAGTGTCAGTCACCGGGACAAAGGGGCCTCTGGGGGTCTGATGCCGGAGAGTGCAGAATAGTACGCTAAGGACTGGGATCATTGTTTTGGCCATCTGTACTCGCCGGTGAGAAGGATATGGGCCCAT
>NZ_JBEPPW010000028.1:0-18953 GCF_040547525.1 Roseovarius sp. MBR-6 | reverse complement strand
ACCCGCACTCAGGGCTGAAAATGCGCTCACCACGCGAGTTCATCGCAGCTCAAACCGCAACCGCCTGAGTGTCCGGTGAAACGGGGGCAAGACCAATCTCGGAGCAGCTGGACGAGCCGCAAAGCACCGAAACGAAGGCGATCACAAGCAGCTCCCCAAGGTCATGGCGCGCGTTGCTGGCGCGAGGATCAGGGACATCGTTGAGCGCGGAAAGGAAAATCTGCATCGGGGGTCACGGCTCCAGAAGATGAATCCCCCAGCCAGAATCGATCTTGGCGTCAAGCGCAAGCGCAGATGGTCAAGCCTTCAGTTCCAAACGCGATTCCCCTGTCAAAAAGGGGGCAGGTCACGTGGCCCTCGATCTGATGGCAGACCTCGGCAAGCAGATCATCGTAAACCCCGCCCGCCACCAACGCATTGCGGAACCGGCAATGGGTCGTTTCATCGGGCAACGGCGCGTCCTCTTTCCAAGGTCGACCGTTCTTGCGGATCGGGATGATCGCCGTGCCACCGCGTGCGATGATGGCGGCGTGGCAGCGGCGAGTGTCGTAGGTGCCATCTGCGGTCACAGTGCCGATGTCTTCGTCGTCCGGGATCTGGTCCAGCAGGTCTGGCAGGACGGGGCTGTCGCCATCGCTGCTGGGTGTGAATTCCACGGCGCGGATGTCCGAGGTGGCTGTGTCCATGGCCAGATGAACCTTGCGCCATTGACGACGGCTCTGAACGCCATGCTTGCGCGCCTGCCACTCGCCATCGCCGAGGAACTTGATCCCAGTGCTGTCCACGAGCAGGTTCAGCGGCCCATTGGCGCGCCGATACGGACTCTGCACCTTCGGGGTCTTTTGCCTGCGACACAGCGTGGAGGAGTGCGGAACAGGCCAGTCCAGCGCCGCCAGCCGCAGCAGACTGGCGACCATCCCGGCGGTCTGCCGCAGCGGCAACTTGAACAACACCTTTATCGACAGGCAGAACTGGATCGCCGCGTCCGAGAAGATCGGCACACGCCGCATGAAGGCCGCTGTCGCGTTGCTCTTAATTATGAGACGACGAATTCAATGAGGGAGTGGACAAAACATGGGGGTCATGCCGCGCGTTTTCTGTTTGCGACGGTCAGCCGACCACAGGGCAATCGCGTTTGGGTCACGCCGTTGGCCGTGCCGCGGCCAAGCCATTGAGAATGAGGCATAAGAATGCTTCATCCCAGCCTGCGCGCTTGAGTTTGATAGAGAGCAATCCCTTGGAAGGGTCTTGCCGAACGACATCGAGGGCACGGCGTCGCAGGACGGCGATATTGCCGGGGGCATTATCCTTGAGGTTGCGTGCAGCATCCTCTCGAAAGGATACATCGAGCTGCCAGTGGAGCGCGTTCTCACTGCGCCAAGGCGGGGCAAAAGACGCCCGAGGGATTCTACAATATCGAGCGGATGTTGCGCCGGGTGATCTCGGCGGGCGGACGAGTGCTGATCTGCGGCACCTGCATGGACGCGCGGGGGTTGAGCGAGGCGGAGATGATGGAAGGGGCTGCGCGCTCGACCATGGATAAGTTGGCCGAGGCCACGCTGGCCGCCGACAAGGTGCTGGTGTTCTGAGCGCCCGCTCAGCCGTCCGCTCAGCCGCCCGATACCAGCCCGTGCCGCCGCATCCATACCGCGATGGCGTCGCCGATGGCCTGCGGCTGATCCTCCTGCACGTAATGCAGGCCCGCGCCGATCTCGGCCGTATCCAGATTGGGCAACCGTGCGCGATAGCCCTCGGCCGCCGCGCGCGGCAGCATCAGCCCCGGTTCGGCCTGCAACATGAGCTTGGGCAGGTCGCTTTGCTCCAGCCAGCGCATATAGGCGGTCTGCATCGCGTGCACATGCGCCGGTTCGCCCCCGATACACAGAAGTTGCGGGAACCGGCAGAGGATGTGGCGGCTGGCCTTGTCGGCCCAGGGCATCCGGTAGGCCGCCATCTCCACCGCGCTCATCTTGCGCTGGATCATGGCGGGCAGGATGCCCTCGACGAACTGGTTTTCCTCGACCATCATGCGCTCGGCATTCTCCAGCGAGGCGCGCAGCGTCTGGAAAAACCCGCGCGTCGCCGGATCAAACGCCTCATAGCCCGGCACCGGATCGAGCAGCGCCTCCATGAAAGCGATCCCCTTGATCCGGTCGGGGAAGCGATGCGCGTAGTGAAAGCCCAGGAATGAGCCCCAGTCATGGGTGACGAGCGTGATCGGCGCGGGACCCAGCGTGTCGATGAACGCGTCAAGATAGCGGATGTGATCCTCGATCCCGTAGTCCAGATCGGGCTTGTCCGAGAGGCCGTAACCGATGAGATCGACGGCAATGAGCCGTCCGCAGCCCTCCAGCCGGGGCATGACATTGCGCCAGAGGTAAGACCATGTCGGCTGGCCATGCAGGAACAGCACCGTGTCGCCCGTGCCGTGGGCCATGTAATGCATGTGCGCGCCCAGAACCTCCGGGAAATGCGACCGATAAGGCAGATCAGGCATGTCGGTGACGGTCATCGGGCAAGGCTCCTCTTGCGGTGGCGTGCCCCTGACTGCGCGCCGTATCCGGCCCCTGTCAACGGCTGCGCGCGGGTCTCACGCCGGGTTGATCGCGACAGGGATTGTCAGGGGGGCGAATTGCACGCAGCATCCCCGCTGGCATGCCCGGCGCAACCGGATTGAAAGGACAAGGCCATGACCGACAAGACATCGCGATGCGGACTGGCCCCCTTGGCGACCGCCCTGTCGCTCGTTGCCTGTTACGGCACGCTGGCGGCGGTGGCGCTTCTGGGCGCGCTCGGGATCGGTATCGCGCTGAATGAGGCCGTGTGGGCCGGGGCCATCGTGCTTTTCGCCGCGCTCGCGGTGGCGGCGCTGGCGCTCCGGTGGCGGCGGCATGGGCGTGGCTTGCCGGTTCTGCTGGGCGGTGCCGGGTTGGCGCTGATCGTCTTTGCCATGTATGTCAGCTATTCGCTGCCCGCTGAACTCGGGGGCTTTGCGCTCCTGTGTCTGGGGACCTGGGCCGATTGGCGCGGCGGGCGGGCATGAGCGGCGCGCCCCTGCCGCCGCTCCTGCGCGACAAGGATCACGCCGCGCCCTCGGCATTCACGCCCGAGAGCCTGTTGCGCGAGGCGCAGCGGCAGAAGGGGGCGGCGCAAGTGACGGTGCCCGAGATCTGCCTGCTCGATCCCGATGGCGATATCGTCCGCACGCTTTGTGCGCAGGGCCGCGCGCGGCGGCACGCGGGATGGGTCTGCTATCACACCGATATGTGGGTGTTCGATCTGGATGGCCACGAAATCGGTGTGGTCGGCTGCGCCGTGGGGGCGTCCTTCGCGGTGCTGGTGGCCGAGGAAATGTTCGCCTCGGGCGCACGTCTGCTGATCAGCGTCACCTCCTCGGGGCAGATCACGCCGCAGGGCGCGCCACCCTATTTCATCGTGATCGACCGGGCGTGGCGCGACGAGGGCACCAGCTATCACTACCTGCCGCCCGGTGATTGGAGTGCGGCCCCCGCGCGGCTGCTGGAGCGATTGAGCAGCGCGTTCGAGGACGGCCCCCGCGTGCTGACCGGCCCGACATGGACCACCGACGCGCCGTTCCGCGAGACAGAGGCGGCCATAGCGGCGGCCAAGGCACGCGGCATCCTCGCGGTCGAGATGGAGGCTGCGGCGCTCTACGCCTTTGCCGAGGCGCGCGGGAGCGATGTGATCTGCCTCGCCCATGTCACCAATCAGATGGGCACCATCGAGGGCGATTTCGAGAAGGGCGAGGCCGATGGCAGCGCCGATGCGCTGGCCGTCGTAGCGCGGATCGCGGGGCGGCTCAGCTGAACCTCGCTCACTGCGCCAGCGTGTCGAGCACCGGGCAATCGGGCACCTGATCGCCCGAACATTGTGCGGCGGTCGCGGTGAGAACCGCCTCGATACGCTGAAGATCGACGATCCGCTCGCGGATGTCGGCAAGGTGGCACTCGGTGCGGGCCTTGACCTCGGCGCAGGTCGGGGCGGTGCCATCCCCCAGACCCAGAAGCCCGCGGATATCCTCCATCGCAAAACCTAGCTCACGCGCGCGCAGGATGAACCGCAGCCGCGCAACATGGGCCGCGGCATAGACTCGGTGGCCCGCCGCCGTGCGGGGTGGTTCGGGCAGCAGGCCGGTTGTCTCGTAATAGCGGATCGTTTCGATATTGCAGCCGGTCGCGCGCGACAATTGCCCGCGCGTGAGGCCGCTCTCGGCTTCGTGATCGGACATGGCGGAATTTCCCTTGCCCCTGTAGTTGCTACAGATCGTATGGCATGGTCTGGCAAATGACCAGAGGCGCACAGGACCATGACCGACCACCGCAGCCGGACCACGGACAACAAACTGATCGCGACCGGCATGATCGGCACCGTGATTGTGGCGCTGTGCTGTTTCACGCCGGTGCTTGTGGTGGCTTTGGGCGTGGTTGGCCTGTCGGCGATGGTGGGCTGGCTCGATGTCGTGCTGCTGCCGGCGCTCGCCTTTTTCATCGGGCTGACGATCTATGCGGTCGCGCGCAAGACGCGGCGTGAAAGCCGGGGCTGATCGCGGCCACGGCCACACTTAACCTATTTTCGAAAAATCGCGGCGATGCGGCCGCCGAAAGGACTTGACCCATGACCAACACAACCGATGACTGCTGCACAATTCCCGCCGCCAAGGGCGACCAGTTCGATCTGATCGTGGTGGGGGCCGGATCGGCGGGGTTTTCGGCCTCGATCACGGCAGCCGATGCGGGCAAGCGCGTGGCGCTGGTCGGTCACGGGCAGATCGGCGGCACCTGTGTGAATGTGGGCTGTGTGCCGTCCAAGACGATGATCCGCGCCGCCGAAGCGGTGCATGGCGCGGGCGCGGCGCGGCGCTTTCCGGGCATCTCGGGCACTGCGCAGGTTGACGATTGGGCGACTGTGGTCGCGGCCAAGGATGATCTTGTCACTGCATTGCGGCAAAAGAAATACGCCGATCTGCTGCCCGGGTATGAGAACGTGACCTATCTGGATGAGGGGGCGGCGCGGCTGATCCCCGGCGGAGTCGAGATCGGCGGGCGCAGGATCGCGGCGCCGAAAGTGATCATCGCCACCGGCGGGCGCCCCGCGCTGCCGCCCATTCCGGGGATCGACGATGTGCCGACGCTCGACAGCACCTCGCTTCTGGAACTCCGGACCCTGCCCGACAGCCTGATCTTTCTGGGCGGCGGCTATATCGGGTCGGAGTGCGCGCAGATGATGGCGCGCATGGGGGTGAAGGTGACGGTGGTCTGCCGCTCGCGCCTGTTGCCGCAGGTCGAACCGGAAGTGTCCGAGGCGCTGAACCGGGTGTTTCGCGACGAGGGCATTACCCTGCATTGCGGTGTCACCTATGACGCCTGCCACACATCCGATGGCCGCGCGGTGCTGTGCATCGAGGAGAACGGCAAACGGCTGGAACTGAGCGCCGATCATCTGGTCGTCACCGCCGGGCGCAGCCCCAATACCGAAGGGCTAGGGCTGGACGAGATGGGGATCGAGACCAACGCACGCGGCGCGATCATCGTGGGCGATGATATGCAAACCTCGGCCCCCGGCATCTATGCGGCGGGCGATGTGACCGACCGCGACCAGTTCGTCTATATGGCCGCTTACGGGGCCAAGCTGGCCGCGAAAAACGCCATGGGCGGGGCGGAGCGCTATGACAATGCCGCCATGCCCTGGGTCGTGTTCACCGATCCGCAGGTGGCGGGCGTGGGCCTGACCGAGGAACAGGCGCGCGCGGCGGGCCATGACGTGAAAACCAGCATGCTTGGCCTTGAGAACGTGCCCCGCGCACTGGCCGCGCGTGATACGCGGGGGGTGATCAAGCTGGTGGCGGACGCGCGGACCGACCGCCTGCTCGGCGGGGTGATCGCCGCCCCCGAGGGCGCGGACAGCGCCCAAACGCTGGCCATGGCGCTGAAATTCGGCATGACCACCAAGGCCTTGGGAGAGACGCTCTTTCCCTATCTCACCACCGTGGAGGGGCTGAAACTGGCGGCACAGACCTTTGACATGGATGTGGCAAAACTGTCCTGCTGCGCGGGATAGGGCGGGGCTACCGGGCCAGTAGCGAAACGCTTACCTTAAATTACTTTCCGTGTCATCTTGACCTTCCAGTCAGGGGAAGCCCTATGTGAGGGAAAACCCCGCAAGACGGAAAGGCCGCACTCATGGGCACGACACATCTGAAAATCGCGATTGACGGCATGTCCTGCGCCTCCTGCGTGGGGCGGGTCGAGCGGGCGCTGGCAGGGATCGACGGGGTCGGGGGCGTCGCGGTCAACCTTGCCGACGGGTCCGCGCAGCTCGATATCGCGGAAGGGGTCGATTTTTCCCATGTCGCCACGGCGCTTGAGGGGACCGGCTATCCGCTGCGCACGCAGAGCGCCAAGCTGACCCTCACCTCGATGTCCTGCGCGTCTTGTGTGGGCCGGGTGGATCGCGCGCTTTCGGCTCTGCCCGGCGTTCTGGATGTCAACGTGAACCTCGCATCGGAGAGCGCGACGGTTAGCTATGCCGAGGGCACGCTGAGCCCGCGCGATCTGATGGCGGCGGCGGGCGCGGCGGGCTATCCGGCAGAGATCGCAGAGGCGGGCGAGGGCGCATCGGCTTCCGCGCGCAAGGAGGAGGACGCCCGCCTGATCGCCCGCAAGACCATGATCGCCGCTGCATTGGCGCTGCCGGTCTTCGTGATCGAGATGGGCAGCCATGTGATCCCCGGCCTGCACGCCCTCATCGCGGGCACGATCGGGCAACAGGCAAGCTGGTATCTCCAGTTCGTGCTGACGACGATCATCCTCGCCGGTCCGGGGTGGGTGTTCTATGCCAAGGGCATCCCCGCGCTCATGCGCGCCGCGCCCGATATGAACAGCCTTGTCGCGGTCGGGACCGGCGCGGCCTGGGCCTATTCGGTGGTGGCGACCTTCCTGCCCGGCCTTTTGCCCGAGGCGGTGCGCGCGGTCTATTTCGAGGCGGCGGCGGTGATCGTCGTGCTGATCCTTCTGGGCCGGTATCTCGAGGCGCGCGCCAAGGGCCGCACCGGCGCGGCGATCGAGCGGTTGCTGGGCCTTCAGGTGCGCACCGCCCGCGTGATCCGGGATGGCGAGACGCAAGAGATGGAGATCGACGATATCGCGGTCGGCGACATCCTGCTGGTGCGTCCCGGCGAGCGGATCGCCCTTGATGGCGAGGTGACAAAAGGCGAGGCCTATGTGGATGAAAGCATGATCACCGGGGAACCCGCCCCTGTGGCCAAGGCCAAGGGCGACGCGGTGACCGGCGGCACGGTCAACGGCGCGGGCAGCCTGCATATCCGCGCCACGCGCGTTGGTGCCGATACCACGCTGGCGCAGATCATCCGCATGGTGGAAGAGGCGCAAGGCGCGAAACTGCCCATTCAGGGGCTGGTGGACCGCATCACGCTGTGGTTCGTGCCGGTGGTGATGGCCGTGGCCGCGCTTACCGTGGCGATCTGGCTCATGGTGGGGCCTGATCCGGCGGTGACGCTGGCGCTTGTCGCGGGGGTGTCGGTGCTCATCATCGCCTGCCCCTGCGCGATGGGGCTGGCGACGCCGACCTCGATCATGGTCGGCACGGGGCGCGCGGCGGAGATGGGCGTGCTCTTTCGCAAGGGCGACGCGCTGCAATCCCTGGCCTCTGTCGATGTGGTGGCCTTGGACAAGACCGGCACGGTGACCCAAGGCCGCCCCGAATTGACCGATCTGGTGCTGGCGGACGGGTTCGCGCGGGGCGAGGTGCTGTCGCTGATTGCCGCCGTCGAGGGCCAATCCGAACACCCCATCGCCGAGGCGATCACCCGCGCGGCCAAGGCCGAAGGGGTGGCGCGCGCCGAGGTGGAGAGCTTCGAGTCGATCACCGGCTACGGCGTGCGGGCGCGGGTGGCGGGCCGTGACGTGCTGATTGGCGCGGATCGGCTGATGGCCCGCGAGGGGCTGGATCCCGGCCCGCTTGCCGCGTCGGAAACCGATCTTGCCGGGCGCGGGCGCACAGCCCTTTATGCCGCCATCGACGGGCGGGTGGCCGCCGTGATCGCGGTTGCAGACCCGGTCAAACCCTCTAGCGCGGCGGCGATCCGCGCGCTGCACGCGGCGGGCTTGCGCGTGGCGATGATCACCGGCGACAAGCGCGAGACGGCAGAGGCCATCGCGCGCGAGGTGGGTATCGACACGGTGATCGCGGGCGTGCTGCCCGATGGCAAGGTGGCAGCGCTTGACGAATTGCGCGAGGGGGGCGCGCGCGTGGCCTTTGTCGGCGACGGCATCAACGACGCGCCCGCGCTCGCTTCGGCGGATGTGGGCATCGCCATCGGCACCGGCACCGATGTGGCGATTGAGTCGGCCGATGTGGTGTTGATGTCGGGCGACCTGCGCGGCGTCGTGAACGCCTATCAGGTCTCTCGCCACACGATGCGCAATATCCGGCAGAACCTGTTCTGGGCGTTTGGCTACAATACCGCGCTCATTCCGGTGGCGGCGGGCGTGCTCTACCCGGTGTTCGGGCTGCTGCTCTCGCCGGTGCTGGCGGCGGGGGCGATGGCGCTCAGCTCGGTCTTCGTGCTGTCGAACGCGCTGCGCCTGCGCCGGTTGCGCCCGGTGATGGACGAGGGCGATCAAACCGCCCCGTCGCCCGCCCCGCGCGCGCCGCAAACCGCCCCGGCAGAATAGGAGCGCGCCCATGAATATCGGAGATGTCGCCGCGTTGACCGGCCTGCCCGCCAAGACCATCCGCTATTACGAGGATATCGGCCTGATAACCCCGCAGCGCGACACCAACGGCTATCGTCGGTTCGGCGAAAGCGAGGCGCACAAGCTGGGCTTCATAGGGCGCGCGCGCTCTCTGGGCTTCTCGATCGAGGAGTGCCGCACGCTTCTGGCGCTTTACGAGGACCAGAACCGCGCCAGCGCCGATGTCAAACGGATCGCCCAAGGCCATCTGGAGCTTGTCGACGCCAAGATTGCCGAGTCGAAGGCGATGCGCGCCACACTCGGCCACCTTATCGACAGTTGCGCAGGCGATCACCGACCCGATTGCCCGATCCTCGAAGATCTGGCTCTCTCTGCTAAAGAAGGGCACGACTGATGCATGTCCTGCACTCCAGCGGACGGATCGTCGCTGCGCGCCGCGCCGCAGGCCTTCGGCTGGACAGGACGTCGCCATCGACGTATCGTGATAATATGCGCACGTTGTCATCCTTCATCCTTGTGGCATTTCTGGCGGTCTTTGCCGTCAGCAACATTGCCCATGGGGTGAGCGCGAACAACATGGCGCTGCAAATGGCCATGGAACATGGCGATGCCATCGCCATGGGGGACTGCCAGGCCTGCCCCACGGATCATGACGGCACTGCGGACAATACGCCCTGCAAGCTCGATTGCACCGCACCCGGCGCAGTGACCCTGACTGCGACCGCATCGTTCGAGGACATGCTGCCAATCCTGCGGCATGACAGGCTTCTGAGCGCGACCGTGCCGCATGGCTTGCGCGCGCCGCCGGACCCATTTCCCCCGCGAACCCTCATCTGATCCGACGCCACGGGCGCTGAAGACAGCCTCCCCGTGATTGTCGGCCTGTGCCATCCAGAGCCTGAACGGCTTCTGGACGTGCACGCCTGCACAGATCGCGACAGCATATATCAGATGAGACAGACACATGAGACCGAAATTCCCAACGGCGTTCTCGCGCCGAAGCTTTCTGGCCGCTGGCGCGGCGGTTGGCGCAACACTGCCCCTGCGACACGCATGGGCCGATAGCCTGCGCGCCTTTACCCTGCGTGCCGCGCCGGGGCGGGCGCGACTGGTTCCCGAACCTTGGGGCGAGAGCGATGTGTGGTGCTATGGCGGCACCGTGCCCGGCCCCGAGATCCGGGTGCGGCAGGGGGACCGGCTGCGCATCGCGGTCGAGAACGCGCTGACCGAGGAGACCACCGTGCACTGGCACGGGCTGCGCGTGCCAAACGCAATGGACGGCGTGCCGCATCTGACGCAGGCCCCCATCGCGCCGGGCGAAAGCTATTCCTACGAGTTCGACGCGGTCGATGCCGGCACCTTCTGGTATCATCCGCACCAACGCAGTTTCGAGCAGGTCGGGCGCGGGCTTTACGGCGCGCTGGTCATCGAGGAGGCCACCCCGCCGCGCGTGGATCGCGAGATGGTCTGGGTGCTGGACGATTGGCGGCTGACGCAGGACGCAGGCATCGCGGGCGATTTCGGCGGCTTTCACGACATGAGCCACGGCGGACGACTGGGGAACACCGTCACGATCAATGGCCGCGTGCCGGATGCGGTGCCGGTGCAGGCGGGCGAACGCGTGCGGCTGCGCCTCATCAACGCCGCCAATGCCCGCATCTTTGCGCTGGATTTCGGCGATCTTGCCCCGCAAGTCATCGCGCTGGACGGTCAGCCGGTCACGCCGCACGCGCCACAGGACGCGCGCGGATGGGTGGTGATCGGCCCGGCGATGCGGGTTGATCTGATCCTCGACATGACCGGCGCGCCGGGGGAGAGGGTTACGGTCATCGACCGTTTCTTCACAGACCGGAATTTCGAACTGGTCGATCTGGCCTATTCCGACACGGCGCTGCGCGACACAGCCCCCGACTGGGACATGGCGCTGCCCCCCAACCCGCTGCCGGAACCCGACATCGCCCGCGCCCGCCGTCACGAAGTGACCTTCACCGGCGGCGTGATGGGCGCGATGGTCGAGCGGCAGATGGGGCTGGCCTCCGAGGGCGGCATGATGGGTGGCGGGATGATGACCCGCAGGCATGACGGCGGTATCTGGTTCGTCAACGGCGTGGCGGCGGAAGGGCATATCCTCGACCCAATGCTGGTGCTTGACCGCGATGCCAGCCACATCATCGCCATGACCAACGCCACCGCGTTCCACCACCCGATCCACCTGCACGGCCATTCCTTCCGCGTGATCAGCCGCAACGGCACGCCGACGGCGCATCGCGAATGGCAGGACACGGTGCTGATGGCCCCGCGTGAGCGCGTCGAGATCGCCTTTGTCGCCGACAATCCGGGCGACTGGATGTTTCATTGCCACATCTTGGAGCATCAGGCGGGCGGGATGATGGGGGTGATCCGTGTTGCGTGAGGAAGAGATCATGAATGATGCAACGATAGGATCGCCCGGACGGCGCAGCGTGCTTGCCATGCTGGGCGGTGTGGCCGCTGTGGGGCTGGTTCCGGCTCGGCGGGCGCAGGCCCGGTCCACGGCGGTTTCCGCGCTGGTCTTCGACGGCGATACGCTTGTCATCGCGGGGGCGCAGGTCAGGCGTCTGTCCAACGGCGTCTCCGTCCTGCCCGCGCCGCGCGCTGCGATCCGGGCGCTGGCCTGTCACCCCGCGCGACCGGGGCGGATCTTCGCGGCGCTGGAGGGTGGCGGTCTTGACCGGTCCGATACTGGCGGGCGGACATGGCGCGCGGCGTCGGGCGGTTTGCCACGGGCACAGGTCACCGCGCTTGCGGTGGCGGCGGGCGCGCCGGATACGGTCTATGCCGTCGTCGCGGGCGACGGGCTGTGGCGCAGCGAGGACGCGGGCGGAACCTGGGCGTTCGTGATGGATCGCCCTTGGATCGCCGGGGCCGAGCGCGAGGTGCTGACCCTTGCCTCGGTCGATCTGGCGACCGGCATGGGCGGCATCTGGATCTATGCGGGCACCGAGCGCGGCCTCGCCCGCGTGCCGGATTGCTTCTGCCGCTGGCAGGATGTGGTGGCGGGTGACGCGATGGATGCGCTGGTCGCGGGCACCCCGCCCGCGCCCGAGGCCCCTTTGCCGCCGGATGAGCCCGTCACGGCGCTCGTCTCGGCACTTGCGGTCCCGGAACGGCTCTACGCTGCGCTGCCCTCGGGCCTCTGGGCCTCGGCGGATGGTGGCGTGATCTGGCACCGTGCTTTCGATCTGCACGCGACCGCCCTCGCCGTGCACCCGACCGACCCGACACATATCGCGGCGATCACCGCCGCCGGAGTGATGACAAGCCACGATGGGGGGGCCACATGGACCACCCTCACCGCCCTTTGAGACAAGGAAAAAGACCATGAGAACGATACTTGCAGTCACCCTTGGGATCGTCGTCGCAGGCGCGGTGGGGGCGGCCTATCTGGCCAGCATCCGCAGCGATGCACCCCTGACACTGGCGGCCACCGCAGCGGAGGCAGGCGAACCCGTCACCATCTGGCGCAGCCCCGGCTGCGGCTGCTGCGACGCCTATGCCGAATATCTGGAAAACGAGGGCTTCGAGGTCACGGTGATCGACGATCACGATTTCGTCGCACGTTCCGTCGCGGCCGGCGTGCCCGAGCGTGGAGTGGGCTGTCACCTGGCGATGATCGACGGCTATGTCGTCAGCGGCCTGGTGCCGTCCGATATCATCGCGCGACTGCTCGAGGAACGCCCCGACATCACCGGCATCACCCTGCCCGGCATGCCCGCCAACGCCCCCGGCATGGCGCAAACCAAGACAGGCACGCTGCGCACCTATTCCTTCGGGCTGGATGGCGTGGCGGTCTATTCCGATGAGTGATCGAGGCGATCCTTGCGTCAACACCTTGGGGGCGGTTCTCGCCGTGGCCCCCCTCGGGTTCGTGATCACGGCACGTCTGAAACATCAAGGGAGATCGAGATGAACGGAACTGTAGATGGCCCCGGCACGGGCCTTGCAGGCGATTGCATGGGCCAGATGATGGGTGGCCCGATGATGGGCATGATGATGGGCGGTGGCGTCGTCATGCTGCTGCTGATCGCGGTCCTGATCCTCGCGAGTATCGCGCTGGTCAAATATCTGCGTCAGCCGGCATGAGACCGGCGAGGCGCGCCGTGACAGCCGGTCTTGTCGCGGTCATAGGCGTGGCGGCGTGGGCGGTGTTGACCGGCGCACAGGAACCGGGCGCGCCGATCACCTTTCTCGGCGCGCCGGTGACGCCTGCACAGATCGCCGGCGGGCAGGAGATCTACGCGGCCAACTGCGCCACCTGCCACGGGGCCAAGCTCGAGGGTGAGCCGGACTGGAAGCGGCGGCGAGAGGACGGGCGCATGCCCGCGCCGCCGCACGATGACACCGGGCATACCTGGCATCATTCCGACCGGCAGCTTTTTACCATCACGAAGCGGGGCGTGAGCGCCATCGTGCCCGGCTATGACAGCAACATGCCCGCTTTCGAGGGGGTGCTCACGGATGCAGAGATCGTGGCCGTGCTCGCCTACATCAAGAGCACATGGGCCGAGCGCGAGCGCGGCTTTCAGGCCGAGGTGACAGCGAATGACGAGGGGTGAACAATGACCGTGAATGTTGAAAAAGAACGGCGCAGATTGTCGCCCCTCGCGCTGTTGCCGCTGGCGATCTTCGCAGCACTCGGCGCGGCCTTCTACTGGGGACTGTGGAACAAGGATGACCGGTTGCCCTCGACCCTCACGGGCAAGCCGGTGCCGGAATTTACCCTGCCGCCCATCGAGGGGCGCGCAGAGGGGCTGGCGACCGAACACCTGCGCGGCGAGGTTTCCATCGTCAATGTCTGGGCGTCCTGGTGCGTGCCCTGCCGGGTCGAGATGCCCCTTCTCGTCGAACTGGCCGCGACCGGCACGGTTCCGATCCACGGGATAAACCACAAGGATGCACCCGATGCGGCCCTGGCCTTTCTCGAAGAGCTTGGTGATCCCTATACCCGGATAGGTGCCGACCGGAACGGGCGCGTCTCCATCGAATGGGGAGTCTACGGATTGCCGGAGACCTTTGTCGTCGATGCGACAGGCCGGATCGCCTACAAGCATGTCGGCCCCTTCAACCGGCGATCGCTGGAGAGCGATATCCTGCCCGTCGTGCACCGATTGCAGGCGGAGGGCAAATCATGAGGCGGCGTGACCTTCTGGCCGGCTCGCTGGCGTTTGTCGCGGCACCTGCCATCGCGCGACCCGTGATGCCGTTGCGCGCCACGCCACGCGAGATGCTGTCGCCGCCTTTCGTGGATGGCACGGGCCGCGATCTGACGCTTGCCGATTTCCGGGGCCGCGTGCTGCTTTTGAACGTCTGGGCCACCTGGTGCGCGCCCTGCCGTGAAGAAATGCCAACGCTCGATGCCCTCGAGGCGCGGCTCGGCGGCGCTGATTTCCATGTGCTGCCACTCTCCATCGACCGCGCGGGCCTCGGCCCGGTGCGCCGCTTTTACGAGGAGATCGGCATCGAGCATCTGGCCATGTATCTGGCCGAGGACATCCGGGCGATGGCCGCCCTTGCGGTCGCGGGGTTGCCCACAACCATCCTGATCGACCGGCAGGGCCGCGAATTGGGCCGCCTTTCCGGGCCCGCCGACTGGAACAGCGCGGAAAACGTGGCGCTGTTCGAGACAATCATAACAAAAGGATAAGATACACGATGACCAACATACCTCTTGTGCGCCGCCGTCAGGCTGTATCCACCCGCTGGCCGTTAAGCCGCCGCCAGACCGTGATCGTGGCGACGGTCATGGTCGGTGCGGGCCTCTGGCTCAACTGGGGCTGGGTGGCAGCCATCGGGGCGGCCCCGCTCATTCTGAGCCTCGCCCCCTGCGCGGTGATGTGCGCCACCGGATACTGCGTCATGTGCAAGAGCAAGGGCTGTGACGCAGACAAGACCCCGACTACAGCAACGGAAGGCAGAGGGCAGTGACACCCGTCTCCCTGAAAACCCTGCGCCACGCTCTCTGGACGCTGACCGCCCTTGCCGCGTTCGGGATCGGCACGGCGTTGGTCCTGCAGGCGCGCGCGCCACAGAACCTGCCAGGCACCCGCGTCACCGGCGAGGCGGCGATCACCAATGCCTATACGCTCACCGATCACACCGGCCGGACGGTCACGGCAGAGACATTCGACGGGCAGTGGCAACTGGTGTTCTTCGGCTTCACCCATTGCCCGGACATCTGCCCCACGACACTCGCCTATATGGCACAGGTGATGGACACGCTTGGGCCAGCGGCGGCGCAGGTGACGCCGATCTTCATCACCGTGGATCCTGCCCGCGACACGGCCGAGGTAATGGCGGCCTATGTCGAGGCCTTCCATCCCCGCATGGTCGGTTTGACCGGAACCGAGGCGAAGGTCGGCGAAGCCGCCCGCAATTTCCGCGCCTGGTATGAGCGCAGCGAGAACGCGGCCGCGCCCGACGGCTACAGCATGGCGCATGCCGGGCACATCTATGTCATGGCCCCCGACGGCCGCTTCGTCGATGTCTGGCTCGAGGGTGACACGTCAGCCGAGAGTTTCGCCACAAACCTGAAATCCCTCATGCGCAAGAACGGAGCGTCTTCATGAAACCCCTTGCCGTTGCGGCCCTCGCCGCGATCTTTCCCGGCCTTGCCGCCGCCGAGATCACGGTGACCGATCCCTGGGCGCGTGCCACGATTCTCGCAAATCGCCCCGGTGCCGCCTATCTGACGCTAGAAAGTGATACCAACGACCGGCTCATGGCCATCGAAACCCCGGCGGCAGGCCATGTCATGATCCATCGCATCGAGACCGACGACAGCGGCGTATCGCGCATGGTGCATCTCGAAACGCTCGATCTGCCGCCCGGCAAGCTCGTCACGCTCGCGCCCGGCGGGATGCATCTCATGCTGATGGGCCTGGCCGCAAAGCTCGAGGAAGGCGGCACTTTCCCGCTCACCCTGAGATTCGAGGAGGCGGGTGAAATGACGGTCGAGATGCCCATCCTCGGGGTCGCCGCGGCCGGGCCGGACGGCAAGCAATGACGCGGCTCATGATCATCATGCTGCTCGCCTTGCCCGCACTCCCCGCGACAGCGCATCATCCCGGTGAGCGGATCGACGAGGTGATGACGGAGCAGGAGCCGGGCTTCGAGGCCACCGATCTGCGCCGAACGCCGCAATTGCGCGGGACCGGAACCGGCGGAGAGCGACTGGAACTTGACACGTTCCGCGACAAGATCGTCGTGGTGAGCTTTGCGCCAAAGAGGTGCGGCGCGTCCTGCGCCGCGCAGCAGGCGCTGCTGAAAAAGGTGCAGGAAGGCGTGAATGTCAGCCCGATGCGCGACTGGGTGGTGTTTCTGACCGTCGGCGCGACCGATGCGGCAGGCTGGGACGAAACCAACTGGCAGTCCGTCATGGCACAACAAGGTGTGGTCGAGGTGGCGGACAGCTTCGCCGCGCTATCGGAACGCGACACCACAGCGCCGATGGTCCATGTCGTCGCCCGAGGCGGACGCCACACGGGCATATTCCATGGCGCGGATTTCGGGCGCGTGAACCTGATCCTCTATATCAGCGAACTGGTCAACGCCCCGCCGCCGGAACCAGGGTTGCTTGACCAAATTCCTGGAGTATTCCGATGATCCCAATCGCAGACCTGCCGCGGGCGAAAGAGCGGACCTGGCTTGCCGTCTTGCGCAGATACCTTGTCGTCGCGGCCATCGCGCATCTGATCTGGGAGTTCGCGCACCTGCCGCTCTACACGATCTGGTTGACGGGAACGCGGGGCGAGTTGGTCTTCGCGGCGGTGCATTGCACCGGCGGTGACGTCCTGATCACGCTCAGCACGATCATTCTGACGCTGCTGATTTTCGGCGGGCCGGACTGGCCACGGGCGCATAAGGGCCGTGTCCTCGCCGCTGCGATCCTGTTCGGCACAGGATACACGATCTTCAGCGAATGGTTGAACATCGAGATACGCGAAGCTTGGACCTACCGCGATCTCATGCCTGTCATTCCCGTCATCGACGCAGGGTTAAGCCCGATCCTGCAATGGGTGATCATCCCGATTGCGGCCTATACCTATGCGACCGGATGGTGGCCATGGCGGCGGATCACGGAGCAGGCGGCACATGGCTGACCTCTCGCTCATCGGGATGATCGCGGCGCTTCTGGCCGGTGCGATATCCTTCGTCTCCCCTTGTGTTCTGCCACTCGTGCCCGGCTATGTCTCCTATATCGCCGGACGCTCGGTTGGCGGTGCGGTGCAACCGGGACGGGGGCCGATACTCTGGCTCAGCCTGTGCTTCGTGCTGGGTTTCTCCACGATCTTCATGATCCTCGGGGCCTCGGCCACCGCCCTCGGGCAATCCTTGCTGCGCTGGCGGTACGAACTCAATATCGTGGGGGGCGGGATCATCATCCTCTTCGGGCTGTTCATGCTGGGGGCGGCACGCATTCAGGCGATGGAACGCGACCTACGCTTTCAGCTCGATCTGCCGGGCGGACGGCCCATGGCCTCATATGTGCTTGGCCTCGCCTTCGGCTTCGGCTGGACACCTTGCATCGGCCCGATCCTCGGCGCGATCCTCACCGCCAGCGCCGCCAGTGCCACGATCGGGCAGGGCGTGGCGCTGCTCGCGATCTACTCCGCCGGGCTTGGCGTGCCGTTCCTGATCGTCGCCGGCTTCACGGATCGACTGACGGGCCGCCTGCGTGGCGCGGGTCGTTTGGGGCACCGTCTGCACCAGGGTGCCGGCGTGGTAATGATCCTTATGGGGATCGCCATGATCTCCGGTCAGCTCAGCGCCCTGTCATACTGGTTGCTCGATGTGTTTCCTGTGCTGGGAAAGATCGGGTGATTGATGCGATTTGCCCTTCTTTTTGTCAGGGAAACAAGGCTTCCCCCGATATTGAGGGTTCCAACTCTCGCTCTCCGGATCATGTCCCGCATCAAACCGCCCGGATTGCGCACAGGATATGTGGGGTGATCTCGTCCTGCATCGACCAGAAGAAGGCAGAGCGCCAACCCGCGATCGCCAAGGGTGCTCTGGCCCTCAAGCCAGACTGACGGATGGATATCGAGCATTGGCAACAGCCCCCAGGCCGCCTCGATGATGTCGCGATCTCTGAGGGGCCGGTTTTCTTGTCTGCGCGCGTCGAGCATCATGCGCAGTCCATCACCCGCGAGATTGTAGAGGTTGTCAGGCGTCAGAATGGGCGACGCGGGGCAGGGCGGTGATGACAGCACCTCACTCTCTGGAATTTCCTTGCATCTTGCAGAGTTATCCACAGCCGAAAGTGCCTCTACATTTTGAAATTCTTCCTTGCTGTTCTGTAAAAAGGGCCGGAAGTTTTCCGCTGGTTCGCCGGAAGAAAGCCCGCGCTTTTCAAGCCAGTCATCGATGCGGCTGCATAGATCAGAACTTGCCTGCAGGTGGGCGGTAAGCCGGTCCAGACCGAGACGGCTCAAGGCATCACTGCGTGGCCAAGCCGCGAATTCGGCGAGGACGTCTGCAATTTCTGGGTCTTGCTTGGCACCGGCGGGTAGAGCGGAGATCGCCCGCTTCATGTGCCGCAGCCGCAGGGACCGAAGGTCCTTCAACGCGCGCAGTTCGGCCCGTTCCGCTCGAAGCCGCTCGCGCAGGGCGATGAACTCGTCCAACCGCGCGATCAGTGGTGTAAAAACCAAGCCGAGCTCGGCGCGGCCATAGCGGGCCCCGTTCGCCGCAACGCGTTTCACGATCAGGCCGAGCCTGGCCAGCGCGGCCTCATCCGTGCGCAGCTGGCGCGGTGTCTTGCCCAACTCGACAGCCGCCAGGTCTTGCGCCCCAAAGAACACCGGTTCCCGATGCGGGGAGGTCCAGTCGGAGGCGCGGGTCCGCCCGATGATGTAATTCAGCACCGCGAGGCGCGCCGGGCGCAACCCGATATGCGGAGCGATCTCTGACAGAAGCGCGATGACAGCGCCTTTCGTCCAGCCGTCCGGCAGGACGGGGAGGTCTTGGGTCAGATGCAATATCTTGTCCTTTTCAGCGTGGGACAAGGCCGCAACAGGGCATTCGCATCCCATGAAGAGATGCGTTTTTTCGTTGCCTTGACTGTCGGGACTGCTAGAACACGGTCACTGTCCGTCGTCGAATGATTTGGAACAGGCGGCGTGATTTTGGTCTGGAGGGCTCCGGCTCTGTTGGTTGATGTTATGCTGCTTGGCGCTGATG